>MGNI01000148.1:6666-18523 GCA_001795115.1 Chloroflexi bacterium RBG_16_48_8 | reverse complement strand
CACACCGAGCTCAGAAAAACGCTTTTGTACCTCAAACAATCCATCGCTTGGAGATACAGGAGGGATAGCTTCTTGCATGACCTCGCGAACAAGCGTCTCCGGAGGGTATGAATTGAGAGCTTGGATTAACCTGCTGTGGGTGATGATACCAACAAGATTTTTTCCATCACAGACAGGAAAATCCGACTGGAAGGAATTGAGTGTCAGATCAACAACATCCTTCAAGGTAGCATCCGGAGATAAAGTTTGCGCCTGCCGGGAATAAGCTTGTTCTACCTGTAAACCACCCAAGACACTTCGAAGTTGAACAAGTTGTCCTTCTTGACTTGCTCCCACGTAAATGAAGATTGCGATCAATACCATGAAGAAACCGCCACCCAGGAAACCATAAAGTCCTAGCAACCAGGCCATGGCTTGTCCAATAGTTACGGCAATGGCAGTTGCGCGTGGATAGCTCATCCTAGTGGCTAAAATAGCCCGTAAGACCCTCCCACCATCCATAGGAAAGGCTGGCAGCAAATTGAAGCCACCTAAGAAGAGGTTTGAGATAAAGACATAGGCAAACACTGAACTCATACTGGCACGTGCCAATTCAAGGAAATTGCTTGATAAATTCCCCATGGTCAGCTCGAACCCTGCAAGCGGAGCAATAATGGCCAGTACAACGGCCAATCCCAAATTAACCAATGGACCTGCTATGGCGATCGCTAACTCTTGGACGGGCTTCTCTGGCATCCTCGCCAATTGAGCCACTCCGCCAATGGGAAGCAGAACAATTTGCTTGACAGGAACCCCATAATTCAATGCTACAAGACTATGCCCCAGTTCATGCAGGACAACAATTGAAAAGAGAAGGAGCGTAACCA
The DNA here is from genome assembly GCA_001795115.1 of Chloroflexi bacterium RBG_16_48_8. GTDB lineage: Bacteria > Chloroflexota > Anaerolineae > Anaerolineales > E44-bin32 > MGNI01. Next base: position 17,657 of record MGNI01000148.1, on the reverse strand, counting down.
TAATCCCAAAAATCGCTCCATTCATTCCAAGACCGTTGAGCCAACCAAATTGGATAGCAGCCCAAAGAAGAATAAGGGGAAAGGTAATATGGACACGAATATCTATTCCCCTCACCTTAAACAATCGAATCGAATTTCCCATATTTCCCTCCGGTACTGAATTGATCCTATTCAGCTTTATGAGCATTCATTGAAAGCAAAAATTGATATCCCCTTGCGCTTCAAAGTCCTCAATTCTTAAATCCAACCTATCAAATCCTGATTTCCTTTAAAAATAGCAAAGGATTATTATCTATTCATTAGAAAGGTAGATCCTGCTGGTCGGAGGATTCGTTACTTTCTATTAATTTAGACCGAATGTCGGCAGGTATTCTTACCAAAGATCAATAGGTTAAGTGAGGATCCACTCCACCATTCCAAAGAGGATGGTCATACGCATCATTGATGATTGAGGCACATTCAGCATAGCGCAAGGAACCAGCTTTGTTGTTTCATGTTGAGGGACTTTATAGGAAACAAATAGATGCGTTATCGCTTTTAATCGTTAAAAGAGACCCCGCATTACGAGAAGAAATCCAAAAATCGCGATCGGTACACCAACGACAGCGCCCACGACGGTGAGACTCATTACCACCCCAATAATCATCAACACACCTCCAAGCACGATGGCGAGCAATCTTCCGGTCAATTCAAGGATGAAGGTTAGTAGACGCCAGAGGGCAATAAAAGGCCAAAAGATCCAGAGAGTACCTTTTTCTTTATCCGTCACGTTTTCCTCCTGCATAGTTCAAATGTGATTTCACACTACAGATTTGATTTTTAAACCTGATCTTTACCAGTAAAATGTCCAATCCATGATTCTATACGCAATTCCCACCCATTTGGTTTTGTCTCAAATCACCCTATTAAGATCCACTATTTATATCAGAATCTCACATTACAATACATGAAAAAAGCCACTCAACTGAGAGGAACCAGCATAAGTAGGGACGCGGGCTGCGCCCGCAAACCCACATATGCTCCTCTCTTTTATCTTGAAGGGCTTTTTTCGTTTTTCTCATGACTCATAATCCTTTCTACCTTAAAAACATGACCAATCGCATAGCGAGTGATTTCTCTCGAAACGCAATCGTATCTCAAGTGTAAGGACGATCGGCCGGTCGTCCTTACAATGACGAATCCTATGATGTAGGAACCTTGCATGCAACCTCTACACGACGATTCAAATGAAAGACGTCAGGGAATTCCCATAAATATAAAGACACTCCACTGGGACATTCCTGAAAAAATGGACCGCAAATCTGCGGTCCAGAGGGGAGTGGAAATAACAAGCTGAGGCTGCTAAACTTGTTCAAAAGATGATAGCATATTGTCATGTGAATTTACCATCCACCGCGCGGGGGATATTTCGTGATTACGAGAGCCTTTTCGCTTTATTGCCAAAAGAATTTCATGCTAGATCCTGCCAAAATATAGGCTAACTTGTTGAGATGATTGGTGTTTCATAAGGTGAGATCTGAAACCTGGTAACTTAAAGGGATGAACTCGATCAAGAAATTGAAGATCCACATTTATCCGCAATAAATACAGCACCAGATAAAAATTGGGGCGCTACAGAAATGAATCCGTAGAGATCCAGGGTGAAATGATTGGAGAAATGGAACATCTCGTTCTTATACCATACCCTAGCTCACCACAAAGGAATATCCGAAGAAAGACAGTGAACATACCCAATGAAAGGTAAGAGGATCAATGACGAAATACATGATACTTCTCAATCCAATCGCAGGTCGAGGGAGTGGAAAGCGGCTGGAGCCTGTTATTAGAACCTATCTAAAGGCTCATGAATTGGATTTCGATCTTCAAAAAACGGAAAGGCCGGGGCATGCTATTGAGCTGACGAGACAGTCTGTCAGAAATGGTTATGATGTTGTCGTTGCAGCTGGAGGAGATGGAACATCAAATGAGGTCCTCAATGGTCTGATGTTGGCAACCCAAGGAAATGAAGGCCAAGCTGCAATGGGATTTATCTGCGTCGGTCAAGGGAACGATTACGCCTATGGAGTCAAAGTTCCTTCGGATGTGGAAGAAGACTGTAAGATATTAGCGCAGAACAAACGCAAAATGATTGATGTGGGTTTTTCAATCGGCGGCGATTATCCTGAGGGACGATACTTTGGCAACGGCGTGGGGGTTGGCTTCGACGCTGTCGTGGGTTTTGAAGCACTTAAATTAAAACCTTTGCATGGTTTCCTCTCTTACTTCATCGCAGCCTTGAAGACAATATTCCTATTCCATCGTGGACCAAGAGTTAAAATAGAGTATAACGATCGTGAGATAGAGCAAAATGCGCTCATGGTTTCCGTGATGAATGGTCAAAGACTCGGTGGTGGATTTATGATGGCTCCGAATGGCCAAATCGATGATGGAAGATTTGATCTGAGCATTGTTGACCAAGTCGGCAGAGGTCGTATCGCAACCCTGATTCCATACTTTATCAAAGGCACTCACGCGACTCAGAATGAGGTTCATACGGATCAGACAAGCCGCATTGTTGTTACCGCCCTCGAAGGTGTCATTCCTGCACATGCGGATGGAGAGACTCTCTGCAAAGCAGGAAAAAAGTTGATCATGGAAATCCGGCATCGGGAACTGGAAGTGGTCTGCCCTGAATTCGGTAGCCATCAATGACCTTCAAGAAGAAATTGGTCATAAGGATCATTCGGATCCTTGTCGATATCCTTTGTAGAGTTCACGATGATCGACTCGATCGAGTACCTCTAGAAGGTCCGCTTATCATCGTTTCCAATCATATTAATTTCCTTGAAGGTCCGGTTATCTACACCCATCTGCAACCGCGGCAATCAACCGGGTACGCAGCCGACAAAAGCTGGAAAAATCCTTTCTTTGCTTTCCTCTTTGATCTATGGGAAATTATTTCCATAAAGCGAGGGGAACCCGATATTACCGCCATTCGGAAAGGGCTGGATTACCTGAAACGAGGCTGGATCTTGGCAATTGCGCCTGAAGGAACCCGGAGTGGGAATGGTCGACTTCAAAGAGGGCGTCCTGGTGTAGTGATCCTTGCGCAAAAGAGCGATGCTCCCATCCTTCCTATCTCCCACCATGGAGGCGAATACTTCTGGGACAATATAAAACGACTACGTCGTACGGATTTTTCAATCATCGTGGGTCAACCGTTCCATCTGAAGAACGAAGGATATAAAGTAAACAGTGAAATTCGCCAAAAAATAACTGACGAGATCATGTATCAAATTGCTGCCCTACTTCCCCCAGAGAACCGAGGCCTCTACTCCAATCTCAGTAAGGCTACGGAGGAATTCCTGGATTTCAAACCCCCTGCAAAAAGCAACCTTCCCTCCACCATTACCCCTTCCTGAAACTTTACAAGATATAATCTATGAGGCCACTGAAAAAAGCTCTTTAAGATAGAAGAGGGAGGCAAATGGTTTGAAGTAAGCATCCTTATATATCGCTAAAGGAGCCTTTCTCATGATGAGAGAGTGATCTGCCTTTTGAAAACTTATTCATAATCACCGTGATCGAATTATTTTTAGGAAGGAACAATGACCAGTATCCTGTTTTCTTCAAAGAACATCGGCACACTCGAACTGCCCAATCGACTTGTTCGCTCGGCTACTGCCGAAAGAATGGCAGATCCCCAAGGACGACCGCTACCACCATTAGAAAGACTTTATGAGAAATTGGTTCAAGGCGGAGTTGGGCTCATTATCACCGGACATATGTATATTCATCCCTCCGGGAAAGCCCACCCAGAGATGACAGGTGTTTACAGCGATGATCTTATTCCCAACCTTGCCAGACTTGCAGATGTCGTACATAAGTATGGCGGAAAGGTCGTAGCGCAAATCAACCATGGTGGTATGCAATGCAGTCAATCGTCAGTCGCCGAAACCATCGCTCCATCCGATGTAAACGAGGCATTCCTTAGCCGACCAGCACGTGCCATGACTGATGATGAGATCCCCCAAATCATCCAGGCTTATGGAGATGCAGCACTCAGGGTAAAGCAAGCAGGGTATGATGGCGTTCAAGTTCATGCCGCCCACGGCTATCTGGTCAATCAATTTCTTTCTCCTTTAGTCAATCAGCGGGATGATCGATGGGGCGGGGATATTAAAAAACGAATGCAGTTCCTAAGAGAAATAATTCGATCTGTCAGGAAAGCCGTTGGACCAAGCTTTCCTATGCTCATCAAGCTTGGTATGAAGGATGGCGTAGAAGGTGGACTCTTACCGCAGGAAAGCGTGCATGTTGTGGCTTCCTTAGCAGAGATGGGGTTTGATGCTTTGGAGATTAGTGGAGGCATTGGAGGGAAGACAGTTATAAATTCAAAAAAAGGAATAAGGAAAGAATCAGAAGAAGCCTACTTCTTACCCTTTGCAAAAGTTGCGAGACCTGTGACCCAATTGCCAATCATGCTAGTTGGGGGTTTGCGATCAAAAAAAGTCATGGAGCGGGTGCTATCGGAGGGGCACGCCGACTTCATTTCTCTCTGCCGCCCATTGATAACTGAACCCGATCTTCCAAACCTGATGAAAACTGGCAGAAAAGATAAATCCCGTTGCCTCTCAGCGAATAATTGTTGGCGCACAACAGATGGCGAAGGGATCGCATGCAAGTGTCCGCATGAAAGGGTACAAATACAGAGATAATCTCTGCTCTAAAAAAGAGACTACTCCCCGGAAGTTCCTCGAATGATCCTTCACTCGACAGGATTTCGTAGAGATCCCAATCCGTCGATCTCGATTTCCACAATATCACCAGGCTTTAACAGAATCTTGGGATCGCGGAAATAGCCCACACCATCTGGTGTGCCTGTGCAAATAATATCCCCAGGGACGAGCGTGATGGATTTACTAATGAACGCAATGATCTCGGGTATCTTGAAGACCATCTCTTTGGTGTTGGAGTTCTGAACCAATTGACCATTGAGCCGGGTTCGAATTCCTAGGTTGTGTGGATTCTCGATTTCATCTCGAGTGATGAGGTATGGACCGATCGGGCAGAAGGTATTAAAGGATTTCCCCCTCACCCATTGCCGATCGGTAAACTGCACATCGCGAGCGCTGACATCATTCACGATGCTATATCCTGCGATATAATCCCATGCCTCCTCAGGCTCGATCCTGAACGCTTCTCGTCCGATGATGACCCCCAATTCAGCTTCATAATCCACTTCCTTGCTCATTTCCGTATCCCATTTGATGCTTTCATTGGGTCCGATGATGGAGGAGGGGAACTTGGCGAACAAGAGGATTGATTCTGGTAAGAGGATATTCTGTTCGCGGCAATGATCAGCATAGTTCAACCCAATCCCTATAACTTTGCTAGGATTGGAAAGTGGTGCAAGGATCGTGACACGATCCAAATGAATTGCGATGGACTTAAAAACTGGATCCGCTTCCTTGGTCATAACCCAGGTTAAAACCTCTCCCATAGATTGCCAGGTCTTATCGGAAGATTGTAAGAATGCAAGCATATTCGACGGAAAGGATGGGTGAGAATTTTCTTCGCTACCTCGGTTGTTTTGAAATTCTTTGAAAGCCCTTTCAAGGTCAATAACAAAATTGCCCTCAACAACTCCTAGCCGTTGCTCATCATCCATCGAGAAAGTAAGAAGTCTCATTTTCTTCTCCGACATTTTTATTTTTGACTCACCTGAAAAAAGGCTACTCATCCGAGAGGAACCAGCATATGTGGGGGTGCGGGCTACGCTCGCACCCCCACATATGCCTCTCTCTTCTATCTTGATGGGCTTTTTTCAGTGTATCCATTTATTGATCACAATCATTTTTGTAGAAAATACGAGGACAGCCGTAACCTTTGAAATGAGTATCCTTCAAGTGTGTAAATATACCATAACAATCAGGCCTTGACTGGAGCAGGATCCAGGTCCTCATGAGATCACGTCAGGAGGATTAATGTTGTCAGTGATAATATCGAAAGGCAAAACAAGTATAAACATTGGATTTCTGATTTAAAATTAGTGATCACCTTTGAGAATGAGGAGCAAGATATGCTGAATAATTTACGAGAGGAAGTTCGTTCGACTGCGCTTGCAATGCTGGAGGCTGGGCTTGTCGTGGGTAGCCAAGGTAATGTGAGCGCCAAAGATCCTGCCACAGGACTTATTGCCATCACGCCAACAAACATGTCTTACGACAGCATCACCAAAGATGACATCGTGATTGTGGATGTGGATCAAAGGCTCATTTGGGGAGAACGCAAACCCTCTTGTGAGACACCTATGCATAGCTACATCCACAAGCACAGGAAGGATGTTTATGCCATTCTACATACTCACTCCCACTACGCGACGATCTTCGCGATCGCCAATAGGGGTATACCCCCAGCAACAATCAATCTGGCAGCCTATTTCGGGGGTGAAGTACGCTGTGCACCCTATGTTCGGACAGGCTCTGATACTATGGGTCCTATCAACCTTAGCTATTTTGGGGAGAAAGGAGAAGCTATCCTCCTTGGGAACCATGGTGCACTCTTCATTGGATCTAACCTTCATAAAGTATTGAAACTGGCAATAACATTAGAAGAAGGAGCCAACCAGATCTACCATGCAGCCCTTCTTGGTAATGTCGTTCCATTACCTCCGGATGAAATCCAATGGTTGTTTAACAACCTTCCTGGCTCTGAAATTGAAGGGCAAGAGAAAGAAATGTTGAAGGGGTAAGAGGCTTCATGGACTATTGCTTTAAATCGCATGAACCCTGAAGATTGAATAATTGAATCACGCAGCAAGATATCCTGATCGAGGATACTATTGTCTAAACGGAAACCAAGCCCAACAGGATCACGATGGAATAGGTCAGTCCTGATCAGCGCGATCGTTATCTTGATCTTCTTGGCGCTCCCCTGGATCTTCACAAAAACCTCCACAACCCTCTCTGAAAGGCAAGTCACTGAGGAGGTGGGTCTGGTGAAGACAGCCACGGACCTTTTATCACCCAGGATCTGGTGGCCTTTGCTCCTTTGTAGCTTATTCCTTCTTGTTTTTGCATTCTACAAGGCAATCCGAAGTTCTTCTTCAAAACCTGCAGAGATCCCAGATCTCCCCTCAGCCATTTCCACCAAGCGATTGGGACTTCTGGGTGGTCTCTCCCTGGTTGTGTACGTCCTGTTTTTTCTGCTGCCCTTCCCGTTGCATCGCTACTATGACTTGAGAAGGGTCAGTATGGGCTGGATCGCAGATCGGAGTTGGGTCGCTGCAATCACCCTTTCCCTCGCCATCGTGGTTCTCTTCCTACTTTACATATCCGCCTACCGCCTCACGCTACACCAGAATTCACAGCCCTTATGGACGCTCGTCCTGCTTGGTGCATTGTTTTTCGGCCTCATCAACCTCTTCGTTTTCCCGATCAGTTCTACCGACCTTTATGACTACGTCAGTCGGGGGCGGATTTCTGGTATCCATGGTGGCAATCCCCTTGTTCAAGTGCCTAATGACTATCCAGAGGATCCCTATATACAGCTGGCTGCCTGGAAAAAGGAACCCTCCGCATATGGCCCGCTCTGGGAAGTCCTGAGCGGCTTCATTGGACGAACTTCAGGTGGTCCTTTATGGAACGACATGCTGGGGTATAAAGGTATCGCCCTACTCAGTTATCTTCTAAGTACGGTCACCATCGCTGCCATTCTTCAGAGGGTTGCTCCACATCGCGGCCTGACAGGTACGCTGCTCTTCGCCTGGAATCCATTGGTCATACTGGAAGGTGTGGCCAACGCCCACAATGATATGATCATGATGGCTTTCCTCCTGGGAGGGTTTTGGATCCTAAGCCAAGTACAGCAACTCGACAATAAAGATAAATTTTCCAAACCGGACTTAAAGAATCTGATTTATGCCATGTTAGCCCTGCTTTTATTGACCTTGTCGGTTCTGGTTAAGTTCATCCCCATCTTTTTATTACCTCCTTTCCTTCTGTACCTCCTTGCGCTCTGGAAAGGTTGGAAGAAGAATGTTGTGTATGTACTGCTCTACCTTCTCCCTATGATGCTGGTCGTTTTCATCTATTATCAAGTTTTTTGGAAGTGGCCAGAAATCAGCAATACCTTTATCCATCGAATGGAGATGTTCCGCATGTCCCTCGCCAGTCTGACGAATCAGTTTCTAGGGGAATTCATCCAGGAAGCCTGGGCTCAAGGTATTGCGTCCTGGTTCTTTTTAGGTGCCTTTGTCGTGGGTTATCTTCTCATTCTTGTGCGGATGGCTGATGCCTTAGGACTGTTCTCGTCCAAGGATATCGCGACTTTAAATCCTCCTGATAGCAAGGTTGTAAAGTTCTTTAAATGGGTTCTACCTTGGACACTGGGGACGGGAGATCGAAAACCATGGGACATTCTGGTATCCGCAAGCCTTCACATCCTACTGATCTACCTTCTCCTGGGCAGTTTATGGTTCTGGCCATGGTACCTGATCTGGCCCATGGCTTTACTGACCCTATCCAAAAACGAACGTTTGATCACCATCCTGATGGTTGTGAGTTGTGCGGGTCAACTCTCAACTATTCTATGGAATTTTGTTTGGTACTGGATGGGTATAGAGTGGCATACCTTACACATCGTCGAAAATCTGGTCCTTGCCCTCCTACTCCTGCCTCCTCTCGCGATCCATCTCCTCTCCAAGCAATGGAGGAAACTTGATCAGACTTCAATGGAAAACTTCATGGATATAGACAACACCCGCTCTTAAAGACGTCAGGTCCTGCACCATAGTATTCGCGAGAAGATCGTCTTTGATGTGATTAAGCCACCTCACGCCGCATTGTCAGAGCACCTAAGAGGATGAGCACCCCGGCGATACCCACCAGCATGAGCAGATTAGGCCAGATCTCCAGCAGCCCCCAACCCTTGAGCATTACATCACGCAGCGCTTGATTGGCATAATAGACCGGCATGATGTAGGCAAAAGGTTGCAGGTACTTGGGCATCTCCGATACTGCCCAGAACGTACCCCCAAGCAAAACCTGGGGGAAGATGACCAGTGGAATGAACTGCAACACCTGGAACTCGTTGCGGGCAAAAGCCGAGGCCAGGATGCCCAAGTTGACCCCCACTACGGCTAACAACGCGATCACAAGAAACAGCAGTCCCAGACTTCCCAGGTAATGGATCTTCAACGCCCAGACGGTGTAAAAGAGGATCACAGCCACCTGGATTAAAGCAAAAAGCCCCAAACCGAGCATATACCCCAGGACGACCTCCACTCGCATGGCAGGGGTCGCCAGCAAGCGCTCCATTGTTCCCTGCGTTCGCTCGCGCAAAAAAGAAACACAGGCCAATAGGAAGACAAAGAATAACGCCAGGAATGCAACATAAACCGGAGCGACGAAATCCATCATGTCGAATTCTTCCCCAGCGAAGAGGTAGCTCGCGTTCACAGAAACCGGCAACGTAGCCTCTCTTTCACCGGTTTGGGGTGATCCAAGCATCCCAAAGCCTGTCTCTACCAACCCAGCCAAAGTCTTCATTCCTGCTTCGGTCACGCGAGCGATGATCGTCATGCTCCGAGTAGGGTTCGATCCCTCCAGGCGCAAATCGAGTACAGCCTGGCGATTTTCCTGGAATTTCACGGAGAAATCCTCCGGGAAGATAATCACCCCTTGCACGCTGCCATCACTCAGTCGCTCATCCACCTCATCGCGGTTCAACTCGACCAGACTGAATATTTTGTTGGCTGCAAGTTCATCCGTAATGCGCTGCCCGAGTTGGAGATCTCCAATGATGGGTGAAGTAAGCCCCTGATCTTCATTGACCACACCCAAAGGGATCGCAGCCAATTCGGAGCGGAAGAGGATCGCGCCAAGGGTCAGGATGAGCATCGGCGCCAACACCAGCAACCCAACCGTCCGTCGATCACGCAATACCTGCCGCATCACTCGTCGAGCGAGGGTCATTACACGCCTTATACTCATGCACGCCCTCCTTTTATGCTTCCCTCCGCAAAACAAAGGAAAGCCTCCTCCAAGCTGCTTGTGCCAGCCTGGCTCCGCAGCTCTGCGGCAGAACCTTCAGCCAGGAATCTCCCTTGACGCATGAACCCCAATCGGTTGCAGCGTTCAGCCTCATCCATCACATGGCTTGAGATGATCAGCGTCACACCACGTTCGGTCAACTGCCGGAAGTAGTCCCAGAAGTTCGCTCGAAGTTGAGGGTCGATCCCCACCGTCGGCTCATCCATCAACAAAAGGCGAGGACTGTGCACTAAAGAGCATGCAAGCGATGTCCGCTGTTTCAGACCTCCTGAGAGGGTGCGAACCAGACTGTGCGATCGATCTTGTAGATCTACCAGTTGGATGATTTCATCCATCATCGCTTTGTCTGACCCGCCGCACAACTCAGCGAAAAAGGCGATATTCTCTCGCACGGTCAGATCCTCGTAGAGCGCGCTAGCCTGGGTCATGTACCCGACCTGAGCCAGGATAGCTTTGTTCGGCATCTCCTGGTCCAGTAGCGAGACACTCCCTGATGTGGGTTTAAGTAAACCAATCAGCAGGCGGATCAGAGTTGTCTTGCCTGACCCATTGGGACCCAACAACCCGAAAATCTCACCGGGCTTTACAGAAAGGTTCACTCCATCTACGGCATGGATAGATCCAAAATGCTTATGCAATTCATGGGTTTCTATTACGGCATCCATGCTCTTATCCACCTCCTTCGGGGGGGTTCAGGACCCCATGCAAGAAAATATCCGACAATCCTTGATGCCAATCGATCTCCGGTAAAGATAGCGTTTCCATCGGTCTGGCGACCCACTCCGTGATCAAATAGCCGATCATGAGACACACCAGCGCCCGCAAAAAAAGGGGAGGGGAAAGTTCTCGCAGCCGATTTTGCCCGGTCTCTAGTTCCATCACACGTTGGTGAAATCGGGTGCATTTCACGAAAGTGGGCAAAATTGTTCTCCAGCATACAAAGAGAGAGATTTGTGG
>MGNI01000148.1:4110-6601 GCA_001795115.1 Chloroflexi bacterium RBG_16_48_8 | reverse complement strand
ATCCATTTACATGAGGAAAAAAAAGGCAGAAGATTTCGGTCACTCTTTCCATCGTATTCGAGGGTATCAATGACTGCCAATTTGAGATAATCTTCCTGCTGGTAGAAAAACACATTGGATCCTCCTATCACCATACATTCCGAAGGAGAATGACTTAAAAAACGGATTCACTCTTTACTTGAATGAACTCCAATCTTTCAAAATAAATGATGATCCAGGGTGTGGGATGACTAAAAGTCATTGTAGCACTATTTATCCATGAGTGGGTATGCAAAGAACATCCTCGATGGAAAAGTTACATATCTCTCTTTATCTTGAGATGTGTGGACCCGTTCAAGAAGCCCTGTTCTTTGAAATTGGCTCAGATTGTAAATTATGGAGAGAAATCCTCAAGTTCAGATACAAGGATGCAAATTTTATTTAGAACGGATAATCCCCCCTTGTTATTCCTCCTGGATTCGTGATACTCAGCCTGAAAGCCATAGTCCGATTGCGGTAAACATCCAAGCACCTTTCCATAAAAAGAATATACTTATCAATATTCGTGCGATCGAGAATAGAGAGGTGCTTATGGATTTAACAAACATCATGGGCTTATTAACAGCGCTTATCATTTTCGGTATCATCCTCGCTGTCGCTATCCTAAAAGAAGGACGTCGAAGAAAAAATTGGACCAGGGAGATTGAAAAGGATTATTCAGATCTCGGATTCATCGAAGATCTGTCGCTTGATCCCATTCAACTTGAACAACTCGCATCGCTTCGGTTGGGTACAAAGCCGGCAGCTATCATGATGAAGCGTATCGGGAATGGAACCATGTACACTTATGCAACGGTCTTCGGACAATCAGACACTTTCATTCCAGCAAGCCTATATGAAACCGTAGCAATCGTATCCCCGAACCTTCGATTACCACGCTTCACCATCTCACCAGCTCCGCAAGGCCTAGATCGTTTAAGCTCGAAGAGCATGAAAGAGATTGATAAATCAAGTGAGTTCGCAGATTTTAATAGAGTAGAACGCGTTCAATTGGGCATCGATGAGGAGTACGAAAACACTCATTTGATCCAGAGCACGGAAAAAACTGAGCTGCTGGCATTTCTCACCAGCCATCACATCCGAGAACTTAAAGCGATGTCCCATCCATATGATATTCGTTCAAACGAGTCTTGCTTCTCCATTGATTTCGTACCATGGGATAACCGATGTGAGAATTATCTCAAACGTGCTGCAGAGGATGCGGAAACGATCTACAGGATCCTATCTTCATGAGGTCCATCAAGACCTGAGCGAAATCCCGAATGCGGGGTAAATCAATGTACGTGTGCTCATTTCAATCCTGGAAATGCAATGTCTGAGCTGGAAGAACTCTAATGTAAATTCTCTATTTAGGCTGATTGTGAGGCTTTGGATCATAGCTCCTTTATGATCGTTGCCAACACTAATCACCATTTTACGGGTTATAACTATCACGCAGAATTATTTACGGTGAAGGCGCACCCATGTCCAATCTCTCATTTGGTATCAAGACGGCTCCGATGCACACGACCTATGATGGCATTCTTAAAGTATGGAAAGAAGCCGATTCGTTCCCAGTCTTTAAACACGCCTGGCTCTTCGATCACTTCGCTCCCATCCACGGTTCCCTGGACGGACCCTGCCTGGAAGGGTGGACACTTTTATCCGCACTGGCTGCCCAAACTAATCGTATACGAATCGGCGTGATGGTGACAGGGAATACGCACCGTCATCCAGCTATCCTGGCCAACATGGCTGCAACGGTTGACATCATCTCAGCTGGACGGTTGGATTTTGGCATTGGTGCAGGTTGGAATGAATATGAACATGACAGCTATGATATCCCGCTCTACACCCCAGGTGAGCGCATCCGGCGGCTGGATGAAGCCTGCCAGGTAATCAAACTGCTCTTTACGCAGCATCTAAGCGACTTCGACGGTCTTTATTACCACCTTAAGGAGGCACGCTGCGAACCCAAACCAGTGCAGAAGCCCTATCCACCCTTTGTCATTGGTGGTGGAGGCGAGAAACTCACCTTACGTGTGGTCGCCAAACACGCCGATATCTGGAATGCCCCCGGTGTCAGCCCGGAGGAGTTCAAACACAAGGGTGACGTTCTCCTTGAGTATTGCAAAGCTGTTGGAAGAGATCCTGCGACGATCACCCGATCGATACAGCAAAGGGTTAATTATGAGGATCTGGATGAGACAGTCCGCATCGTTCAACAATACATTGAGGCGGGTGCTACACACATCATCTTCAACTTAAATTTTCCCTATCCAGAAGGAGTCGTGCATAAAATTGTAGATAACGTCATTCGCCACCTGCCGGGATGACAATTTAAGAACTCGCTCAGCAGGAAGTTCATAAGCGGAGAGCAAGGATGCCAGGCTTCTTTCAATCCAGATTTGTTGCTTATTTATGGAATATTGTTTCCAGGAGACGTGAGGAGGCAGGCTTATACAAGGAGATT
>MGNI01000148.1:1915-4101 GCA_001795115.1 Chloroflexi bacterium RBG_16_48_8 | reverse complement strand
CAGCGATACAGGTCGATTGCTAGATGTTGGTACGGGCTCAGGTCTGCAATTGAAAGTGATTCTTGATCTGAGACCAGAGATGGAGCTCTTCGGTCTTGATCTTTCGGGGGCATCTATCCACGTTGCACACTAAAACCTCAAAGGTCTGAATATCGATCTAAGAACAGGTAGTATCCAGAGTACCCCTTATGATGATGACTTTTTTGGCATCATAACCTGCAATGCCAGTATGTCCTATTAGAAGAACCTCATTTCATGCTTCGATGAGATTTTCAGGATATTAAAGCCTGGTAGCTCTGCTCACTTATTTGAACCACATAAAGACCTCGGCCTAAATGAAGGAGTCGAGATGATCAACCGCAATTTTCCAGATAGGGCCAGTCGAGAAGGATTGCTGATCTTTCTCAATAAACACATGAGTTCGGTTACCGAGGATGAATACAACCATTGTGTTCGGTAATTAGAGAGCATGCCGAACCTTCTTAAGTTGCTTATTAAAGCTGAGAAAATACTCAATTGGGTAATGCGAACTTCATCGATGAAGGAATATGATCATGGGCTTATTTAAAACTTTGCCATGATTTTCTTCTAAAGATAGTCTGGGAAATTTCTATAGGAATCCGGCTTCAATCATAAAAAGTCTGCTTCTTAATTTCGATCAACATTCATCCGTTAAACAGTTGATAAATGCACACTTCTTGATCATGCATGGCTGACTATTGATAACTCGAAGAGAAAAGCTTCTTGTGAAATGCAAAATTGAACAATAATGACAAATCATCCCCAATTTCAAGACAAATCTGCAACTTTTTTTTTACAGTTTTTATACATCTAAGGATTATCATATCTACGAAATTTGAAAAGCCGGGTAATTGATAACTACCCTGAAAGAGGCTTTATACTGTACGAGCTCTTTCCAGATCGCCTTGGAAGGGGCTCTATCCTTGAAAGGAGGATAGTATCACCGATAATGAAAGATGATGAATACTCAAACGAAGTAGAAGAACCCCCCGGTAAACGCAGGCATAAACACCCTTGGAAAGACGTACCGCAGGCGCAGTGGAATGACTGGCGCTGGCAATTAACCCACCGATTAAATACAATTGAAGAATTCCAGCAGGTAGTCCAACTCACCCCTGAAGAGATTGCAGGTCTCGCCGCACCTGGTCGATTTCGCGTCGACGTAACACCTTATTTCGCCAGTCTGATGGATCCTGAAAATCCACAATGCCCCATCCGTCGACAGGTTATTCCCACTCAGCACGAGATCGAACCTTTTGATTCAGAGATGGTTGATTCTCTGGCGGAGGAGGCTCATTCACCTGTCCCTGGATTGGTCCATCGCTATCCAGATCGAGTGCTGATGCTTGTCACCACACAATGTGCCTGCTACTGTCGCTTCTGCACTCGCAGCCGCATTGTGGGTGATCCTCACGCCCAGTTCGACTCAACCCAACATGAAGCGCAACTGGCTTACATCTCCGCTAATCCAGAGATCCGCGATGTGCTTCTTTCTGGTGGAGATCCGCTGACCTTACCCCCAAGGATCCTGGAGAATCTGCTGAAGCGATTGCGTGCCATCCCTCATGTTGAGGTGATCCGCATCGGTACCCGCGTGCCTGTTTTCCTACCCCAACGTGTGACGGAAGAGTTGGTGACCATGCTACAGCAGTATCACCCCCTTTGGATGAATATCCACTTTAACCATCCTCGTGAGATCACGCCTGAGGTTTCGGTCGCTTTAGCGACTCTAGCGGATGCTGGAATTCCCCTCGGCAGCCAAACCGTGCTCATGGCGGGGATCAATGATTGCCCTAATGTCATGATGACGCTAATGCACAAGCTGGTCATGAACCGTGTGCGACCTTATTACATTTATCAGTGCGACCTGGTCCAGGGCGCAGGACATTTCCGCACACCGATTGCCAAAGGTATAGAAATCATGGAAGCACTGCGCGGTCACACCTCAGGTTATGCCATTCCAACCTTTGTAGTCGACGCACCTCAAGGGGGTGGAAAAGTACCTCTGCTCCCTAATTACCTCATCAGCATGTCTGAGAGCAAAGTAGTGGTGCGCAACTATGAAGGCTTCATTAGCACCTATGTCCAACCAACCCACTATCAATCTCATGAAGTTTCAACATGTGCTTACTGCCAGGAGAAACAGGGCAATAAGGCACATCTGG
>MGNI01000148.1:1342-1908 GCA_001795115.1 Chloroflexi bacterium RBG_16_48_8 | reverse complement strand
AGGACTTTTACAGGGCCAAGAGTTGGTTATCGCGCCAGAAGGCTGGCGTGGTTTGCATCAGAGGGAAGAGGTGCCTTTAGCAATCCCTGTCGAGATATTCGTAGAAGAAAATGCTCCCAGAAACTACGGCAACCAACCTAGACCACCCTCCCGCCAACGAAGATCGTGAGTTTCGAGCTAAATGCAGAATGTTTATTAAGAAAACGATCCTAGTTGCAAAAGAAAAACCAGTTCGGAAGGAGAATGAAAGATGAAGGGATGGAAAGTTGGTTTGATTGTGAATATGAAGAAGAATGTCGAGGTGAAGTGGGATGCACCTTCAGATGCTTTAGCTGAGTACGATTCCCCAACAACAGTTGGCGCCCTTGAAGAAGCCATAACCGCAGGTGGACATGAGGTTATTCGGCTGGAGGCGGATGAAACATTGCTGGACAGCGTACGCCATGCCGCCCCTGACATCTGTTTCAACATTGCTGAAGGGTTGCGGGGGGATGCCCGCGAATCCCATGTACCGGCATTGTTGGAGATGTTGGATATTCCCTATACAGGCTCCAAGATCCTAGGAC
>MGNI01000148.1:1009-1311 GCA_001795115.1 Chloroflexi bacterium RBG_16_48_8 | reverse complement strand
GTGATGCAGGTTTGCCGACTGGACCCTTCCAGACTTTCCGACGAGGGGATGAGCTTCTCGACCCCGACCTGACCTTTCCCCTCTTCGTCAAACCTATCCATGAAGGGACTGGGATGGGGATCAATAAGAACTCCATCGTAGATAATCCCAAAGAGTTGAGACGACAAGTGCGCTGGGTGATAGAAACCTATCATCAGCCCGCATTGGTTGAAGACTATCTTCCTGGTCGGGAATTTACAGTAGGTTTGATCGGTAATCGCATCTGGCAGGGTGAAGTACGATGGAATGGGATTTATGATTCC
>MGNI01000148.1:340-997 GCA_001795115.1 Chloroflexi bacterium RBG_16_48_8 | reverse complement strand
TTCCCTATCATGGGAATCGATGCCAATGTGGGGGTAGGGAAAGGTCTCTATAACACCGAAGCCAAATCTTATCATCCCGGTGAAGCAGAGGCACCTCTCTATCTTTGTCCTGCCGATATCTCAGTCAAACTCGAGCGTGAATTGAAGCAAATAACCGTTGCAGCATTTGAGACTATAGGTGCCCTCGATCTAAGCCGTATTGATTTCCGTCTTGGGAGGGATGGACGACCCTATCTGATGGAGATCAACACCCTGCCTGGCCTCAGTCCCAATTTCAGCGATATCTGCATCATGGCTAATGCTGAGGGCTTTGAATACAATCACCTGATTAACGAAATCCTCTACCTTGCAGCCACGCGATATGCGAGAGAGGGGAAAGTTCTAGAAGGCATGAATGGAAGAGGTCAAACCATCCCAGCTTATCAAGGCATCCTTATGGATGCTTTGAAGATGGAGTGAAAGGTAAACAATGAGATCTGAGACTGAACCTCTTGGGGTTGTTGTACTCTACAATGACACCGAGAAATTGATCAAAGGTGAGGCACGCGATCTGCTCGCGGAGCGAGGTGTGATTGCCTGTGCGCATGCTGTAGTAGACGCCCTCCTTGAAAGTGGTTACCATGTTGTTCGACTTCCCTTTCGGGAGGATGTGGAGCT
>MGNI01000148.1:0-334 GCA_001795115.1 Chloroflexi bacterium RBG_16_48_8 | reverse complement strand
AGATTCCTACCCAGCCGATAAATGGATCATCTTTAACTTGGGTGAAGGCTTATCGGGGCGCTTATTTGAAGAAGCCCGCATTGCATGGGCCTTGGAGGCAATGGGATATTCTTTCACCGGTTCAGGTGGTGATGCCCTTGCTCGCTGTTTGCATAAAGCTCACGCCAAACAGCTTTTGGCAGCTAACAATGTGCAGACGCCACCTGGCTGGCTTTTCGGCCATCCAGATGATGTGGAGAAGATCGCTTGCAATCTCCCCTTCCCCCTGATTGTCAAACCCGTTGCAGAGGGGGGTAGTATTGGTCTGGATTCGGATGCGGTTGTTCATAATGTA
>MGNI01000147.1:9641-13019 GCA_001795115.1 Chloroflexi bacterium RBG_16_48_8 | reverse complement strand
AGACGAGCATGGAAGGCAGCCTGCCCCGGATAGGGGTACCGCTGGGCAGACGAAGGTAGTGAAGCTGTTGGGATCTGACCAGGGAGCCGAGCAGTCTCCGATACGAGACGAAGGAACGTCCTAGGCAAGATATTTCTGCGAGAGCTTGACGAACCGCCGTGTACGGACCCGTACGCACGGTGGTGTGGGAGGGGGGAGCTGTGAAGCTTCCCCCTATCCCGATTATCAGGGTTACCCCACACTCTCCATCGAACTTCTTTTTCTTCGATAACCGGTGATGGGCTATATCATTTAGAAAAGAACCAGATAGAGTATGCAGAGCAGAATGTAGCTGCTGATATTGATAAAAAATGCTGCTCGATAGGCTTTTGCTAGAGACTTCCGACCGATTACAAAGAGCAGGCCTCCCTCAATTAGCATTGACAATCCCCATAATAGGGCAACGCTGAGGATCATCCCGAGAGTATAGGAGAATCGATCCCAGAAAGGAAAACTGAAAACGGATGCCAGGATCAGCCCTATAATCGTTGTGACAAGATTCACCAGGAATGAATCGAGGAGTGATCGCTTGAAGGCGTTCCATTTCAATTTATAGAGGACAACGCCCTCCAGAAGGACGACAAGGACAAAAGCAACAAAGTGGAAAAAGAGAATAAAGTAACCCACAATTACCGAGTAGTCATCGGAAGCAGGTGCGAGTATCATTGTATTACCTCCATGTAATATATTTTATCTCCATAGTAACACAAGCATTTTCCGTTCAAACAGCTCAACATCACGGTATTCCTCCTGGTTTTTACCTCTCAGTTAATGCGGGGTTTACCGGAATCGGATCACCACAGCGCTTGCCCAGGGGGACAGGTGTTTTGTGAGCTTTATGTGAGGATGTAGGGACCAGCATTGTTTTCACTCCTGGCTTGAGCGATTGGCTCGGCCAAAGGGAGACGGGCATGAACCACTCACAAGGGCAATCTCGAATGAACCGCTCCAGCAAGAACAGGGCGTGCTGTGCCCAGCGGATCATGTCCCGGTCTCGATCACCGCTTGAGGTTGGTGGATATGCCTGGACCCCGACAGCTTTGTAGAGACCATCGGAGAGCCTGATGGACGTGCCAACGATCATTTTAGCGCCTGTCTTTGCAGCCAAACGGGCGTGACCAATGGGTAAGCGGGTCTTTCCCCGGAAGAAAATCATCTCAGCCCCGGCCTCAACGGGCACATCAGCCGCGATCACAACCACACCCCCCAACCTGAGCCGCTGAACAGCCTCCCGCAGGGCTTGCACCGAGATCGGGGTGACCCGAACGCCGAACTTTTCCCTTATTTCATTCATCACCGCTGAACTCCCCTTTGGATCGCTCTTGGTCAAGGCCTGCACCTCAGGAAAGTATCTTGTCAGAGCAAGCAGGAGCAGGTCAAAACTGCAGGAGTGCGCCCCAACGAGTATCAGCCCCTGACCAGAAACCCGGCACGAATGAATCATATCTAAGAGGGAGTCGTCCAACAGGCAGGATGCGTAAACACCCTCAGGTCCCTTGTCTAAGGCCCTGTAAAGGTCTACGTAGCCACGAACCAGGTTGCGGAAAAGCCGCCTGACAGCGTGATCGACGACAGGATGATTTTCGGGTAGTCCGTGGACTACGGCCATATTGGTTCTCAACGCCGATACGAGGGATAGATCCTTCTTTCGGGCGATGAATGAAGTTAACCAACTGCCGATTTGATATGCCTGGTTTCTTGGAAGCAGGGTGCTCAGGCTCCGCACCCACTTCGGCCCCCAGGAGCTGCTTGTAACACTCATCCAATTCATGATTCATCTTCTCCGTATGATGAACTCCATGCCAGTGTTTCTGCAGGTTATTCAGCGTCGAGCGTAGAGGCGCAGTCTTTCATCGATCTCGTACTGACCGCTCAGGAGGTGGATGGCCAAGGCCAGCGCCCTCCAGCCGATCAGGATCATCATTAGACTGACTAAAATCACCCAGAACATGTTTCACCTCACATTTGTTTCCCAAGCGTTCTTGCTCAAGATTAGCAAGCTGCTGTTATCCCCCTGTCTGGCAAGGCGTTATTGGGTATGAAGAGCGATCCCATGCGAAATTTTGTTACAGTTCCCCCTGATCATGAGGATTTGAAGAGACAACCAATGCTGTCGGATAGAGGACGATGTGCACACGATTGATCTTCAAGTGGCCAAAAAGCAGAGACGGCTTCAATACAGCCGTCCATCTCGAAAAATTCAGACAGCTTTCGCGCCGCTGGTTCAGGAGATCGGATAGGCGATGGATGGGGTGAGAGTGTGGCAGCTACGACAATTCAGAAGCTCGGTCAGATGGAAAAGCAGACGAGAAGCATACCGGCCTTGAAAGCCCCCTTGGCAGGGGATGAGTAGGAGGAACCGATTGTTCATGGGAGCAGTCCCACGTGAAAGCCAATGAACTTCCGCCTGGAAGTGGCGACAGCAATGGCACCGCAAAGTAATTACAAAACGGTGACAGCGCTGTAATAACCCTGTAACAATGGATAGTCACCATAGATCCAGGTGGAATCATCCATGATCGTAACAGGCAGCTCACCCTGCCAAATTCAAGACCCATGCAGTATTTCGAGCGGAACAAAATATTCCTCCTTGAGGAATTCATTCAATCACTCATTGATGCGATTCTGAATGAACAACAAAAAATCATGAGGGAACATGTCTCATCATCCCAACTTGTTCGAGAATCAACCCCAATTGCGGGGCATAGATGAAAGAAATAGAATTCACTGCCATTCTGGCTCAACGAATCTAGCTACCCTCCCATGACTTCGCCTAAGCCAAGGGCAGGTGGATTCTTTAAAGTATCAATCGGTATGATCATCATTAAGTCATGATGTGGAGACCTTCTATGATCAAGAAAAAAGACATTCTCATCACCTTGATGGCGGTCATGATGGTTCTTTTAGTCGGATGTTCTGACAAGTCTGGTCCGCAATTGAGCCCATCATCAGCTATACATGGCCTTGTGCCAGAAATTTGCCCGCCCTATAATCCGGTGACGTTTAGGTCATCAAGACAGGCTCAGATGATTAACACCAGAACTCGACCTTTCATATTCATTCTCATCAGCGCTTTCGCACTCATCTTGGTGGCGCCCTCACATCTCACCCTGTTCACCTGGTCTGACCAGGGTTTGGTTGAATCATTTGCCTTTTCTTTCGAGTTGACATTCTCTCCTGCCTCTTCAACCGACCTGGATCGTGACGGTCGGCCCGAGGTTGTCACCCTTCAAAGGGGAAAAGCTGAGATCCGCAACGGTGACTTCCTGGTTTGGTCCTCGCCATCCAGCTGGGAAGTCGTTCAGGCTGAGACCACAGATCTTAATCACGATGGCAGTC
>MGNI01000147.1:6827-9609 GCA_001795115.1 Chloroflexi bacterium RBG_16_48_8 | reverse complement strand
GCCCCATGGCCCATCGACGCCTACATTCCTCACCCCGGTCGCATTGCTGACTTTCATGACCGCCATAACAGGTCCTGCCACTTGATCCTCATCGGCTGGAGCCGGGGTGCTTATCGAGAACTCTGGGCCGGTTCCGCCTTGGCAGATCCATTATTAGGCTTCACGCCTATCGACCTGGACCAGGATGGTCACCAAGAATTGGCAGCTCTGGAAAGTCGATACAATGCCCCCTTTTTTGAAGCCAACACCATCACCGTCTGGGAGTGGAATGGATTCGGCTTCACACTGCTCTCTCGCAGTCCAAAAGGTTATTTTCACTCCCTGAATGCGGTACAGACATCGACTGGGGAGGAGCTTCTCCTCGCCCAAGGTATCCTGAGGAGGTAAACCATGTCAAAACGAACCCATACAACCCTTTTGAGTTTTATCCTGCTCGTCACTATGTTAAGCTGCAATCTTTTATCAACACTGCGTGCTACGGAGATCCCGACAGAACCCATCGGTGAGGTTCCTTCAGAGGAAGTCCCACCGGTAGACACGGAAGAGGTTTCAACCCTTCCTTCCCCGACGCCCCCCGCTGGAGCACGCCCACCGGCTTTCGCCAGTTATAAGAAGGTCACGGTATCCCTTCCGGATACCTTCACGGGCTATGACCTCCCGTTGGATCTGGCCGCGGTTGAAAACCTGGATTTCTTCGAACTTTCCATGGAACAGAAAGCTTTACTGACTGCCAACGGCTTTGTCGTTGAATCTCCCGTGCCCGGCGATTTTCGTGAGTTCTACCAGGTCTATGAGAGCTGGCGCTATTCGGAGCAGCCTGTCTTCATCACCACCGATAGCATGCTGCATGTCTATCACCTGCTCTTCGACAAACTTCTGCGGGATTTGGAAACGCGACGCTTCATCCCCATCCTTGAAGTTCTCACGGAAACGATGATTGAAACCAGCCAGGCCCAATTGGAGGACTTACGCGGCACAGCCCTTGAAGAACCCGCCCGACGGAACCTGGCCTTCTTTGCTGTGGCGGCGCGTCTCTTAGAGATGGATTTGGAGACGCCTCCTGAAGTAGCGGATTTGGTCCAGACTGAAGTGGCCCTCATTGAGGCCCACTCCCAACCTTCCGTCTCCCCGATCTGGGATCGGGAGGACTTAGAGCCAGATAAAAAGCTGATTGAAGACTACTCCCAATATATACCTCGTGGTCATTACACTCGAAGCGACGACCTGAAGCGTTATTTCAAGACCATGATGTGGTATGGCCGCTTGACCTTCCGATTACGAGATCCCTTCGAGACCCAAAGAGCCCTGCTGATCACCCACGCCCTACGCACAAGCAGCGCCGCTGACGGCAATCCGGCTTCGACTCTCTGGAGCTGGATCTACGAGCCCACCGTCTTTCTGGTAGGCAAGGCGGATGATCTCTCTTATTTCGAGTATGGAGCCCTCTCCGATTCGATCTTTGGCCCCAATCCTGGCTTGGATGCCTTTGGCGATCCCGCTTTGTTGGAGGCTTACCTTGAGGCAGCCGAGCAGTTGCCCCCACCCCAGGTGAACTCGATGTGGGTTTGGATCTGGGAAGACACGGAGGAAGCCACCAAGGGCTATCGCTTTATGGGCCAGCGCTTTACCATCGATGCTTACGTCTTCGGCCAGATGATTTGGCGTAAGGTCGGTACCATGTCGAATCCGCGCGGCCTACCCAAGGCGTTGGACTTCTTCGCTGCCCTCGGCTCTGAGGAAGCGCTCGGTCTCCTGGACGAGATGGGTGAGACCGAGTATGAGAACTTCGACACACAGATGGAGAAGGTGCGAGGAGAACTGCAGGCCTTGCAGGAGGACACCTGGACGGAGAACGTCTATTGGTCCTGGCTCTATGCACTGCAGCCCATCATCGAGGTCAAAGATGAAAGCTATCCCGAATTCATGCGCACCCAGGCCTGGACACGCAAGGACCTCAACACGGCACTGGGCTCCTACACCGAGCTCAAGCACGACACCATCCTGTATGCGAAGCAGGTCATGGCCGAGTTGGGCGGTGGTCCTATGGAGATTCCCAAAGGATACATCGAGCCTAATCCCGAGGCTTTCGCCCGCCTCAAAGCCCTGGCGGAGATGACACGTGATGGGCTTTCAGAGCGCAACCTGCTGGATGATGCTATGCTGGCCAATCTGGATAACCTGATCGACCTACTGGGTTTCCTCAAAGACACCTCTGAAAAATTACTCTGGGGGGAGGTGCTGACCGAAGATGACTACCTGCGAATCAATTTCTTCGGCGGCGAACTGGAAGCATTGACCATCGCTGCAGCCGACTGCGAAGGCGAAGCTTGGGAATGCCGCGATCTGCAGGATCAGCAAGCAGCTCTCGTGGCCGATATCGCCACTGGGATTAGCCCCGATTCGCCCGGCTTAGTCGTTCTGGAAGAGGCCATTGGCCAGCCAACTCCTATTTACGTCATTCTTCCGGACAGCCCTTATCGCATTGGCGTAGGCGCGGTCTTCACTTATTACGAGTTCGAGGTACCCGCCGAGTCGCGCATGACGGATGAGGAATGGCAGGCACAGGTGGCGGCAGGCACCAACCCAGCCCCGCCCTATTGGACAGAATCCTTCATGGCGCAGTGAGAAGCTCTTTCGCTCAAGCAGGATTAATACTTGGGATGTTTCTGTTGGTGGTAGTTTCCCTACCACCAACAGATGATTCTATTCAACTGGCATTCACGGGCGATATCATGCTCGGCCGCGGGGTAGCACAAGCTCACTCCGACGGGAGCTGGGATCA
>MGNI01000147.1:2218-6754 GCA_001795115.1 Chloroflexi bacterium RBG_16_48_8 | reverse complement strand
GATGCGCCAGTGATCAGAACTACCTATGATTTGCGCGCCCCACCCCAAGCTGTCCTGGCTCTCTCCTCCTCTGGCTTCCGAGTCGTCTCGATAGCCAACAACCACGCTTCGGATTCTGGACCCCAGGGTATCCAAGATACCGTTCGTGCACTCCATTCCGCAGGAATACTACCCATCGGAATCGATCCTGACCCGTGGATAACGCAATCGAACGGATTGAAAGTAGCCTGGGTCGCCCTGGATGACGTCCTCATGCCTCTCAAGGAAATGGAGGCCGAGCATCGTCTGGCTAAAGCCCGTCCGCAAGCAGATCTTGTTATCGTTTCCATCCATTGGGGAAGCGAGGGAGCTTCCGCTCCCAACAACAGGCAACGAGCCCTGGCACAGGTATTTGCCGACGCTGGGGCGGATGTTATCATTGGACACCACCCCCATGTGCTGCAGCCGGTAGAATGGGTCTGGGGAAAAGGAAGAAATCGTCCGACCCTGGTAGCGTTCAGCCTTGGGAATGCCCTCTTTGATCAGGCAGCACCCCCCAGTGCGCGGTATGGCGCCCTACTCAGGATCACTGCCCATCGCCTTGGCGTGCAGGATGCCTGTGTTGTCCCGTTCCAAATCGATCCTAGAACCTGGAACACCCGATCGGCTTCACCCTCAACCGTAGAGGCAGTCCTGCGTCAAGTCCAATTAAGCCCTTGCCGAGTAGCACTGATGGAAGAAGATCCCCCAACCTTCCAATAAAGAGGTTTTACGGGATCAAGGGATCACTTTAATTGCTGAATGAGGGGCTTACACCAGAAATGGGCAAAGGAAATACCAGAAAGAGATGAGAACAAATCTCCAGGGGATGAAACTCCATTGTGCATCCTTGTACCTTACGTCTTCCCGGAGGGCAAATGCAGCCTCTTCTCAACCCCAATTCACACCAATGAAGTCTGTGAACTGCCCCCGGGTGTCGAGTGCTGCTTCAGGTAGGCAGCGATAGCCTCTGCAAGGGTGCGCGCAGCCTCGGGAGGCATCCCCTCCCGCACATGAGGTCGAAAACGCAAATCCACAGGATCGTTGACATAATCCACGACCACGAAGCGGTCCCCATGGGCCTTGGCCACCTCTGTGGAGAAAATTTGAAGACGGGCGATGCCAGCAGCAATATGGGCAATCTCCCAAAGAGGTTCCAATCCCAGCTGTTGACGCTCTTCCTCGCTCACCATTTCACCAAAGAGATGTGTACGATCATCCCACCAACATGGGACTACCAGACCACAGGCATACAGCACCCTGAACCATGCGCGTTTCCCCATCAACTCATTCGGCTTTATTAGTTCTTGTAGGATGAGGTCCTCTTCCGGTAGGCGACGACGCATTTCAAGCACATCTTCCCAACCTTGAGCATCAATCACGACCTCCCAACCACCTCCACCTATATCCGGCTTCGCTGAAAAGGGTACCCCCAGATGCCAAAGATCCTGAGGGGGTTGAAGATCAGGGACACGTACCAACGCCGGCACCGGGATGGTGTACGGGGTGACAACACCCGCCTGGATGAATTCCCAATGCAGGCTGGTCTTTCGCCAGACCTCACGACGACGTTCGCTTGGATTGAGGTGGATACGAATATGCTCGCTGGCCCATTGCTCTACAAGGAGGAGCGAGGGTGTTGCTCCGGCTGCCAGGTCTAAGCACACACGCGGCCGAAGACGCTCAGTATGTAGCCTTCTCAGTTTGACATCCGCATCCTCTTGGCAAACTGCAAGAAGAGACAAGCCCGCCCCCTGACAGACCTGTCTCAATAAATCAACGAACTCATTGTCGAAGGGCGACACGTAGATCAGGAGGAGATCAAATTCCTCGTAAGCAGGTTGCTCACCTACAGTTAACCCCATGGCCTAAGTATACCTTCGTCGTGGAGTTCAAATCACCACTGCGGCCTTTGCTTGAATGGTTCCAGACAGGATGCCTATCCACTCCGCTGTTTTTTATCCACCATTGTATGGTGAGACTGACTCCAGAAAAGCCTTTGCAGCCATCAAATCTTTGGTATCTCTCCCCTCTTTGAACCACCGATAGACCTCAGAGAGCAGAGATAGTGCTTGCTCCTGATGATCCCTTTCAAAGCTATACTGGCTCAGGCTCAACGCTGCTCTCAGTTCCGGACCCTTCGCCCCTTGTTGGCGCGCAATCTCGAGGGCGCGATGGAAGGAAGACTCTATCGTAGCCGCATCCGCCCCATGCGTCCGCAGCAGTTCCCCTTGGAGTCGATAGAGTTCAGCTTCATTCACGCGCTCGTCCGTAATCTGGATAGCCTCTAACGCTTTTGTGACCACATCCAGCCCCTCTTCGATCTGCCCAACTCTTCCCAAAAGATCAGCTAGAAGCGCTGAAAAATTAGGCTGCCCCAGGATGGCTCCTATCCCCTGCCAAGCCTCCAAACCCTCTTTCATCCTCTCAATACCGTTGTTGATTGCGCCCTGCTCCGCCTGAGTCCAACCCAAAAGGATCTTGCCCATGGCCAGCCACATGGGAAAGTTGTGTTTATCCGATATCACTACGGCCTCCTCGGCATGGAACTGTGCCGAATCTGACTCCCGGCACAGCACAAAAAAGAAGGCGGCGAAATCCAAGGCCAATGCCAGGCTGAAGGGGTGATCTCCTTCTCTGGCCAAATGTAGCGCACCTTCGATCCATTTCAACCCTTGTTCTGGGAAACCCAAACTCCACAGGGTTAGACCCAAATAGCTCCTGCAAGCCACACCTGGATCCTGCCCGTAGAGAAAAGCATGGGCTTGATGCTCCTGAGCGTTATAGAGATCGATCCCTTTCTCCAGATGTACCCTTGCAAGGGGAAGCTCCCCGAGATAGAACAGTGTGCTACCTAAGGCTTCGTGGGCCTGCAGGAAAAAGGAAGGATCCTGCTCTTGCTCCGCTAAAGCAATGAGCTGCTCTGCGATTTCACGTGCCGTTTTGTGTTCCGCCCGCATCAGGTAAAAGGTTCTCAAGCCATAGATCAGAGGGAAGAGCTGAAACGGATCGAGCACCTGGAGGGACAATTCCCGAGCGCGGGAGAAGGCTTCTTGCACTTCAGGCGCTCCATAACCCTTGGTTGTGATTAAGGGCGCACCGAGAGCTATTTGCAGTCCCAATTCGCGTTGGGCGCGCTCCCGCGTATCCGGCATCGATTGGAGCCGGTCGATGCCCTTGTTGAAATGGCTGATCGCATCCTCATCTGCCGATAGTTGCTTGACTCGATTCCCGGCACGCTCAAAATAAGCCACTGCCTTGTCTGCAATCCCGGCTTCATCGAAATGCCGCGCCAATGCCACCGCGACTTCATCCACCTGGCTGCCGTATAACCTTTCCAGCAGTCCGCCCATTTCCTCGTGCAGGTTCGCTCGTTCCACGGGATCGAGTTGATGGTAGAGATGCTTCTCGAAGAGAGTGTGACGGAAGCGATAGATCGAAATGCGCTGTTGACCCAGTCTCCTAATACCTTGTGCAAGCACCAGGCGATGCCTTTTATCCAATTCGTTGCTGAGATCATCCACAACATCCTTTACATCCAATCCCAGCACGCCCGCCAAGACTTCAGCAGTGAATTCCTCCCCCTCCACACTGGCAACCGTCAATAGCTTCCGGAGATCTGCATCCAGCCTGCCAACGCGTTCTTCGACCACGCCCTCCACTCTGGCAGGAAGCCGTTCCCAATCCAGGCTGAGCCCTTCCTTCCACTTTCCATCCTGACCCTTGATAAGATCGCCGCGCCCTTCCATGGCGCGCAGCAGCTCAATGGTGAACAAAGGATGCCCACCCGTACGGCGATAGAGAGCCTCTCGGAAGTTTTCTTCCAATTGATTGGGCTCGGTATCTAAAAGGGCATTTACAAAATACCGGCCTTCCTCCTGTTCCATCGATTCGAGATCAACCTGGATGTTACCAAAGTTGCGTTTGAATTCGGCCACAACCTTCCCCAGCGGATGAGGATCCCCCTTATGGGTTGAGATGATCTCGCCTGGCCGATAGGCGCCCAGGATCAGGATGCGACTCTCGTCGATCCTTCGTCCAAGGTGGAAGAGCAGGCTGACCGACCCCAGGTCCGCCCATTGGAGATCATCCAAAAGAAGGAGGATGGGCTGATGACGGGCAAGGGCCAGGATCACGTTGGTGTATTGGCTGAATAGATCCCTCTGCTCTGGACCTGCCATTCCTAATTGAGAAGCTTTGTGGCTGACAAGCCCCTCAAGCTGGTGGAGCCATCCAATCTTCTCTGGGTTGTAAGCCTTGCCCTGGGCCAACAGCTCCTTACCGTTGATAAAGCTGTTGAGTAAATCTGGGCCCTCCTCCACAATACTTTGGATCGTGTGCGGCAGGTTGACCCATAAACGCCGGATCTGCTCCCTTGTGAGATATCCGCTTACCCATTTTGACTCAAGATCACCAGTCAATAGTCCCAGGGCCTCCCTGAAGGGGAGATAAGGATCACCGATGCCGGTGAACGCATTGCAATCCCCAAAGGTAACGAGCAATCCTGGATGCCTATCC
>MGNI01000147.1:1804-2120 GCA_001795115.1 Chloroflexi bacterium RBG_16_48_8 | reverse complement strand
ATCATCTAATCGGTTAATCTCATGCTCGCGCGCCACAAAAACACGTACCTTTTCCTCCGCAGGGAGCGGGCCGCTATCAAGAAATGCCGGGAATGGAGGCTCGGGTATGGAGGGAACCATCTGGGATTCTACAGGGGCTTGCTCTTCCTCAAACGGATAGAGTTTCGAGAATTTCTCACCCTTGGAGAGCCTTTCATAAGTGATCTTCGTATCCTCTGAGGGCTCTACCCCCAATGCGGTCTCAAGGGTGTCCTCACAGCGCTGATACACTGAGGCAACGCTTGAGGTGTCACCCAACCCCCCATGCGCGATCATC
>MGNI01000147.1:767-1742 GCA_001795115.1 Chloroflexi bacterium RBG_16_48_8 | reverse complement strand
CACATCCTGCCAGCGCCTCTCCCCAACAAGCCGCTCCATCAAGCGCTGCATCTTGCGCTCAAAGGTTGCCTGCATGCGTTCCCGTTCCAAGACAACCCAGTCCTCATAGAAGCCCGGTAGGAGCTCGCCTTCATACAATGAGACGATTTCAATCAAATCCTCTGTTGACCTGTCTTCCAGCTCCCTTTCTAAAGCGGAAGCATCCAGCCAATATTCGGATTGGGGATTAAAGGCAAGAGTGAAGCTGTCGGCAAGGATGAAGCCCCCTTCAGCTTCCTCTTCGTCTCCGAGGGCTTTCCGCACCCGCCAGAGCGCTTGCCGCAGGTTGTTCCTGGCGTTTGATTCGGAGGAATCAGGCCAAAAAAGACCGGCCAGCTTCTCGCGGCGGTGCTCCGTGCCGGGGTTGAGAATCAAGTAGGCAAAGAGAGACTGGGCTGGGCGCGAAGCGACCTCGACGGTCTCTCCGTCAAGAGTAACCTTAAACTGCCCCAGCAAGCGCACATCGAGCATAGCTGCAATATATACGGGGAATGTCTGGAGGGCAATAGATCAGAAGGGAAGAGACAAATCCTTATGGCTAGCGTTTCTTTCCATTGCCCTGGTTCAGGTACATTCCTCAAGGAATAGGTTTAGGGCAGCCCTGCTCGACATAAAACCCGGAGGGGCAACACACTGCTGCGACTCCTCCGGGAATTCGCCTTTCATGATCTACAAATGTCATACTCAGATCATTGACATTCCTCCAACCGCCCCTCCCAGATCCAGCCGACGCTGGCGCCGCCGGGGGCATAGCTGACCTTCCAGAACCAGCCGGAGGCATTCGACCCCTTCAAGGTCGGAGCCCATTTGGGACCCAGCAGGACGTACAGATCCCTATCCGGCAGAACCGGCACCGAAATGGATCGGTCCACGTTGGGCTCAAACCAGAGACGGCTATCCCGGGATGCATGCACCTGCTGGCCAGCCTGCAGCGGG
>MGNI01000147.1:225-759 GCA_001795115.1 Chloroflexi bacterium RBG_16_48_8 | reverse complement strand
CAGGCTGGGTCCCCCGGATCGGACCTGGTCGGGGGAGCCAGCTTGATCAGAAGCACGTTCCCATCCTGAGATCCAGCCGCCAGTACCGAGCTGTCGTGGGAGAAAGCCAGGCTGGTGACGGCATTCTCGTATGTGTAATATTCCCTAGGCCCCCGGACGGGTGGGTAGAGTTCATCAGCAAAACCCTGGAGTGGAACAGTATCCCATCCGGCCTTGCCCAATATGAGATCAATAGTCCCGTTGTAATACCCGGCCGTAAAGAGCCTCCCATCCGGCGAAAAAGCCAGGCTCTGGATCTTGAGTGACTCGAAAACATCAAAAAAAAGCCAATGGTTCTGTAGATCGATCATATTCATAAAGCCCCGAAACTCATCGGAAGATTTCTTACCGCAGGCGACAGCCAGGATCTGGTTGTCCGGTGATATCGCCTGATCAAAGATGTCCGCGCCCCAACACTCGGTTCGAATTTCGACCACCTCCGCTTCTTCATCCAGGAGATCCAACAGCGAAAGCTCGCTCCAACCATAGGATAGG
>MGNI01000147.1:0-203 GCA_001795115.1 Chloroflexi bacterium RBG_16_48_8 | reverse complement strand
TCATGATCGGCCCAAACGACCCCGCGGTTTGGACTTCACGAACCTGCTCATCGGCAAGCAAATCCCAAAAGATAAGCCGGCCCCCATCCTCTCCAATAAGCAGAGTGGTTCCATCCGGGGAAAAGGCCAAACCGTCCGCGTATCCCTCTCGGAGAAGGCGCCGTTCCTTGGTCGAAATGTTCCACAGCCAGATGCCATCAGGT
>MGNI01000146.1:40618-40822 GCA_001795115.1 Chloroflexi bacterium RBG_16_48_8 | reverse complement strand
TGGGAGGCCATCCGTATGCTTTTCGCCGCGCTTAACAAATATCTGGAGCGACGTCCGGCGAATATTTATCTCTATCAGATCAAACTGCCCCCACCCATTACTGAAATCGCCGTGCTGCGGATCCAATCGCTATCCGATAATGAAACTCGGGCGCTTGAGACACTGGAGGAAAACCTTCAAGCCGCGCCTGAATCACCTCATTTT
>MGNI01000146.1:33554-40585 GCA_001795115.1 Chloroflexi bacterium RBG_16_48_8 | reverse complement strand
CGTCGAAGGTTGCGGACTTTTAGTCTGGATGCCCCGTTGTTTCTTGTTGAGGCCAACAATGCCCCCAACCACAGCTCGCTAGGGCGTGAAGCCGGTCTTGCGGAACGGGTTTTACGCGTCCTCACTCCGGAAGCGATCCACCCCTGCCTCTGGCCTGCTTCCTTGGCTTTTCTGGTGGGGAACGCCGAATTCGTCCAAGCTGTCGAGACCACACACTTCGAACTCAAGGGCACTCCTTCCGCTCCAGAAGTGGAGTTGTGTGCTTTTTTGATGCAAGCCCTGGAAGGACCCGCTGTAAGGCTGGATCCTGCAATGTTGGAAGATCTGCCCCAAGACGCGAATGGATTGGCTGATGCCTATGGTCCGATCCGGATTATCGATAGGAGCAATCGTGTTCAGCGAGTTACCCAGGTGGTGGAAAGCCTGACGGAGCGTGTCGAGCAGGTTCTATCCCGGGGAGCGACCTCCTTGATGCGCATTTCAGACCAGGTTGAGGATTGGGTTGCTCGATTGCCCGCACTTCGATGGGCTATGGATGATCCATTTGCTGGGATGAGCGCCTTAGAGGTCGTGGAAGGCTTCTTTAAATGGAACGAGGATCCCCGATGGCACCGGGAACTCCAACGAGCCTTACTGGCCTCTTTCTTGAACCATCACCCAGAATATGAGAGTCAGGCCTGCACTGTGATCAGCGGATCAGCCCGCACAGCTTTTGGGATCTTGGGAAGACATTGCGGGATCCGGGAAGTTGTGACCCCAGACCTGAGTTGGACCTATGAGCATGGCTTTGCCAGTGTGACAGCGGTTCCATTAACAGAAAAACTCGACCTGGATGTTCAGGCGATGATAGCGATCGTCTCCGAGAAATTGCAGTGCGATCCCAATTGGCGATCTTATGGCGCGGTAGTGATCAACAATCCGCATAATGCCAGCGGAGCTGTATTTCATCAGAAGGATGTCACACGCTTGGTGCTCTGGCTCTTGGAGCGCGCTGTATGGGTGATTGATGACCTTTCTTATGAGGATGTCGTCCCCGGCGATCACTTGCGGGATTATGATACGATCCGTCGCATCGTTTCCCGCATGATACGCACCGGAGCATTGCGGCGCGAACAAGCCAACCGGGTTATCACCGTACATTCCTTATCCAAGACAGACTGTCTTGCCGGAGCCCGCATCGCAATTGCGGAGATCCTCGATCCTGTATTGAGGGACAGGTTTCGGGTCGTTGTAAATACCATTCAGCCCAATCTAACCGCCTTGCTCATGGTGTATCTCTTCTACCGTCGCCAGGCAAATGAGGTGCGGCTATTTTGGTTGTTACGCAATCAGGTAATGGCTGAAAGGATGCAAGCCCTAAAGGCGGCTGTGAATGAGTTGCCCAATGAGCGTAATCCGTATGACATCCGGGTGGAAGCGCCTGAGGGCAGTATGTATCCTCGCCTGGTCATTGAACGCTTGCCGGCAGGTGTATCTTTGGATTGGCTCGCCAGTGGTCTTGCGCCACGCGGCATTGGCCTCTTGCCCTTTTCCACGTTTGCCCGTACAGCGCGCGGCTTCGATCTCGCGCGCAAATCCTTCCGGCTGACATTAGGTGGAAAGGATGGTCCCTTCCTTCTTCAGCGAAAAACACGGCGAGTGATCATCGATCTTAACCGCCTGATCGAGGATCAAGAGACACTTTACACCATCCAAAAGGTACCATCCGCTCGAACTCCAATACGACAAGGGGAATCGAGCCTATCAGCCAAACGACGCTGGCCAGAAATTCAAACCAATTTAGAAGAACATGCGGTCAGGCAGTTGAGTCCGATGCTGGAAAAGTATGCAGATTATTTGGATCCACATGTAGAGAAGCAGCATTTCATCCAGGAGTATTTACCTGAGAGACTCGAAGTGATTAGACAGCGATTGTATGACCACGCAGAGTTGGCGGATGCGATTGTCGCGCAAAGTCACATCCAAGGTGGCGAAGTCTTGCTTGACCAACTCGAACGAGAAATACAGCCAGTCTCCCTTCAGGAGAAGCAGTCTGCTTTTCGGGCTCGGCTTTTTGATCGTACGGTTCATCCGACACAAATGTACTCGTTAGAGGTTGATCTGGTTGTTGATCACCTCATACGCGCCCTGCTTCTCCATAACAGGATTGATGCTCAGATGCTAAATTCGCTTTCGAAGCATCTGGCCGCGGAGTACATGGGGGACAATGTAGCTATCTCCTCGGATCAGGAGGCAGATGAGTTGGTGGTCGATCTGCATGCGTTGATCGATGCCGAAGCTTGGGCCAAGCTAAAGCACGAATGCAGCCTCCCGACACTACTTTCCTTTTGGGGGGATTGGGATGGCAGTACGCGTCCTTCTGGCCAGGGGCATCGGCTGGCGGCAGGTGCGTTGTTAGCAAATGTAATGGAACTTTCCCACCTGTTGCAGGCGCTCAATCATTCCAGACTCGAGATTCAGTTCGATCCTGAGCTTGAAGAGGATATTAAGCGCCTGGAGGCACGCAGCCGGGAGTTCTGGTCGCTGTTGAACGAGATCACGGAATTGACCAGCCAGCTAGAGAAGCGCTATCTGCGGGTGTTGCCTTTCGACGTCTCGCCCGGTTTCTGGCGCCGAATTGGTATGCACTTGCATCTGGCTCGAGATCCGATCTCTGTTTTATGGCAGCACAATGATCGTCTGGAACGCCGTATGTTGAAGCTGCGTCAGCAACGGGGAGAATCGCTAGAGCACTACCTCAAGTTCAACCAGCGTATGCAAAACGTGCTGCGGGAGAACCTGGACGTAATCCAGCCGCTGCTGCGGGATCCGAAGATTGCCATGCGATTGGGCTTTTATCGAAATACAATGAAGCGATTTGTGCTGACTCCACGTATCCATCAACGCATGGTGCTCTCACGGGATCAATTTGCTATCGACACCACCGTGCACAATATTGTCGAGATAAACCGTCTGGCCGGTCAGTACGGCGTGCCAGGTTTGGTGCTGGCGCTCCAAGTCAGCATGAGTACCGATCCTGAGGCGCTGATCGCACTGGACCGGAAACTACGTCAGCAGAGGCGAGAGCTATTACGCCAATTGGACAAGATCCCACTGCCTAACATCTGGGTAGTGCCACTCTTTGAAAATCTAGACACGATCAACTCGCTCGACTCCTATCTCGATCGAGTTTGGGAGTATGCGATCCAAAGCAGGCGCCTGGGACAAGATTCCACCGAGCGATTTCAAGAAATCCTGTGCGAGGTGTTTTTCGCTGGATCAGACTTGAGTCAGGAGATCGGCCAACCTGCGGGGGAAGCCCTCTACCGCCAGGCCAAGTATCAACTGGTTAAATGGCTCTCAAATCATAATCTCACGGGTGGTGTTCGTATCAAGCTGGGTAGCGGTGAGCCGGCCCAACGCCAAGGTGGGTATTACGATCCCCGCGGAAACCTACCCCCAGTTCTAACTTCAAAATCAGCCCAGCGCAGATTGCGAGTTCACCTTGGTGATGCGGAGCGACGTGCCTGGGAACTAGCGCGCACCCCTCTGCGGGGTGTGCAGACAGGGGGTGAATTCCGCACCTTCCAGAGCAATCTTTTTGAACAGCTACGTCGATTATCTGCTGTGGAGCGGATGGGATTGCTGTACCATGTATGGCAGTCGCAAGGGAAGTATGAGAGCGAACTTGCGCGGGCGGCTTCAGCGTTGGAGAACACGCGGCTCCACTTCGAGGAGCACAGCCTCCAAGAGTTGGAATCGCTCACCATGGGTAGCAGAGACCCATCCTATCAAGAGTTCCTGGATCTGGCCCAGGAGAACTTTCGGCAGATTCTTTATGGTCGCGAGGAGGACGTGGTTGGTCTCCATGTCATCTCCCATTTCATCTCTCGTGCCATGCCGCCGCTGCGAGATCGACCGGTCGTGCGCCCTGGCCGTGAAGAAGAGGATGGGCAAGGACAAAAGATCGTTGGCAGGTTGGCCCAAACTCTTCCATTGTCCCAGCATGGCAGCATGCTACGGGCTATCGACCACAATCGGGCTCAGACCATGATACTCGGGGTCAATCAATTTACCACTGGGCTCTTCCGGGCGCTGAGTGAATTCAGCGCATCTCGGGAAAGCGGATCAGAGCGGATGCATTCCCTGGAAGATTATGTGCTGCCGCAGCTTAATGTTTACGATATGCTGCACAGCCTGCGCGTGTACCACGATCCCCAACTCGAATATGTGCGTAAATTGGAGTTGATGTTCTCGGCGGGGAATTCAGCCTTCGTAGCCCTGCGTGAGGATAACGATCTCATTCCCTATTTCGTGCCCTACCTACAGCGTGAACTGCTGCGTAGGAGCGGGATGGATGTTGAAGACGCCTTCTCTGATGGTCAGGTGAAACCTGAGTTGCTGCCCACCTTGCGCCCCGATCTGGCGGTGCTGCTGCAGAGGGATCTGTTCAATACGGACTTGGACAGTTTGTTAGATTTTGTCGGAGGCAATGGGGATTCTATGTGGCTGGACTCAGTGGGAACACTCTTGCGCCTGCCAGTGCAAGTGCAAGAATGGCGAGCGCGAATTTGGGCGATCGTTGAAAACCCCATCCGTACCCAGGTTGAGAGTTTTGTCGGTTTGGCGTTGGCCATTAATTCGCTAAGGGCAGGCAACATGAGGAGCGCAGCACCCCTGGTGGCGGAACCGGCGGAAGTACAGCGCTTGGGAGCCCAGGTGACTGAGCTGCTGCGTGGTGTAGCTGATGATCCGCTGCGCCAATTCCTGGTCGCTGCAGTGCAGTACCTGACGGAACTTCCCGGCACACTGACTGATGTTCCAGTGGACGTGTTGCGTGCCTTGCGGGATGTTGAGCGTATTGTGAAAATTGAGGAGCAGGCGCTGGGACCTGATCAGCAGGCTTTGGTGCGTTTTTATATGTTGAAAATCGCCCGTCTGTGCGGGGAGAATGGTTAAAAATTGTGCTGGAGGTAAAGAAACAACTGTGTAATCTCTGCCCAGAGCAACAGCGCTATTTTCCCCAGGTCTTTCAGGAATGTAACAATTCTATTCCCCAGGGGGAATTGGTAAAATAGGTCCTCAAATATACACTTTATATTATTTTGTAAGAACACCTATTTCAAGAACAGGGTCGAAGCTGAATTCGCACATCAAAACCCCGTAAAGAGGCTTGGTTGATAAAGGCAGAACCACTCATGGCATGTTCGACTGGCACCACACCTTTAGG
The DNA here is from genome assembly GCA_001795115.1 of Chloroflexi bacterium RBG_16_48_8. Taxonomy (GTDB): domain Bacteria; phylum Chloroflexota; class Anaerolineae; order Anaerolineales; family E44-bin32; genus MGNI01. The sequence goes on along the minus strand of MGNI01000146.1, from coordinate 35,376 downwards.
AAGTTCTCCCCGTGCAATCGCTGCCATGATAATGGAAGTATGCCAGCCTGTTCCTTGCTCCATTGCTGTAAAGCCTGTTTTATCATCATAGTAATGAAGGAAATCCAATTGGACTTCCACCTCCTTGCCTTCTTTAAGTCCTCTGACAAGGATATGTACGAGGACAAAATCCCTCGTTTCTTCTGAAGCGGAGATCTTTGGATCCCAAAGGGAATGTAACACATGCCGGGGTATAATTTGTTTTCCATCCACCTCAATAGGATCCAAATCAAATAGGCCGAGTCTTTGCATTAACTTAATCTGTGAAAAGTGTCCTGGATAGCGCAGGGTCTTGTTCTGCAATGTATGCAGCTTCCCTGCCCATGATCTGGCTGCTGAAGTCAATCCTCCTGAGGTGGTGAATGCTTCCAGGGTACCGATTGGCTCTGGGAATTCCAAGATCTCATACTCTTCCAGCACCGGGACACCAACAGTCTTACCATCGCGGATGAAGATGCAATCCCCATAATATTCATTGGTAAGTCCTTCGATGTTGAAGGTGAGTTTATAGTTCCAGGGCGGTTCGGGATGGAGAGGCAGGCCGCAATCCCACATAGAGACATCGCGTGGTTCATCCAACTGTTCCATGGCATATACGATAAGCGTCGTTCCCATTCCGGGGACTTGACCGCAATCCGGTACAATGGAAATCCCTGCAGCAACAGCTTCAGGGGATCGTTCCAGTTGTTGGAAAACAATATCGCTGTTTCCACCCATATCCGTCATCCCCACGCCAGCAGCAATGGCAGCTTCAGTGAGTCCGTAATTAAGAAAATAAGGAGTTGCCGCCACAAAACCGTCGATACGATGTTCCTTGAGAAAAGCAATCACATCCTTCTTATTGCTGGCATTTAAAACCTCAGCCTGTGCCACAGAGTAGCCAATCAAATGGTTGATGCGCTCAGCGGATTGTTCTGCCTGCTTCCTTTCAATGTCCACCATATAAATCCGGTTAGCTTCTCCCAGACGGGCTAGATCATATGCTGAGGCGGTTCCCTGTCGTCCAGATCCAATCACTGCGTAGTTATAGCTCATGAAACACTCTCCATTTATTTAATCCCACCTTTTACTCTTCGGCATCTTCGTTGAACATTACGAGTGTCATATAATAGACTCATCGTAACAAAATTGAAAATAAATAAGCTCAGGCTGATAAATGATCAATCCGCTGACGTACTTAAGGAATTCTTGAGGACGCGTAGTTTTTTTGTTCGTGTATAATCGCCACACAATTTGTAATCATAAAGGAGTCTCCATAAGAATTGATCTGTCGGACCGTATCGAACCCGTTTGAGATCGAAGTTAATTGGGCGATTACAAAGCCTCCTTGAGTATACAAATAAATGGGAAAGGATAAAGGATCTTTAGAGGAATATTCCATTGAGGAGCTTGAAGCGCTTCTGGCCAAGAGAAAGCTAGAAGCTTATGAGGCACGTCTGCAGCGCTTCCGGAAGACAGGTCGGGCACTTCCTGCAGGAGAAGATCAGATTGAATTGGAAGGGGGAAGAGGACTAAGAACGGAAAAAACTTCTGAAGATCAGGAAAAGAAAGGGTCTGGGATCTCTTTTACACGGCTCGTCCGTTCTGCTTTTAACCGTCTCTTGTTGTGGATCGAGATCGCAGCCGTATTTGGAATGGTCTATGTGTTTTTTAAGGGTTTTGGCCTTTTAGAGATGCTCAATCGTGAAGTTGCTGAAGCGATCACCGTCCCCTCCCCAACCCCCACTGCTTTAATTACAGCAATTGTACTCCCCTCCGGCCATACTCCACCCACTTCGCCCGG
>MGNI01000146.1:27803-33545 GCA_001795115.1 Chloroflexi bacterium RBG_16_48_8 | reverse complement strand
CCTGCTCCGAATGATTCTGAAATCCCGGCCAACTTACGTCCCTTGGTGCAATCTTTGCTTGTCATCCCGGCTCCAACCCCTGGTCCTGAACACGCACGCCAGATCTTCATCGATGCGCTCTGGTCTAACCCGCAGCCGATTGTACAGGGAGATGGTTGGGAACAACTAAAAAAGGGTGTAGGACAGCATACTGGAAGTGCCAATCCGGGTGAGCCAGGGAATCTGGTCTTATCAGCTCACAATGATATCTTTGGCGAACTCTTCAGATATTTGGATAAGCTCGAACCAGGTGATGAGATCAAAGTCATGACAGCGACTCGGGAATTTACCTACATTGTTACAGGACTTAAGATCGTTGAACCCACAGATGTGAGTGTTATGGATCCCACCGAAAGGCCGACAATAACGCTGATCTCATGTTATCCTTACTTGATCGACTCGCAGCGAATAGTCATATTTGGGGAATTGCAGGAAGGTTAGAAATCGAATTTAATAGAAACAGTGGAGAGAACCTAAGTGAGCAAGAAATCAAGAAAGAAACGAATAAGGGATGGATCAACCTCGATGCAATCTGCATCAAGCAGTCAGTCATCCGTAAACCCTCGGCAAAAGTGGATCCGCACAAAGGATGATTTTCAACCGGATTACACCTATGTTATTGAGGATCTAAAAAGAATTGGTATCCTGGCAGGAAGTTTTGTGACTCTGCTGATTGTACTTTCCCTTTTCTTGCGTTAGTCAATTTTTATTCATTGGTGGATCATTGGGATGAAGCAAGATAGACAGCGGTTGAAAAAACGGGTGCGATTTAGTTTGCGTTGGAAAATCACGCTACCCTTTATTTTCCTGGCCCTCACACTTGGCTTGGGAGCCGCCGTCTTGGTTAATCAATTGCTAAAGCAGACGGAAGAATCCCAATTTTTAAGACAATTAGCAGATAGTGGTCAGCAAGCGACAGATGCGGTTGTCCGCGTCGAAGTTGATTTAATAGAAGTTGAACGTCTCATGGCCAACACCGAGGGAGTCTCTCAAGCTGCGGCCTTACAAAATGCAGAAGAGCTACGTGCTCGGATTCTCCCGCTTGTGATTAATTCTGGTGTGGATGTGGCTGTTATTCTTGACAATCAAGCTATCAGCCTTTTAGCAATTCGTCATCGCCCTGGTGGTCCAGCTGGTGATTATGAAGTTCTCAAAGGAGAAACAATTTATCAGGATTGGGATTTCGTAATTCGGGTATTGACTGGTGAAAGCGACGCAATTGGGGATAAGGCAGTAGGACTTGAAAAAATCACGATTGTTGATCTTGAGCCCAGTGTGTTATTCATAGGGGGGCCTTTACGCGATAACCAAGGTGGGGTTATTGGAGCAGCGCTTGTCGGGATTTACCTTGAAAATGTGGCTTCTCGGGTCAGTGACGAGGCAGGCGCGAATATCAGTATTTACGAAATTGGATCTGGAATACTTCTCAATTCTTCACTCGAACCTCAATCGACAGAATCCCTTGTCCTTTCTCCATCCCATCTGAATGCAGCCCTATCCGCAACCGCAGACCAGAATTTGATTCGCAATATCAACGTATCCGGTTCAACTTATACTGAAATCTTGACCAAATTTCAGGCCCGTCAAGGGACATCCGATTTGGGGATTATGGGGATCTCTCTTCGTCAGACTCCCGTAGAGGGCGCGCTGCTTGAGAATGTGTTCACAGTGGCAAGATATGGCGCTGTCGCACTGGTGCTCGTTGTTGCTATCGGTCTGCTTCTATCCAACACCATCACACGTCCTATCGTGGAGATTGCAGAGGCTTCAGCACAAGTAGCTGCGGGGAATCTGGACACTTTTGTAAAAATACGCACCAGCGATGAAATTGGTATTCTTGCCCAATCATTCAATTCAATGGTTAAAGGATTGAGAGAGGGTTTTCCACACTCATCCAATACCGGGCTCTTGCAACCAGGATCGGAACCCACAAAGCAGGCTAAACTCGACGTTGAGGGGAAATCGGATGAACCAACGATCTTTGAAGCTACGATCATGGCTGCTGATCTGAGCAGTTTTGTCCATGGTACAGAATATTCAGATCCGAAACCCATTTTGAAAACCTTAAACGACTGTTACTCAGCAATACTCCCAATCATCCACCAACATGGTGGAGAAATCAGCCAATTTGACGGTGATATATTAATTGCGTTTTTTGGAATTCTTCCATATCCTTCCAACCCCGAAGAGAGCGCGTTGTATGCTACACATGCGAGTCTGGAAATTCTGAGTTTCGTTGAGCGCTGGAATAGCCACCGATCAACGAAAGGTTTGCCAGCACTTGAAATATGGTTGGGTATCACGACAGGCTCAGTGATCGCTGGCGGAATAGGAGAAATGTCTCAATTGCGTTTCGCTGTGATTGGCGATATTGTACAGGAAGCTCGGAGCGTACAGGAAATATGTCGAGAGATGGGACGAGGAGCCCTCCTTCTATCTGAGACGACATATAACCTCCTTTCCGAAGCTCGCCAACAGTTTAAATTTGGTCGTTTCGGGAAAGCTCGTCTACGACATTCTAATGTAAGTATCACTGTTTATGAAGTAAATGGTCGCCGGACGAGACTTTTAGATGAGAGGATACGGAGGAATTCGTCGTGGAATCAAAGGCAGGACGCACATGGATCGTAAATGCCTTTGTATTTTTCCTTCCCGTATTATTTCTTTGGGTCATTGCCGCTCTATGGGTGGGTTCCTCGCTTGGAGCACAATTTAAACTTTTCGCAGGTTTACAAACATCTCTCTTAGCAAATTATGGTCCCGATTCCTTTAACCAATCCTTTAAATCCTTAAAACTTGCCATCTTTGGCGATGTATTTTCAGATTCTGAGCTACCAGCGGATGCAATGACCGGTCTTGAGATCGCATTACGAGGACCGGTTCCTACCGCAACACTGAGGGCAGGTGTTCTTGAATGGACCTCGACTCCGCAATTTACCATCACCGCTGAACCTTTCCACACCACAATCCCCACAGCAGTGCTCCATCCAATAAGTACGCCAACTAAACTGCCAGAAAATACCCAGACACCCATCCAAACCCCGACTGCCACAGCTTCAAAAGTCGTTCCCACTGCAACTCCAAAACGTGATAAGGTCATGCCGCTGTTAGGTTGTGTTAAGGATAACGGCGGAGGATCCTTCACAGCCTTCTTCGGGTATGAGAATCGCAATTCATTCGAAGTGGGGATTCCAATTGGTGAGGAGAATAAATTCATACCAGATTCTAAGGATCGCGGCCAACCCGTACTATTCGTGCCAGGAAAATTAGATATGAGTTTCCAAGTTGAATTTAATGGAGAACCGTTGACCTGGCACTTAGATAGCGGGGCGGTGACAGCGTCTGTAAATTCGACTCGCTGTGATCCGATTACGAAAGAAGAAACAAAGGATACTGAACCTCCCCAGATCAGCGAAGGTAACATGGACCCTCCCGAGGGGGATCTTGATGTATGCTCCTTGACCATTGTAGTCGATGATCTTAGAGTAGTGGATACTGCTCCTTCGAGTGGTATAGCCTGGGTAAAACTAAAGTATAATGTTGAGGGCTATACGACGGATTACATCTATTCCAGTCCATTGACTCTGTGTAGTGGTGGCCCGACAAATGAAGGAGGATGGGACGGCTGTTATTCTGGGTCTATTGTGATAAGTATAGATCCCAATTGGGCATCGCCTGATCCAGAGCCTTTCAAAATCAACCTTTTTGCAAAGGCACAGGATAATGAGGGTAATGGTACTTGTTACTACCTCGGCCAGTATACAATGCCCGCTTGTTGTGGTAAGTGTGATTAGAAGCCAATCCCATCTTTCTCCCCACCAACATAGCCAATGAATTGAATTCACCGACACTTCTTTTAGACTTTGGGGGTTAATTAAACGCAATGTCGTTAGAGGAAGCTTTTCGCTCCAACTAGGAAGGGGTGGCTCAGATGGACGAAATCAGCGAAAGAAGGCGTCCGTTTCAATTCGAGAACATTTTAATCCTGCTATTGGTCATCTTGGTGGTTGGTGCGGTGACTTTGATCATTCTCGAATGGCCCAAGCTGCTGCCATTATCCATGAGCTTACGTTCACGACTCGAGGCGGATTATGGCTCGAGATCTTTGATGGAAACCATCGGGGTTATGAGATTGCAGATCATCGAAGATGTCTTCCGTGATTTAGGTCTTCCTGTAGAATTATCCGTCATTCCAACGGAGGAGCTCGTTCCAACTGCAACAGCCTTTGTACCCATGGATACCGCAACCCCTACCCCTAGTCCCTCATTGGAACCTACAGTCACGAATACACGCACTGCAACCGCAACAAGAACCCCGACCAGGACTCTGACTCCAACGATAACTCCAACACCAACCTGGACCCGTATCCCGCCCACGCCAACAAAGATAAGGACGCCACGTCCGCCTACAGCCACATTTACACCATCGATCACGCCGACGCCTTCCAACACGCCGACACCCTCCGATACGCCTACACCCACGATAACGCCGACGCCATCAAATACTCCTACCCCTACTAACACACCATTGCCGGATGTATCGGCTCCTTCAATGAGTGTCTTTGTTACCTATAGTAGGGTTGGTGAGAATCAGTGTGAGGTGAAAGTCACCTCCGCAGATATTTCAGATCCCTATGTTTCATATGGAATTGGTTCTACGGGATCACCTTATGGCGATGGCAATGGATATGTTCGATTGATTGCGAATACATCAACGAAGGATTTAACAGGTTCACCTAGTTATACATCTCCTTATGGTCCGTTTTCGGGAACATACTACGGTGCATTGATTTTGGATGCTATCGGACCAGATACGCCAATCAATACCACTGTGGAGGTTCGAGATAACGCAGGAAACAAGACATCAAAATCAGATACAAATGTGGGTTGTCAGGGTAGCTCTGGAGGTTAGGGCGAGATTCCAATCTCGCCTGAATGTAGATTTGGTCTGCCGGGTGGGTATGGAAACCTGCCCTGCAATGGTGATGCAGGGCGAGACGCATTGGGGTATAGAAACCCGCCCTACGTAGGTAAAAAGATGTAGGGCGAGATTCCAATCTCGCCTGAACGTAGATTTGGTCTGTCGGGCAGGTATGGAAACCCGCCCTACAATGGTGATGGAGGGTGAGGCGCATTGGGGGTATAGAAACCCGCCCTACAAATCCATACACCTCATTTGGATATCAGGGGGAAAACGACATGTCCAATATACGCCGATATTATGTTCCCGATTCAATTGTATTCATAACAGTTGTCACCAAAGATCGCAGATCAGACTTTATTGAACCCATTTCTATTAGGTTTTTTTGGGAAACCATTAAACTTGTTCAGAAATTCCATCCCTTTGAGCTTATTGCGTATGTGATCTTGCCTGATCACTTTCACTGGTTGATAAAGCCAGAAAATGATGCTAGTAACTTCAGCTCGATAATGCACAGTTTTAAGCGGAATTTCACATTGAATATCAAGAAAGCCCATGGTTTGAGTGATTCCCTTCACTATTGGCAGTCTGGTTTTTGGGATCGTGTCATTCGAAGTGAGAAAGAATTCGTTCGATGTATCCGATATATCCATTGGAATCCAGTCAAACATCGTTATGTCAATCTGCCAGAAGAATGGCCACATTCTTCACACAGCAATTGGAGCGATTTGATTGAAGATCGAAAGTTGGGACAAGTTTAATTTGGATTAATTGAATATTGC
>MGNI01000146.1:27521-27770 GCA_001795115.1 Chloroflexi bacterium RBG_16_48_8 | reverse complement strand
CCGTATATGGGACGCATCAGGCGGGTATTGAAACCCGCCCGATACAGAGATAGTTAAGCAAGGCGTTCCAATCTAGGATAGCCTTTTCCCTCTTACGATGGGTATCAAGGCTGCCCCGATTACAAAGGCAGCTGCAGGACAACCGGGTAAACTTGTGTGCCTGGATGCAGGGGATTGATCTTGAGAAGGATCAGCATCGCCTATCGTGCCATCGGATGGTTTTGAAGTATCTTGCTCAACGATCACAGG
>MGNI01000146.1:21188-27496 GCA_001795115.1 Chloroflexi bacterium RBG_16_48_8 | reverse complement strand
TCTGATCCCACCACTTCATATGCGATTCCCCCATAAATCGCTATGACTCGTTCGCCCAGTGCGAAGGCGGCTGCTAGTTCTGGACTTATATCCACTAAGTCAAAGTAATCCTCTGATAGGAAGGGAACTTTTTGGGTTGATAGCGCTTCAGGGTCAAAGCGCGTATCCACCCAAACACCGTTCATATATTTATATGTCCTCGATCCAGCGATCTTTACGACATCTCTGAATTCCGATGGTCCCACGGGCACTTCGGCTCCTGACATTTTCGACTCTTCAACCGCACGTTCTACTGCATCCATCCCTGACACTGAAGGTGCAATCTCAAGAGCACGCTCATACTCGCCTTCAACAATGCTCTCCTGAGCTGCGTTTCCAAAGACCTCTGGCTCTGTTACCAGGAAGGAGGTGTATTCTGTGATAATCCCATAGCGGATGCTCAAGCGTACGATCTGATCGATCAATTCCTCTTCTGCACCTTGCAAGCGCACTTGGTTGAGCAACGCGCCGATTTTCCGAGTAGCCCACAGGCGGGGAAGATAATCCTGTCCGCCCTCTCCTCTGAATCGCTGCTCTGAGTATGCAAAGGAAGTTTTACGACCATTCACCAGACCATTTAACGTGACTGTATCAAAGCCCTGAGACTTGTATCGACCTACAACAACGAGTTGGGTACCGGCAAAAAGATCGGGCAACGGATCTGGATAGAGGTCATAAACGATGATATCGCCGAAATCGAGTTCAATATCCGTCAGGACAGGGTCATTGACTTTGGCATAGAAACCCGAGATCGTTTCATCAATGGCCTGATCAGGTGTCACATAGGTTGTTGTCCCATGATGTCCTTTTGCTAAAGAATCAAGCAGGAAGGTATCCACGTCATAACCTACGCCGAATGCAAACAAGCGCAAGTTTTTAGGGCTAACATCGGCCATATTTTCCAATATATCAGCCGTATCGATTTCACCCTCTGTTGGGAGACCATCTGTTAGGAAGAGTATCATTCCAGGGCGTTGGTCATCCACTAGCGCTACCGCTTCTAAGAGGGCCAAATTGATATCCGTGGATCCTTGAGCGGATAAAGAATCAACCCATCGAATGGCTTTGGAAGATTCGGATGCTGGTCGTAGAGATTGTGCATAGGCTTGGGTGCCTGTACTGAAGGCGATGATATTAAAGCGATCTTCCGGATTAAGATGCTTCAGGACAAATTTCAATGCTTCTTGTGCTTGCTGAAACTTCTTGCCTTCCATGCTTCCTGAACGATCCAGCACTAAAATCACATCTTTGGCGATACTCTCATTGGGATCAACTTCTACGTTGGGTGCTGCGAGCAATAAAAAGAAACCGTCGCTATCCTCATCCAAGGGGTCACGATAAGAAATGAGGTTTAATCCAAAATCCTCTTCTGAAATGGAATAAAACAAATCAAAATCCTTATCGGGAGTGACATCTGACTCCTCATATCCGACGAGGAACTCAAACTCATTTTCACGATCAATCGATACATTATGTGTCGGAGAGTAGACCGCTTTGATGGGTACAGTGGATTCCCCTCTGACAGAGATAGACACCTCTTCCAACGGTTGCGTAGAAAATTTTTCTGTGTTGAGGGGGTAACGATAATGGATCAGCCCGTTGTCAGCTGTTAGAACCTCGGTATATTCGAGCTCGATACGTCTATCGCCTCCAGGTGGAATAGGGAAGATGGAGGCTTGGACAGCCCCGCGATCGATATACTCCAATAGGGCGGGATCACGCATGGTGCGAACGATGTCTTCGTAGATTTTTCGGGCTTCTTCCTTGGTGAGGATCTTGCCTTCAACCGGTTCATTATCGATCCATAAGGTAAATTCACCGATACTTGCACCCTCAGGGATGGGGAAGATGTAGGTCCCTTCAACCTGCCAATCATTATCGTTGCGGAATACTTGATCCACATGCGTTGTAACCACCTGGTTCTCGATGCTTACTTGCACATGGTGATATTCGATGGCCAATTGCGTTATCGGAAAGGGGCCTGGACAAGGTCCAGGCTCGCAGATGGGTGGATCCGGAATGATGATCCCATCTGCGCTTGCAGGTGAGATTGGAATCAGAAGGGCGGATATCAACATTACAGTCAAAAGAAGCATTCTTATCGGGCGCATGGTAATCCTCCTCAATTTCGTGGATTGGTTTGATTTTTAGACGTAGAAAGTGGATGAGATGTTCCCATTAGAAGTAGGTTCTCTTGAACCTTAAATGAATCAAGGTCATATCAAATACTTTCATTGGCGTGTGCCAAGGTTACACCTTGATAAGCAAGTGCGAAAGCATGGAATGATGTTGTCTCAGCAGACTTGGACGTGCGCTGATCTCGAAATAATGTACTCCTTCTTTATGTGATTGGGATGTGCCCTAGCGCGCATGGTATAATAAGTCATCTCTCCCACTGCTGCTGTGGGAGTTTCTTGTGTGTTCTATGGAACTGTCAGATAAATTATCAGGAATTGAAGAACGTTTTGAAGCCATTGATGGGGAGATAGCTGAGGCCGGAGGGGATTATCAAAGGGTAGCCGAATTAGCCAAGGAGAGGGCTGATCTCGAGTCAATCGTTTCAGCCTTTAGGGAATATAAGTCTCTGAGTAATGACTTGGAGCAGGCAAGGATTCTTCTCGATAGCAGCGACGAAGAGCTACAAGAGTTGGCCGATGCTGAGGTCGCCGAACTTAAACCTAAAATGGATGCCCTGGAACAAGAGTTACGGTTGATGTTGCTGCCCCGTGACCCGCGCGATGATCGCAATGTAATCATGGAGATTCGGGCAGGCACAGGAGGGGAAGAGGCTGGACTTTTCGCAGCTAACCTCTTTCGCATGTATAGCCGTTATGCTGAGGGTCGTGGCTGGGGTGTAGATGTACTCTCGCAAAATGAGACAGGTGTGGGTGGATTTAAGGAGATCATTTTTGAAGTGAAGGGGGCAGGGGCCTTTTCCCGGTTGAAGTATGAATCAGGCGTCCATCGTGTTCAGCGTGTTCCAATTACTGAATCTCAAGGCAGGATTCACACCTCAACTGCAACAGTAGCAGTTTTAGCAGAAGCGGATGAGGTTGAAATTAAAGTGCCCGAGAAAGACATTCGCATTGACGTCTATCGATCATCCGGAGCTGGCGGGCAAAATGTCCAGAAAAATGAAACGGCTGTCAGATTAACACATCTTCCCACAGGGATCGTTGTCCAATGTCAGGATGAACGTTCCCAGCTGCAGAATCGCCTGCGCGCAATGAGCATTTTAAGGGCACGACTGTATGAACTTGCCCTTCGAGAACAACAGGAAGCACAAGATGCAACCCGGCGCGCCCAAGTTGGCACGGGGGAACGCTCGGAAAAAATTCGGACCTATAATTATCCCCAATCTAGGGTAACGGATCACCGCATCGGTCTCTCCTCCTACAATCTTCCTGGGGTATTAGATGGGGGCCTCGATACATTCATTGACGAGCTCGCCACCCGAGAGGAAGCGGAGCGGCTGCAAGCCGTAAATGAATAGAATTGAGTTCCACACTACTTATCCATCAAGCTGTCCTGTGTGCGTACCAGGATCTCAAAGAAGTATCGGATAAACCCAGATCAGATGCTCAAATGCTCTTGGCAAATATCCTCGGTAAGACTCACACCTGGATCATGACTCATCCAGAAGCCGAGTTAAATTTCCGGGAGAAGGAGGATTATTTTCATTCGCTCAGTCGATATAAATCAGGTGAGCCCTTACCCTATGTCTTAGGCTGGTGGGAATTCTTTGGTCGTAGGTTTAATATCAACGAGTCGGTACTCATTCCGAGACCTGAAACGGAACACATCGTTGAGCATGCAATACGTTTTCTCCTCGCCAATCCCTCAAAACGGTCTGCATTGGATATTGGAACTGGCTCCGGATGCATTGCCGTGACACTATTGGATGAATTTGAAGACTTGCAGATTACTGCGACAGATATTTCTTATAGTGCTTTGAAATTAGCCCGGGACAATGCTGTAAAATTTGGAGTGGAATCTCGACTCCGCCTTTCCCAAATGGATCTTACAATTGCTATCACAGGTCTCTTTGATTTGATCTTTGCCAATTTGCCATACATTCCCACAGCTTCTTTAGAGAACTTGAAAGTTGCCAGAAATGAACCTTTGATCGCTTTAAATGGCGGTGAGGATGGATTGTCCTTAATTAAACAATTATTGAAGGATATTCCCCGTCTGCTCGTTCCAGAAGGTTGTGCATTGTTGGAGTTAGAAGCGGGAACAGGTGAAAGGGTGTTAGAAGTAGCAAGGGCTGATATTGCGAAAGCAGATTTTAGGCTGATTCAAGATCTGGCAGGACACGATCGTGTGCTTGCGATAGAATATGATGAGTCTTGATATGCGTACGGAAGTGATCGCCATTTCCAGTTCTCAAAGTATCGCGCGCGCGATGGATGTCCTAAATAAGGGCGGACTCGTGGCTTTTCCGACGGATACCGTTTATGGTGTGGGAGCTTTGGCTTTCGAGGAGAGATCCATCCGGCGGTTATATGAAGCCAAAACTCGAAATAATGAGTTGCCTCTACCCATCCTCATCTCAGGTCCAGAACAATTGGAACTGGTGACAATAAATCTTACAGACGTTGCCCGCATTCTTGCCCACCAATTTTGGCCAGGGCCAATTACACTCATCGTTGAACGACATCCTCGGCTCCCCCAGGACATGAGTGGCACCTCCACAGTTGGAGTGCGGGTGCCGGACCACAGATTTTCTCAGAGGTTGTTCGCTGCTGTGGGACCCATGGCGGTTACTTCTGCAAATCTCTCGGGTCATGTCTCTTCCATCACCCCAGAAGAAGTTCTGGCTGATCTGAATGGGAGGATCGACCTCTTGGTGGATGGGGGGCCTACTCCTGGGCAAGTCCCCTCCACTGTGGTGGATTGTACAGGCGAGACACCACTCATTCTCAGAAAAGGACCGATAACAGAGGATCAAATCCTTTCCGTTTTGCCTGCAAAGTTCCCTTGATGATGATCGGCAATGTTTCCCCGTAGATGCAAGCGAAATCAAATCGTTTGTCCATCCTTGAGATCCTGATGGAATAAAGGAGAATGGGTTGGACGGGGTGTTTCAGTGACATTCCGTTTTTTCCCCTCCTGCTTCCTTCCTATGATAGGATCGGTCCTATCTTTTGATTGCTGCGATTACCCTTAAATTAAGAATAAAACCTCTCACAAAAGTTTGATCTGTGAGAGGTTTCCAATATTGGATTCCCGCCGATCTGTGGGAACATCCACATGCCGAGGGGAGCGCCTGTTAACAAGAGTGTATTCCGGAAAAACTACACCGTCAAGCGTTTTCCTTGGGTGAGTCAATTCCATCCGTAAGGTCGCGCTTTGAATAACCCTCCCGCAGGTTCCAACCTGCATGAGGGCGGATGCGGGAAGAAGTAAAAGGCACTGTTCCTGGAGAACGAAACCTACCGAGTTCAACTCAGCAAGAGAAAGTGATTTTCTAGTGGAAAGTCTATTGAAAATAGCGACCTTGTTGTGTTATTAAGCGGTCAGAAGTAGAGAGGTGGAATCGCTTAAAATTCTTAGACGGACTCATGCTGGAAGGTCAGCTTTCTAATGAGGTAGAAAAAAATGAGAAGATTGAGGAACTTACGGTTTTTTTTATCCGAACCTGCCTTCAACATAATCCTCAGTGCGTTTGTCCTGGGGATTGGTGAAGAGCTGTTTTCCCGGGGCGTATTCAATTAATTCACCTCCCAGGAAAAAGGCAGCGTAGTCAGAGACACGAGCTGCTTGTTGTACGGAGTGTGGGACAAGGACGATCGTATATCGCGAGGTAAGTTCTTCTAATGTCGCTTCCACCTTTCCAGTGGAAATCGGGTCCAAGCCAGAAGTTGGTTCATCTAAGAGGATGATCTCAGGTTCCAGTGCGAGAACACGTGCCAGACAGAGGCGTTGTTGTTGACCTCCTGATAACGATACAGCCGGGTCATCTAATCGATCGTTAACCTCATCCCATAAAGCAGCTGCTTTTAAACTCCTTTCTACTGTCTCATTCAGAAAGGTTCGATTTTTATTTCCAGCCAGTTCTAAACCATACGTTAGATTCTGTCTTATGGTCATAGGTAGTACAACGGGTCGGGCAAAAACGATTCCCACCTTCCGTCGTAAGGCTATGGTATCCGTCCCGGGATCAAGAACGTTCTCGCCATCGATCCATATTTGTCCGGAAAGTTGAACGACATCGGCAAGATCATTGAGTCTGTTTAAGGTACGCAACAAGGTAGACTTGCCACCGC
>MGNI01000146.1:15981-21127 GCA_001795115.1 Chloroflexi bacterium RBG_16_48_8 | reverse complement strand
TCCGAATAGGATACGCTGAGATTATATATGATGATTTTCGGCTCATTCACTTGAAGCCCATCCGGATCGAGGCGTTGAACCTTTGTTTAGATGACATCATTCTAATGCTTTCTCGAGTGGCAATGTTCTCTACCATTGCCGCTTTGCCCTTGCACGGGAGCGGATAATGGTCGCGATCGTATTCATACTCAGGACGAAAGATAATAAAACCGCGGCTGTTCCGTATTGAATTTGGATGGGCATTCCTGGAACCTGGGTTGAAATGACGAATAAGTGGTATGGAAGAGCCATGGTCGCGTCGAAAATGGAGCTTGGTAGTTGGGGCAGGAAGAATGCGGCTACTGTGAAAAGGATGGGTGCTGTCTCCCCAGCGGCGCGTTCCAAACCCAGAATGATGCCCGTCAAGATTCCCGGTAAAGCTTGGGGAAGCACAATTCGTTGAATGGTTTGCCATTGGGTACCACCCAGAGAAATGCTAACCACCCGAAAGCTGGAGGGGACAGCGCGTAAAGCCTCCTCAGCGGTACTGATAATGACGGGAAGGGTCATGATGGCCAGGGTTAGGGAGCCTGCCAAAATGCTTGTGCCAAACCGTAAAAAAAGAACGAAAAGCCCCAATCCAAATAATCCATAAACCACGGAGGGGATCCCAGCCAAGTTGATGATGGCAATTCGAATGGTTCGAGTCCAGCGGTTTTCAGGTGCATATTCGGATAGATAGATGGCGGCACCCAGACCGAGGGGAACGGAAATAATGGCTGTGCCGATGGTTAGCCAGAGGGTTCCCACAATTGCTGGTAAAATCCCCCCGGCTCGCATCCCATCCTGAGGCATTTCAGTGAAGAATGTATAGGAGATTGCAGGCCAACCTTTCCAGAAAACATAGGCTACAACAAGGACAATGGGTAACACAGTAATGAATGCAGCCAGTCCAAGACCTGTGAAGCCAAGTTTTTGAGTCAGTTTGCGTTTTTCTATGAGTAAAAATCGATTTCTCATTTGCGAAATGGACACTGGTCTCTCCAGGGGCCAAGCACCCGATTTATGAACTGAACTACCAAAGAACCTCACCCGGAGCTTGTTTAAAAGTCTGGCTGATCATACTCAAGCTGTTAGCCCTGTTAGTTTCTTTCCTCTCCGTGACAATCATCTCCATATGGTTATGAGCCTTCAGACGCTCAGGATAAAATACGCTCAGCTCGCTTCCTTTGACGGAAAACCACGCTGGCCGCAGCAAGGTTGACAATGAGTGAGATGACGAAAAGGGTTATCCCGATGAGAAATAGAGCGTGGTAATGCACACTCCCATTAGCGACTTCACCCATTTCGGCGGCGATGGTTGCTGTCATGGTTCTTATGGGTTTTACCAATGCAGATAAGCCTTGAGGCAGGATAGGAGCGTTTCCAGTAACCATCATTACAGTCATCGTCTCACCAATGGCCCGACCGATCCCCAGCATCACAGCTGTTAGGACACCGGAGCGTGCTGCAGGAAGAGTGACACGCCATATCGTCTGCCAATGTGTCGCGCCCAAGGCCAGAGAAGCATCTCGATAGGTTTTCGGGACTGCATCGAGGGCGTCTTCAGCTACGCTTACGATGGTTGGAAGGGAGATTGCGCCTAGCAGAAGCGCGCCTGTGAGTGCCGTCAAACCGGTGGGGAGATTGAGGGTCTCACGGACTATAGGTGCAACGACCAAGATGCCAAGAAAACCTAACAACACGGATGGGAGACCTGCCAGGACTTCAACCATGGGTTTCAAAATCTCTCGTGCCCATCGTGGGGCGATTTCACTGATGAAAATGGCTGTGGAAATCCCAAGAGGCATTGCGATTAAGGCAGCACCGAGTGTGACAACAATCGAACCCCCAATGAGGGGTAGCATGCCGAAATAATCTTCAATTGGATACCAACGCTCACTAAAAATCGTAGGAAGTGGGATTTCGATTAGCGCGGGGGAACCTTCGCGAAGCAGGAAAATAAAAATCAAGCTGACGATGAGAATAGCGGAATAGCCGGCAGCTTTGATGAGCCGTGTGATTACAAACTCACTCCAATGGATTTCTTCCATATCCACCTCATTGACGAACTGGAACGAAACCAAGTTCGGTAACAATATCCTGTGCATCTGGGCTGAGGATCCACTGAATATATTCTAAAATTTCTCCCGTGGGCTCTCCTGCGGTGTACATATAGAGATCTCGAGCAATGGGGTAAAGCTGGTCATTCACACTTTTGGCTGAAGGCAGAATGAAGGGACCAGTCGTTTCCCAACCGACTGCGATGGTTTTTAGATCCTCTGTTACATACCCCAAACCATCATATCCAATGGCATTGGGATTTTGCCGGATCTCGGCACTAATACCTTCAGAGGAGTGCAGTAAAAGGGTATCCATTGAAAATAAGGTCTTGTTATCCACCTCGCCTTTTCGTAATACGTTTTCGAGAAAATATACGTGTGTGCCAGAATTTGTCTCCCGTGATAGGCGTACAATGGGACGATCCTCCCCGCCGACTTCAGACCAATTGTTGATTTGGCCGCTGTAAATCGCTGAGAGCTGATGGATGGTAAGCTGATTAACAGGGTTCTCTGGATGGACGATGATGGCGATGGCATCTCGTGCCACGATGAATTCGACAGGCGTAATGCCGTTGGCTTCGGCTTTCTCTCTTTCTTCTATCTTAATTTGGCGGGAGGCGTTTGCGATATCCACCGTGCCATTGATCAATGAGGCGATGCCGACGCCTGATCCACCTCCAGTAACTGAGATGCGGACCTCAGGACGATAGGACTGGTAGGCTTCTGCCCACGCCAGAGCCAAATTGACGATGGTATCAGATCCCTTATTATCAATATTGCTGAAGCCGGAAGGGGAAAGGTTGGTGTTGTCTTCGCAAAAGCTGCATGAGACAAGCAATAGGCTTAGAATTAAGAATAGGGATGTTGTCCACAATCTCCTGGGGGATAGTTGCCGCATACCTGGATTATATTTTACCTATGGAGTGGTTACAAGATATTTGAGGTTTCTGGTATAAAATGCAAAGAATGAAAGAAACAAAGGCGGAGCTTAAGATAAAGGTCAAGGACCTGAATTTTTATTATGGGCCGATTAAGGCTTTAAATGAGATCTCCATTGATATTCAGACTTGCGAGATCACTGCCCTCATTGGCCCATCAGGGTGTGGAAAATCGACCTTCCTGCGCTGCCTTAATCGGATGAATGACACCATTCCCGGGGTCCTTGTTGAAGGGGAAATCCTTCTTGATGGTGAAGATATCTATCGCAACGGCATGGATCTGGCACTCCTAAGACAGCGGGTTGGAATGGTTTTTCAGAAGCCTAATCCATTCCCCAAATCCATCTTTGACAATGTTGCTTATGGCCCCCGGATTTTAGGGGCTGGTAACAAACATGAAATAGAGGAGTTGGTAGAGGAATCCCTAAAGAATGTTGCACTTTGGGACGAGGTGAAAGACTCCTTGAACAAGGATGCTTTTGAGTTGTCCTTAGGTGAACAACAGCGCCTATGCCTGGCTCGTGTACTGGCTGTATATCCAGAGGTTATCCTCATGGATGAACCTTGTTCAGCTTTAGATCCTATTGCTACGTTGAAAATTGAAGTATTAATGCAGGACCTAAAAAAGAACTACACCATTGTGATCGTCACACATAATATGCAGCAAGCGGCACGAGTCTCAGATCGAACAGGATTATTCTGGCTAGGAGAGCTGGTTGAGTTTGGTCAAACAGACCAAATATTCACTCGCCCACGTGAAGAGAGAACGGAAGATTACGTCACCGGTCGGTTAGGTTAGTACGTTGGGATGAGAGGAGGCCGATATGGGTTCAGGATTACGAGCTGCTTTAGATCGAGGGCTTCTGCAGATTGAAGAGGATCTACTTCGCATGAGAGAGATGATCGATCGTGCCCT
Organism: Chloroflexi bacterium RBG_16_48_8; assembly: GCA_001795115.1. Classification (GTDB taxonomy): domain Bacteria; phylum Chloroflexota; class Anaerolineae; order Anaerolineales; family E44-bin32; genus MGNI01. The sequence continues at coordinate 17,192 of MGNI01000146.1, read as the reverse complement.
ATCCAAGTCTCTCAAATCTTTGGTGGACCGGGACACGGCGCTTGCACACGAGGTTATTGATGAGGACAAGAGCATCAATAATCTTCGGTACAAGATTGAAGAAGCCTGCCTGGCATTGATCGCGACTCAACAACCCACGGCGAGTGATCTGAGAATGATCATGGCTATTATGAGCGTCGTCGCTGATTTAGAAAGGATGGGGGATTACGCAGCTGGAATTTCGAAGACCGTGTTGAGAATGGGGGATGAACCTTTACTCAAACCACTCATCGACATCCCTAAAATGGTGGATTTAGCACGAACAATGCTTAGGGGATCTATTCAAGCTCTCTTGGATCATGATGTTCCGCGAGCCCGGGAGATTGCATCTCGTGATGATGAAATGGATCACCTTTATCAAGCTATCTTCGACGAGTTGGTTGAAATTATGGCCCGTAAGCCAGAAAGTGTTCATCGAGCGACCTATTTGCTTTGGTGTGCCCATAATCTTGAGCGGATCGGTGATCGTGTCACCAATATTGCAGAAAGGGTTGTTTTTGTATCCACAGGAGACTTCAAAGACCTGAATATCAAAGAGGAGGGCATCGGGGGATTAAATTAACGCTGAAAGGGTGACTTTAATAATTCCGCTTTTCATTGAATTGGTTTTTTCTTCGTGTATAATTTGAATAGTAGAAAAATCCTATCAGCCTTCGGGGCAGGGTGAGGAGATCGCTCCAACTCCCGACCGGCGGTAAAGCCCGCGAGCGCGAGTTGCGCATGATCTGGTGGAACTCCAGGGCCGACGGTACAGTCCGGATGGTAGAAGGCTTTCAATCATAGCGAACGGTTTTCGCTATGGTGCGTATGCAGCCCCGAAGATTCAACTCTTCGGGCATTTTTTTCCAGCATAGATTGCTGGTTTGCACGCGTAAATGCCCCGGAGGTCTAAACCTCCGGGTTGTATTTTGGGTAGAAGGATGGATTTGGTACAGGCAAGAAACAATGGGCGAGTAAAACGCTCACGCTGGAGACCGAAGTTTCAGATTGTGAGTGTACTTTTCACGTCCAGTGCAATTTTCCTGGCTATGTTTCTTTGGTATGCCATCACGCGTTGGACGAAATTGCCTGAATTCTTACTTCCTTCTCCTGGAAAAGTATGGAGCCGCTTCATCATCTCATTAGAGAACGGAGTATTGATAAAGCACACGCTATCAACCTTCTCTGAAGTG
>MGNI01000146.1:10869-15770 GCA_001795115.1 Chloroflexi bacterium RBG_16_48_8 | reverse complement strand
CCGTTTTGGTTAATACCATTGTAGCGATCCGTTCTGTGCCTGAAGATTTGAGGGATTTAATGCGTTCCCTTCAAGCGTCTCGCTGGCAGATTTTTACCAAGCTTGAAATACCTGCGGCATTGCCAGTTCTATTCGGGGGTTTGAAGATAGGCGCAACCTTGTCCGTCATAGGGGCAGTGGTGGGCGAGTTTGTAGCGGCGGATGAAGGATTGGGGTTTTTAATCAATCTGGCACGTGGGATGTATGACACACCGATGGTCTTTGTAGCAGTCTTTACGCTGATCGGAATGGCATTAATACTTTATTCGCTCGTCGGAATTCTAGAAATCCAATTTCTATATTGGCGAGAAGATCCAACCAAGAAATAAGGAGGAACAAAGCGTGAAAGGTAGATGGCTGATTCTCATTCTTATTCTAAGTTTTGTAGTTGCAGGCTGCTCGCACGAATCCCAAGCAGTACGACTCGTTCTACCCTTCCGTCCAGATGTACAATTTGCACCCTTTTATGTCGCTATGGAGAGGGGCTATTTTTCTGAGGAAGGTTTGGATGTGTCTTTTGAGCATCTGCCGGAGAATGAGGCTGTGGCTCTGGTGGGTGCTGGAGAGGCACCCTTCGCTGTCGTATCAGGAGAACAGGTTTTGCTGGCTCGGGCGCAAAATTTCCCCATCGTTTATGTTCTGGCTTGGTGGCAAGATTATCCCGTTGCAGTAGCTTACCCTAAAGAGAGTGATATCGATTCGATTGAGGATCTTGTTGGAAAGAAGATCGGGATCCCAGGCCTTTACGGAGCCTCCTATATAGGCTTCCGAGCATTGCTTAGTTCAGCTGGGATCTCAGAAGCGGACACAACCTTGGATTCCATCGGATATAACCAGGTTGAAGCTATGCTCGCAGGTCAGGAGGATGCGATCGTTGTGTATGCCAATAATGAGCCCGTCCAACTGGAAGCGCAAAATTTCCCGGTGGAGCTTTTTAAGGTTGCCGATTATGTCCACCTTTCATCCAATGGCTTGATCTCGAGTGAAAGCATCCTTGCAGATGACCCTGATCTCGTACGTTCTATGGTGGCTGCCATATTGAAAGGAATTGAAGATACCATTGAGGATCCTGAAGGTGCTTTCGAAATTTCGAAGGATTTTGTAGAGGGATTGGATCAAGCGGACCAAACGGTTATGCTTCGTGTGCTCCAAGAAAGCGTGCTCTTCTGGCAAACGGAGGAATTGGGTAGATCCAATCCTGAAGCATGGGAGAACATGCATGACATTCTGCTGGAGATGGGACTTCTGGAGGAAGAGCTTGATGTAAAGGATGCTTTTAGCAACGAGTTCCTCCCTAAATGATGAAAGAAATGAAACCTGTTCTCATCGCACAACGTTTAAGTAAAAGTTTCCCCAATGGTAGTGGGGATTTGGTGGCAATCGAAAATGTCAGCTTTTCCCTCATGCCACAAGAGTTCCTATGTGTTGTTGGTCCCTCCGGCTGCGGGAAGACCACTCTCTTAAAACTTTTAGCAGGTTTGCTGGAACCAACCCGTGGCGAGATCTTTATTGAAGGCCAACTACATAGTAGGCCAAGGCGGAGAATCGGATTCGTCTTTCAAGAGGCGAACCTTATGCCCTGGCGAACCGTTCATGACAACATCGCCTTGCCCCTGGAGCTCCAAGGTATCTCTATTGAGGAGATTGAGCAGCGCACTCAGACCCTTATTCAACTGGTTGGCTTAGAGACATTTGAGGACAACCTTCCCCGGGATCTATCCGGCGGTATGGCACAAAGAGTAGCTATCGCACGTGCTTTGATTCACAATCCGGACATCCTGCTCTTAGATGAGCCTTTTGGAGCACTGGATGCTCTCACTCGTGAACGTATGGGGTCTGAGTTAATGCGTATCTGGAGTGCGAGAAAAGTGACCGTCATTATGGTGACTCACTCCATTTCTGAGGCAGTGCTTCTCTCCGATCGGATCATCGTTCTAAGCTCCCGACCAGGCACTGTTCGCTTGGATACTCCCAACAACTTGCCTCGACCGCGTCAATTGGAGATGACACATACCCAAGCCTTCGGAGATTTGGCTCATCAAGTAAGGCAGGCCATTGCTTAGAAAGCCGATAGACCGTGATCTATGCCTCCTATAAGCTACATCTCTGTTTTTCACTCTCCTTGCCGGTGTCATGAGAAGGGATTAAAAATCGGGACACTTCTCGCCGTGTCCCGATTTTTGTCGAATCCTTTCATTCAGGATTGTAGGATTAATGCTGTAAGAACAAACTACACTCTCCTCTAACCTTCATCCGCGACCTTTTCTTCCTCGGGGGATTGGATTTGTTTTTTTCCGCGTTGGCGCAGGACGCTTCTGCCAATGAAGAAACCAGGAATACCAAAAAGAAGCAGGATCGGAAGCACGCATATCACTAACCATATGCCGGCTTTAATCAGGAAACGAAGGGCGTTGATCAGGGCTTCTACTGCATCTTTTACTGTTCCCTCCAGTCGCCATTTACCGATGGAAAGGGGCTGAGCCAGCTCATCCGGGATTAACTCCATGGATATCGCGGAGAGTTGAGCGGCGTCTTCGTAGTAGTTAATTTGTCCTTTGATGACCTCAATCTCTTCACGCACCATGCGAAGGTCCTCGAAGACCCGGAGCACATCTTCGGTTTTCGTAGCGGCATCCATGATCTCCCGGAGTTGTTCTTCTGCTGCCTCAAGATTCCTTAAACGTGATTGCAGGTCTGTGTATTCGCGCGTCACATCCTGGCCGCTTATGGATTTCTCTTGGACTTCAATCGCTCCTTCTATGATCTTATCAAGGGCTTCATTCAAACGTTCCACAGGGACACGGATGGTGATGGAGGCTCTTGTAGTAAGTACATCCGAAGTACCATAGGTTGTTTGATAGACATTCGAGTTGACGACAAAACCACCCAAGGATTCAGCCAGGTTAGCAATATCATCCGTTGCTTTCGAAGGATCCTCGACCACAAGAGTCAGGTTCGCATTGCGAATGACAAGAGGCTCGATGGGCGGTGCACCCCCACTATCATTACTTGTGGAGGATTGCGATTCCACTGCAGTGTCTGAATCAGCCATGAGGACTTCCCTTGATAGTCCATCTCCGCCAAAGGATTGGTCTGCAACCGTTTCGGGCGCTTGTGCCACTGAGCATCCAATAAGAAGAAATGCGCTGAGCATTAAGACAAGCTCGAATTTTAGTTTTCCCATTTTTTATATTCCTCCCGAATAGCACTTATTTATTTGTTACACCTACAACGAAGGATTCCGTTAAATAGTTCCGTTTACCAACCTGCTACCAGCCTTGTGGCATGTCTTTCCGGTAGGCCGGATTGCAATATTCGAAGTTGGACGTCCGTAATGTCATAAGAGACCCGTCTTGCTTCCCATGTTTGATGATCTAATTCTAGAATTGCGTAAGCTGCACGAGGGTCGAGATCGCGCGGCTGGCCTACAGAGCCAGGATTAAGGATCATCCGGGGTTTAAGTGAGAATGGCTCATCCTCTGGAATAGAAATAGGCATCGTGTAGGCCCGATGATTGTCACGATAGAAAATCAATGGTAGATGTGAATGGCCGACCAAACAAAAATCTGAATTAACGAAAGCGAAATTAACATCTGCCAGGTGAACATCCAGGATGTACTCCCAAATGGGTTCGCGAGGGCTGCCATGGGCCAGGGTGAAATTATCGATCGTAATGATGGCAGGGAGGGATTTCAAGTAATCTCTATTCTCCTCCGTTAAAGCGTCCATGGTCCATTTGATCCCAGTTTGCGCGTCCTGATTGAAGCGCGAGATTGGGATCATTCCCAGTGCAGCGTGGTCGTGATTTCCGATAAGACAATGGAGGTTGGGCAGGCTTTGGATGAGTTCGACACATTCATTAGGATCTGGACCATATCCGACCAAATCACCCAAACACCATACAGATTCATACGCACCAGCATCATCCAAAACAGCTTCCAAGGCTGTTAGGTTTGCATGGATATCCGAGATGACTAAAACACGCATGCAAGGATGGTAGCATGGAGATGTCAGGAATGGAAGAGCTTGTGACCGCTAGTTGGCTGACGTATAATCCATCCAACGGATGCCCATTCTGACTGAAGGAAGCCTTGAGTTCCTAAGCCGTAGCCCAGAGCAGACTGTCCGTTTGGGTGTGAGGCTGGGGGAGCTGATAAAGCCCGGTAATGTCATCTGCATGGCCGGTGATTTAGGCACTGGGAAGACGACCCTCGCCCAGGGTATCGCGCGCGGTTGGGGCTCTTTGGATCCGGTTACGAGTCCCACATTTGTCCTCATTAATGAATATCGTCGAGCAGACACAGTCCGACTTTTCCATTTTGATGCTTTTCGGTTGAGTGGAGTGGGAGAAGCTATCCATATTGGGCTAATGGAATTACTAGATGATGGTGGACCTATATTGGTTGAATGGCCAGAGAGAATAGCAGCGATTCTCCCAAATGAAAGACTCTGGATTAGCCTTAGCTGGATTGATGAGTCAAGAAGGGGTCTGCATTTTAGTGCCTGTGGTTCTACATATGAGCGACTGTTGCGCGAGTACCGCAAAGTTGTTTTTGGAGGCTGATTGTGCTCCTTGCCATTGATACGGCTACTCGATCTATCGGCATAGCCCTGCACGATGGAAATGAGATTATCGCTGAGCACCATTGGATTACGCATGGTTATCATACCATGCAGCTTGCCCCGGAGATTGCGTTGATGCTGCGAAAAGCTGAATGTACTGCCTCGAGTTTAAGGGCAGTTGCTGTTGCGAAGGGCCCAGGTTCCTACACGGGTCTTCGAATTGGAATGGCTCTTGCCAAAGGATTGGCTCTCGTTCACAACTTACGGATGATAGGCATCCCGACCATGGATATTGTTGC
>MGNI01000146.1:9831-10848 GCA_001795115.1 Chloroflexi bacterium RBG_16_48_8 | reverse complement strand
GAAGAGCCGATGTTGGTAGTGATCGAAGCAGGTCGAGGACGTTTAGCGGGAATGTGGTACAAATGGGGATTGGCGGGGTGGGAAGGAAGGGAAGAGCCGGAGAGTATGACTTGGAAGGAAATCCTCGACTGCCTTGAGGAGGTAACATACATCTGTGGAGAAATTGGAGCCAAGGGTCGTGTCATTCTCAAAGAAGAACCTTTGGCATTGGTAGCTCATCCCGCGCTCTCTGTCCGTCGGCCTGGGGTCCTGGCTGAACTTGGTTGGCAAAAGATGCGAGCAGGAATGGTGGACGATCCTTCAACCCTCGCCCCCATTTACCTTCAGCCGAAGAGCAGTGAATAAGCGTCATGGATCGGACAACGACGACTCTTGTGCGCGGAATGATGATGGCCGATCTTCAAGCAGTGCTTGACATCGATCACCTTTCTTTTCCCATCCCTTGGTCTGAGAGAACCTATAAGTACGAGATTGAGGAAAACCCTTCCTCCCACATGCATGTGGTAGAGGTTCTGGAAGACCGAAATCCAAGAGTAGTAGGCTATATCGGTTTCTGGTTTATCGTGGATGAGGCTCACATCAGCACTCTGGCAGTCCATCCGGATTATCGGGGGCAGGGAATCGGAGAGCTGCTATTAGATACTGCCCTGAAGCATGCTGTGGAGCTTGGTGTGAAGATCGTGACTCTGGAAGTCCGTGTTTCCAATCATGCCGCCATCAACTTATACAGGAAGTATGATTTTATAATAGTTGGAAGCCGTCCCAGGTATTATCGCGATAATAATGAAGACGCATTACTCATGACACGTGAGAACTAAAATTTCGGGTTAGGATGAGGGGAGGTATCGAGTGAGTGCTGTCGATTCTCTGGAGCGAATTGACGAAGAAGTGAGAGCCTGTACCGCTTGCCCTTTACACAAGAGTCGAAAGAACGCTGTGCCTGGAGAAGGTCCTCCAACCTCAGACCTCATGTTCATCGGGGAAGGTCCAGGTTTCCATGAGAACGAGCAGGGCAGA
>MGNI01000146.1:8802-9812 GCA_001795115.1 Chloroflexi bacterium RBG_16_48_8 | reverse complement strand
TGGTCATTTTCTTGAGGAACTCCTTGCCAACATTAACCTGACCCGCGAACAGGTTTTTATTGGTAATGTCATCAAATGCAGGCCTCCAGGAAATCGTGATCCTCAGTTGGATGAGATCCAGGCCTGTTCCGCATTCTTGGATCGTCAAATTAAAATTATTAATCCGAAAGTTATCATTACATTAGGCAGATTTTCTCTGGCTCACTTCTTCCCTAAAGCGCGCATCAGTTCAATCCATGGGCAAGCAAAGTGGGTTCAGGGAAGATTGATCGTAGCAATGTATCATCCTGCCGCAGCCTTGCATCAGCCATCCCTTCGTGAGGTGGTTCGAAAAGATTTCTTGCGTTTACCTGAATATATTGATCAGTCCAAAAATCAATCATCATCTCAGGATGAGCCACCCGCTGATCCACAGCAGTTGAGCATGTTTTAATCTTCAATATGATTGGAGTATAACCATACCATGACTGAGAAAGAGCATACTTTATCCTTGCCGCCTGCTGGTCAGGCACTTGTAGATCGTTTTCTAAGACGTGACACAAAAGTCGCTGTTGTCGGTCTCGGATACGTTGGATTGCCACTGGCTGTCGTACTTGCAGAGGCAGGTTATACCGTTGCTGGCATCGATCATGATCAAGAAAAACTTGACCAGATTCGAAACGGGGAAAGTTACATCGAAGATGTACCCTCTGACCAAATTTCGAAGCTTGTAGAAGGAAAACGTTTAAGTGTTCATAACACCTATGAGGTTTTACGTGAAGTGAGTGGTGTGAGCATCTGTGTTCCCACTCCCCTACGAAAGACGGGAGACCCTGACCTGTCTTTCATCATCTCCTCCGTTCAATCCATTCTTCCCGCCCTACACTCGGAGATGGTCGTGATTCTTGAATCCACCACCTATCCAGGGACAACCCGTGAGATGCTCCTGCCTGAATTTGAGGATTCGGGTTATACCATCGGGGAAGACCTTTTCCTGGCTTTCTCTCCTGAACGAGTCGATCCAGGGCGAA
>MGNI01000146.1:8442-8768 GCA_001795115.1 Chloroflexi bacterium RBG_16_48_8 | reverse complement strand
CTTGCACTGAGGTGGCTGCCAGTATGTATGAACAAGCCATTGAAACGGTAGTGCGGGTGGCTTCTTCTGAGGTTGCAGAAATGACGAAATTGCTAGAAAACACCTTCCGCGCAGTTAATATCGCCATGGTGAATGAGATGGCTTTAATGTGCAACCGGCTGGGGATCGATGTTTGGGAGGTCATCAATGCTGCTGCGACCAAACCTTTTGGTTTTATGAAGTTCACGCCTGGACCTGGGCTAGGAGGTCACTGCATTCCTATTGACCCACTTTATCTCTCCTGGAAATTAAAGAGTGTCAAATACAATGCCCGGATCATCGATCTG
>MGNI01000146.1:4275-8400 GCA_001795115.1 Chloroflexi bacterium RBG_16_48_8 | reverse complement strand
CGGGTTCAGGATGCTCTCAATGAAAATGCAAAAGCCCTCAATGGATCACGTATTCTCATCCTGGGGGTTGCCTACAAACCGGATATCTCCGATACGCGTGAATCACCAGCATTGGATGTCATCGGTCTACTGAGGGAAAAGGGTTCAGAAGTTGGTTACTTCGATCCTTACGTACCATCTATTCTGCATGAGGGATGGGGGTTGAAATCAGCGGTGGACTTAATCAACGCGGTTCGTCAGGCAGATTGTGTTGTCGTCATCACCGATCATGCTGGTGTTGATTATCAGGGTGTGGCAAAAGAAGCCAAGTTAATCTTTGATACGCGCAATGTGATGGGGGCAAACGAACTCTACGGCGAACATATCGTGAGGATGTGATGACACAAGTTTTGCTAACAGGTGCAGCGGGATTTATTGGCTTCCATGTCGCCAACCATTTATTGGGCTTGGGTCATCAAGTTGTGGGCGTGGATAACTTGAATGATGCCTATGATGTTCGCTTAAAACTTTGGCGTTTGGATCAATTGAATAAGCGGGATGGCTTTATATACTTTCGCTCGGATATCAGTGATTTGGTTTCTATCAGTAAGGTCTGGAAAGAAACGAATTTTGATGCTGTCATCAATCTAGCCGCTCGTGCTGGTGTTCGTCAGAGCGTCAAAGATCCATGGGTGTATTTTGAAACCAATGTCACTGGAATGTTGAATCTCCTCAGTCTTTGTGTGAAGAATGGTGTAGAGAAATTTGTACAGGCTTCAACATCCAGCCTCTACGGTGCACATACTCCAAGACCTTTCAAGGAAGATGCAGATATCAGTCGGCCTCTATCTCCGTATGCTGCCTCCAAGGGCGCTTCAGAGATGATTTGTCATAGTTTTCATCATATGCATGGCATGGACGTGAGCCTCCTGCGGTATTTCACTGTTTTTGGTCCTGCTGGTCGTCCAGACATGAGCATTTTCCGATTTATCCAATGGGTCGCTGAAGATCTGCCAGTTATCATCTATGGGGATGGTGAGCAGGAAAGGGATTTCACCTTTGTTGAAGATATTGCCCGTGGAACGGTTTCTGCCTTGCGATCAGTTGGTTATGAAGTGATCAATCTTGGTGGCGATCGCCCTGTAAAACTGATGGAGGTTCTCCGGAAAATTGAGGCTTTACTTGGGAAATCAGCCAAGATCGAGTGGCATGACAGTGCTCCTGCAGACGTAAGGGCAACATGGGCGGACATCACCAAGGCAGGATCCATCCTTGGTTGGGAACCCCAGGTCAGTCTCGATCAGGGGTTGGAAGCATGCGTGGAGTGGTATCAAAAGGAAAGGGCTTGGGCAAATCAAGTGGATACTTCGGATGATTGAGGCAAGCCATGCCGGTTACTCCCATTAAATGGATCCGCGCTCCTATTGATCGACTGCGGCGAAATCCTCTTGCAAGTCGCATGATCCGCAATTCTAGTTATGTCTTCAGCGCAAACACGCTTTCTGCCGTGCTCAGCATGGCTCAGAGCGTATTAGCAGCGCGACTTCTTGGTGTGGAGGCATTTGGTGTTTTGGGTGCAATCACCCAGTTTGCGAGTGTCATTAACCGCATCACATCCTTTAGAATGAGCGAACTCGTCGTAAGTTATATTGGGGAATTCACCTCAGAAGGGAAGAAAGAGCATTCCGCAGCGCTTTTCAAAGTCGCAAGTTTGACAGAAATCGCAAGTGCAGTCATTGCCTTCTTGCTGCTTGTCATACTGGCTCCCCTGGGCGCAAAGGTTTTGGCAAAGGATCCGACAACCGTAGGAATATTTATCGTCTATGGAATTTCGGTCCTGGTAAATTTATTCGCAGAAAGCGCCACAGGTCTCTTGCAAATATTCGATCGATTTCAAAGCATTGCTGTTATCACGGTCGTTCAGGGTGTTGTTACCCTCCTTTTGATATTCGCGGCTTTTCTCTCAGACGGATCATTAAATGAGGTTGTCCTGGCTTATCTGGTTGGTAAGATCGTATGGGCTGGTTTAACCTCTTTGACGGCATTGAGAACAGCTGCAGCGCAATGGGGAAGCAGTTGGTGGAGGACGCCTCTTAGTATAATTGCTGAACGGAAAAAGGAACTTGCCCGTTTTGCGATAAGCACGAATCTGAGTGGGACAATCAACTTGGTAACTCGAGATAGTGATATTCTATGGTTGAGTGCATTATCCAATCCCCTGCAAGTTGGTTATTATAAAGTCGCCAAGGCTTTTATGAATATCTTGTTGGTCCCAGTGACACCACTGATAAGTACAACCTATCGGGAGGTCGCTCGGGAGATTGCAAGCAAGCGTTGGGTGAATGTGCGATATCTTCTTAGAAGCGGGAGTTTGATTGCTGGCGTCTGGACAGTGCCTGCAAGCCTGGGTTTGCTACTCTTCGGACCTTGGCTGGTTCTGATCTATGGGGCAGAATTTCTGCCTTCCTATCCCGTGATTGTAGTCTTTTTGATGGGTGTAATTGTGGTCAACATCCTCTACTGGAATCGAAGCGTGCTTCTTCCGTTGGGGATGCCAGATTACCCAACGAAAATCGGGGTTTTAGCAGCTGTCGTTCAAATAACAGGTATGCTTCTCTTGGTTCCTCGAGGGGGAGCCTTAGCGATGGCTGGAATGATGAGCTTGTTTTTTCTTGTCACTGCCGGAATATTATTCTGGAAATCCATGAGAGAGCTTCGTCTAGCTGAAGCCCAGACACCTTCTGAAAGTATGGAGTGATCCATATTGCGTATCGCATTCATCTCCACCTCCACTATCCCATCTCGGACCGCCAATTCCATCCAAGTCATGAAGGTCTGTAATGCGTTTTGTGGGTTGGGTCATCAGGTGATGCTATGGATACCCGGATCGAAGCCCGAGTCAGGCTGGAGTTCTTTCGAATCTTTGTATGGGATTCATCATGATTTTCCTATTCGGTGGCTGAGATCATCTAGATTCCTGAGGAGATATGATTTTGCTTTAAAAGCGGTTGCAGCTGGGAGGAGATGGGGAGCCGATCTTTTTTATGTCTGGCCTCTTCAGGCGGCTGCTTTGGCATCGAAATTGAATTTGCCAACTGTGCTGGAGATGCATGATCGTCCCCGTGGTTGGATAGGACCTTCTCTCTTCCGATGGTATTTGGGAGGAAGAGGTGCTTCGCGTCTTTTACCCATTACCTCTGCACTGCGGGATTGGCTGGCAGAATCCTACAAGATGGATCTTGTCGAACCCTTTACCATGATTTCACCCATGGGTGTAGATATGGAGCAATATGAGAACCTTCCAAATCCAACTGAAGCGCGACGACATTTAAATCTTCCTGAAGGATTTACAGCGGGATATACGGGTCATCTCTACCCCGGACGCGGCTTAGAACTCCTCTACCAGTTGGCTCTTAGAAATCGTGACGTACAGTTCTTGTGGGTTGGGGGCGAGAAGGAGGCCATTGAATATTGGCGCGAACGTGTAAAGGCTGAAGCAGTGAGCAACCTTTGCATACAAGGTTTTGTGCCGAATGAAGAACTACCGCTCCTCCATGCTGCGTGCGATGTTCTCTTGATGCCATATGAAAGTAAAGTGTCGGTCAGCAGCGGCGCGGATACCGCAGCCTTTGCTAGTCCCATGAAAGTCTTCGAATATTTGGCTGCGGGTAGGGTCATTCTTTCCAGCGATTTACCCGTGTTGCTTGAGATATTGAATTCGTCCAACAGTGTTATCCTTCCGGTGAATGATGCTGCTGCTTGGGACAATGCACTTCAGGAGATCCGACAAGATCCCTCCAAGCGATGTGCTTTAGCGCAGCGTGCTAGGCAGGATGCACATCAATATTCTTGGATAGAGCGAGCGAAGAGCTCGATACAAGATCTCTGAGTTCTGGTTTGATTTTTAAATGGTGCAAAGTTCCCAATTGAAAAATAGGATGGATGTGGGTTACCCTTGCTATCTTTGATAGAAGGTCATGTTCTTATCCTTGCTTTGTTATTCCATCCGTGTTGTGTGAGAGGGGGTATGAAACGCCCGTGCCAACCCACACCACCGCAACGCTCACACGAGCAGCTATAATACAGTCATTCTGGGGATCCCTTAGAAATTTCCAGTTGACACCTTGACCTGGGATGAATACAGAA
>MGNI01000146.1:3926-4248 GCA_001795115.1 Chloroflexi bacterium RBG_16_48_8 | reverse complement strand
TACGAGCATTCGTGAAACCCATGCTAAGTGTGATCGCAGCATTAGCGGTCAGTATATTGCTTTCTATCGTTGATCCAAGGGGTGAGCCCTTTAGTGGTTTCATCGCCTATTTCGTCATCACAGCCATTGTCCTGATGCTCATTTGGGTAGCATGGAGGTCGATTCGCAAGTTAGATCCACCGCGTTGGCTTTTCACTGCAGTTATCCTTGCATTTGCGCTGCGTTTGATGATCGGTGTTGGCTTGACCCTTGCTTTGCCGACCTTTGGCTATCCCGATTCGATCCCTCACCAAGCTGGATACCTTTTCCTGGATGCCTACTC
>MGNI01000146.1:3632-3858 GCA_001795115.1 Chloroflexi bacterium RBG_16_48_8 | reverse complement strand
ATCTCAGTGACCAATATGGAGGTCTTCTTTTTACAAGCGCTTTGATCTATCGCACCTTCTCCCCCGATGTCCGTCGACCAATGCTGGTCCTTTTGATCACATCCTCTATCGGGTCATTGGCGGTTCTCTTTACGTGGGTCTTTGCCCAAAAACGATTAGGGTTAAAAGCAGCAGCCTTTGCATCTTGGGTTGTTGCGCTTTATCCGGAAGCTATTTTGCTGGGTGC
>MGNI01000146.1:0-3588 GCA_001795115.1 Chloroflexi bacterium RBG_16_48_8 | reverse complement strand
CTTTCGCAGGATATGTTCAATGGTGGAACAGCGAACACCGAACAGCCATCTATTTTGTGTTAGCTGGAGTTGGTTTAGCTCTAGTCGTATCTCCCCCCTATTTGCTGATCCTCTCGGCTGTGATATTGGGTGCATGGGTGTGGGAGGGCAGGGGTGAGAGTGAACGGAGAGCCTTTACGATAAGTATGCTGGTTCTTATTGGATTCATCGCGGCATTTCTTACATTACGCGCATGGTCGCGGATCGAAGGACGACCCGATGGGAATCCCATCGAATTGGTCATGTGGTGGCTGACAGGAGGCGCTGAATACCAATTGCAGGTTCTTCAAAGGGAATCAGGATGGGTTGTTAAAGTATTTGGTATGGTGCCCGATTGGTGTCAAATGCCTCTGGCTACCATTTATGGTCTGGTGCAGCCTTTTCTTCCCGCAGCTTTAATGGACTCGACCAGCGCACCCTTAATCAGGGCAATTGTGTCCTTCAGAGCATTGGGATGGTTTATCATGCTTCCCTTCCTTATCTGTGCCCCCTTCGCCGCTCTCCGACAAAGCGGATGGCGAAGCCTGCCAACTTATTTGGCGATATTGGTTTGGGTTTCAGCGATACTGGTTTCATATCGTGACGCAGGTCGTTTATGGGATAATCCAAGATGGCGGTCGGTTTTCCTGTGTGCACAAGCAGCTGTAGCCGGATGGACATGGATCACTTTCCGCAGGACACAAAGCCGATGGCTTTTGCGGGTAGGGATAACCGTGGGTTTCGCGACTTTGGCCTTCATCCACTGGGAGGCAGGACGGTACTATCAAACACCTCGTCTGAATCTTTGGGAGACACTATCACTTATTGCGGGTTTCACGGTGATTTATTACGCTGGAGCTCTGCTGTTTGATCGGCATCGAGGGAGGCGTCTTGAGACTTGACCAAACATAATATGGGGGTATAATTCAGCGGCTGAATTTTGATTTTGTTACCACCATCAAATAGAGTAGGAGATCTCCATGCCAAAGGCGTTGATTACAGGGATCACAGGACAGGATGGTTCCTACCTTGCCGAATTGCTACTCAGCAAGGGGTATGAGGTCCATGGCCTAATCCGCAAGGCCAGCACTTTCAACACGGAAAGGATTGATCATATCTACCAAGATCCCCATGATCCTGGCGCTCGACTTTTTCTGCATTATGGTGATCTCTCCAATGGTGAACAGCTTACCAACCTGATTTACAATGTCAGGCCAGAAGAGGTGTATCACCTTGGAGCCCAATCCCATGTGAAGGTAAGCTTTGATATGCCGGAGTATACGGGTTCTGTAACGGGTTTAGGAACCACGCGGATTTTGGAAGCGATTCGACGTAGTGGAAATCAAGCTCGCTTCTACCAGGCCTCATCAAGTGAGATGTTCGGTAACACGCTCCCTCCTCAAAATGAAGACTCTCTCTTTCAACCTCGTAGCCCCTATGCCATCGCTAAGTTATATGCATACTGGAGCGCAAGGAATTATCGCGAAGCCTATGATATGTTTGCGGTGAATGGGATTCTCTTCAACCACGAGAGCCCACGTCGTGGACCAACTTTCCTCTCACGCAAAGTAACGCGGGCAGTCGCTCGAATTTTAGCTGGACACCAGAAGAAATTGTATCTGGGTAATTTGGATGCCAGGCGTGACTATGGTTATGCACCAGAATATGTTGAAGCCATGTGGAAAATGATGCAGCTGGATCATCCGGACGATTATGTCGTCGGAACGGGTGTGGCACCCACAATGAGAGAATTTGTGATTGAATCTTTCGATTATGCCGGGCTGGACTGGCAAAAATACGTCGAAATTGATCCACGTTATTTTCGCCCCACCGAAGTGGACGCATTGGTGGCAGACGCGTCAAGGGCTCGAAATCAAATTGGCTGGGAACCCAAGATAACCTACACCCAGCTCGCACGCATTATGGTGGATGCAGATATGGAATCCTTAGGCTTAGAGCCGATTGGAGAGGGCTTGCGCATCCTTGAGGAAAATTTTGGTGATTGGCATCGATGGGAAACCGGAGTCACTGCACTATTAAATAGCGAAGGAAACGGTATCGAGTAAGTCAGTTGGAAGAGAAGTTTCTACTCAATCCAAAGCACCTTTAGGTTTGTTTGATCCATGCGAGAAGCCGGGGAGGTGATGTACGTGAATCTTTCCGTTGTGATCCCTGTGTACAATGAGGTTGAAAATCTAAGATCTCTTCACCATGATTTAAGTGAAGCATTGGCCGATCGAGATTACGAATTGGTCTTTGTAGATGACGGATCCACAGACGGCAGTATCGAGGAGCTGAATTCACTTGTTCAACTCGATCCTCAACATACGCTGGTGATCGAATTGCGCCGTAATTTCGGGCAAACAGCCGCTATCGCGGCAGGGATTGATCATTCCTGTGGGGAAGTGATCGTAACCATTGATGCTGATCAACAGAATGATCCAGGGGATATCCCACTTCTAATGGAGAAGATTGAAGAGGGTTACGACGTCGTCTCAGGCTGGAGAATCGACCGACAAGATAAGCTCCTGACAAGAAAAATCCCCTCTAGGATAGCCAATGGTCTCATCTCCAAGGTAACTGGCGTTCGGCTGCATGACTATGGGTGCACCTTGAAGGCATATCGACGGGAAGTTTTGCAGGGTTTTCGACTCTATGGTGAGATGCATCGATTCATTCCTGCATATGCTGGATGGGTCGGCGCGAAAATGATCGAAATCCCTGTGCGTCATCATCCTCGGAAATTCGGAAAAGCGAAGTATGGATTGGAACGAACGATAAAAGTCCTCCTGGACTTATTTACAGTTAAGTTCCTTATGAGTTATGCAAGCAAGCCCATTTATCTCTTTGGGGGAACAGGCGCAGGTCTGATCATGGTGAGCGTCTTCTTATTGGGAGTTCTTATTGCACGTCGAATTATTTTGGATGAGCATCTCATACGATCTCCCCTTCTATTGATGACCGTGATGCTGTTTATCCTTGGCTTCCAATCCATTTTAATGGGTTTAATCGCTGAACTCCTTTCCCGTACGTATCACGAATCCCAGGCAAAACCCACATACTCGGTCCGAGCAGTGCTTAAAAGCAGGGGAATCGAAGAAGAGGTGAAGGGCCGGGTTTGAACATCGACAAGGTGTGAAATGTGAAGATCCTTGTATTGAATTATGAATTTCCACCGGTAGGTGGAGGTGGGGGGCGCGCCTGTGCAGATCTCTGTCAGGCGCTTGCTGCTCGTGGGCACGAGATCCGCGTGCTAACCTCCCACGCGAAGGGATTGGTGAAACAGGAAAACTTAGACGGGTATACCCTGCAACGTGTTCGCAGCGGACGCCGATCTTTTTCACAGGCCAGCTTCGCCTCAATGCTTGGTTACCTTCTGGGTGGATTTTTTCCTGGTTTATCCATTCTACGAAGTTGGAAACCGGATATGATGCATGTTCACTTCGCGGTACCCACAGGAGCACTTGCGCTGATGCTGTCCAAAATGAGTGCAGTGCCCTATGTTCTAACTGCCCATCTAGGAGACGTGCCGGGTGGTGTGCCAGAGAAAACCGATCGTTGGTTTCGTTT
>MGNI01000145.1:9671-12095 GCA_001795115.1 Chloroflexi bacterium RBG_16_48_8 | reverse complement strand
TGGAGTCGATGGACAACGGCAAACCGATCCGCGAGTCACGTGATATCGACGTCTCTCTTCTCGCCCGGCACTTTTATTACCATGCAGGTTGGGCGCAGTTGATGGAGAGCGAGTTATCCGATTACCAGCCCGTGGGCGTGATCGGGCAGATCATCCCCTGGAACTTCCCCCTGCTGATGCTGGCCTGGAAGATCGCTCCGGCTATCGCCTTGGGGAATACAGTGGTGCTTAAACCAGCCTCCTATACCCGACTCTCCGCCCTGCTCTTTGCAGAAGTCGTGGCTGAAGCTGGATTGCCCCCAGGCGTGATCAATGTGATCACTGGTAGCAGCAGGGCGGGGTCCATGATCGTCATCCATCCGGACGTGGATAAGATCGCCTTCACGGGCTCAACAGATGTAGGTCGCATTCTGCGGCGTCAGACTGCTGGAACTGGCAAGAAAATCTCCTTGGAATTGGGGGGGAAATCCCCCATCCTGGTCTTCGATGATGCTGACCTTGATGGTGCGATTGAGGGCGTAGTTGATGCCATCTGGTTCAATCAGGGCCAGGTCTGTTGTGCCGGGTCACGCCTGTTGGTGCAGGAAAACATCGCCGAGCGGTTCATCCAAAAGCTCAAAGTCCGCATGGAACACATGCGCGTCGGCGATCCGCTGGACAAGTGTATCGACATGGGCGCCATCGTCGACCAGACCCAGTGGAACACGATCGACAGCTGGGTCAAGACCAGTGTCAAGGAGGGCGGCGATCTGTTCCAACCAGATATCCCCTTACCCGAAAAAGGTCTCTTCTATCGACCGACGCTCATCAGCGACCTGCACCCGGCGGCGGAAACGGTCCAGGAGGAGATTTTCGGACCAGTGCTCGTTTCGATGACCTTCCGCACGCCCACAGAGGCCATCGACCTGGCCAACAACACGCGCTATGGCCTGGCAGCCAGCATCTGGAGCGACAATATCAACCTGGCGATGGACGTCGCCAGCAAAGTCAAGGCCGGGTCGGTGTGGATCAACTGCACCAACCTCTTCGATGCCGCCTCCGGTTTCGGCGGTTACCGCGAAAGCGGCTTCGGGCGCGAGGGGGGCAAAGAGGGATTGTTCGAGTACATGCGCCCCGCCTGGCAGAAGCGCCCCCGCCCCGACTTTGAGCCACCCAAAGAGGGCGAGGAAATCACCGCCTGGGGAGCACATACGCCCACCCGCCCCATCATGCCAGGCGACGATAGGTCCCACGAAAAAGGGATCGCGGAGATCGACCGCACGCCGAAGATGTATATCGGGGGCAAGCAGGTGCGCCCTGACGGGAACTACACCCAGGCCGTCCTGGGACCGAAAGGGGAACTTATCGGGCAGGTCGGCGACGGCAACCGCAAGGATATCCGCGATGCGGTAGAAGCGGCGCATGCCGCCCATTTGGCCAAACCGGGCTGGGCGATGCGCCATGGCCACAACCGTGCCCAGATTCTTTACTTCATCGGGGAGAACTTGAGCACTCGCAGCGCGGAATTCGCCGAGCGTCTCCTCGCCATGACTGGAAAACCGAAGAAGTTAGCGCTCGAGGAAGTCCAAATGGCCATCGAGCGGCTCTTTACCTACGCCGCCTGGGCGGACAAATATGGCGGCACGGTGCAGGAAACCACATTGCGTGGCATCACGGTCGCGGTTTACGAGCCGATCGGTGTGATCGGCATCGCCTGCCCGGATGAATATCCGCTGCTGGCTTTCGTCTCGCTCATGGCTCCAGCGATCGCACGCGGGAATACGGTCGTGATGATCCCCAGCCAGAAATACCCGCTCAGCGCCACCGATTTTTATCAGGTGCTGGATACCTCCGATGTGCCGGCCGGTGTGGTCAACGTCGTCACGGGGGACCGCGATCACCTGACGAAAACCCTCATCCAACACGAAGATGTGGATGCGGTCTGGTACTTCGGAGCGGCCAGGGGCAGCTATCACGTCGAGTACGAATCGGCAGCCAACATGAAGCGCACCTGGGTCAGTTATGGCATCGATCGCGACTGGCTCAGCCCGGAGGGTGGCGCTGGTCACGAGTTCCTGCACGAAGCGATTCAGGTGAAAAACATCTGGGTTCCCACGGGTGAGTAATCAATAAGATAAGGTAGAAAGGAGGGAATCGATCCCCTCCCACTTTTACGAAATCGTAAGGGCGGCTCGCGAGCCGCTCCTACGATTGGTCCCCTATTAAATGCCTTTTTAACGTTCTACCGAGGCGTCTCTTCCTCCTTAACAACTTTCGTTCATTTATTTGTATGGCTGCTTTCATCTATTTACCAGGATCAGGCAGCTGCCCTTACATCCCTGCTAACCGCTTCACAAGAAATGTTAATCCCACACCCACTCCCCACACTGCGTAGCCGATCAGGAGTATCGGTAATAACTTCAGTCCTGCTCGGGAGGCCAGCCA
>MGNI01000145.1:8019-9567 GCA_001795115.1 Chloroflexi bacterium RBG_16_48_8 | reverse complement strand
TCGCACCAATAGACATCACCGCAGTGATCGCGGCAGCGAACTTGCTCTGCTTCTCAACTATGGCGACGAGAATGATGATCACCATCGATGCCACAACAGGCAAAATATCTTGTATTCTCAATACTAAACCCCGATCGGTTAGATTTTTAAACAGCTTATAAAAATAATGATGTTAGATCTTATCAGGATCGTAATTTGATGATGATATGAATATGCATCTCTCTTCCGCCAACCCTCATTAGAAAATCGTAAAGGTATGCATACAAAGTAAACGTTGGTCGAGTGGTAAGGTCAATCAAGCTTCATACAGAAAGATGATCCCGATTGAATTTCATCCAACCCATCCCATTGTCCATGGTTATTTTTCCTGCCCAATTTTCGATGAGAGCTGCAACTGCACCTTGGGTCTGCTGGTTTTGGACATTTCTTGATCATCTGCACCACGGATTTCTGATCCCCATCGTGCATATAATAACCAGTATGATTAACCATCTCTGAGTTAAAGGCTCCTCGCCTTAATTCTTCATACACGGTCAGACCGCAGAAATTGCAATTGCTACACTGGACCACTTGTAAAGAGATTTCATCCGAACGTGCATCGGGTGGCAATTCAAGGCTTGCGGTTATCCTCAAAGATCCTTGAGATGAGCAATTTGGACATTGGAAAGGCACTTCTACGCCTCCTATTCAGCTGAAGAGCTTTGGAAGAGGATAGAATAGGGTTGTAACAATTCCTATCTGTATGACCAACTTCGATGCACACTCATATTTGGGCATTATTTAGAATGGAAACGAAGATCCCTCACTGGCATTGGAGTATTTAACCCAGGCCATCCAGCTGGCAAATTGCCCCAAGGACATACCCACTGCATTTGCCCACAGAGCCTTAATCTATGCCTTATTCGAACGCTACGCCGAGTGCTTCGTTGATTTTGACGATGTATATTACCTGGATCCCGATAACGGGTAGGCGATTTTTTTCCGCGGGGTTTTTTTTAGAAGAAATAGCAAAACGAGAACGTGCTGCATCAGAGATGGAAGGCATCCCGGGGGAAAACCTGGACCTTACGAAGTAAGTGATTTTCGTCCGAAGAATAAAAGTATTATCTCCTGGTGATCCGATTGAGATACACAGAGGCTTTCTAAATAAACCTAGTCGAGGCCGGTGGTTAAAAACATCAATGGCGATGGCTGCAAAGAAAATGTACTCTGGGTATGTTGCATTTCAAATAACATATTTCCCTTGGTATGGAAGCCGTGTGCATAATAACCTCTCCCTACACCAACTCAATTTACATCCATGGAGTATAGGATGCAAACTAACTTAAAATGCACCTGCCTCCATTTTGCAGATGGCATTAACCCATATCGTAGCTACACTTCCAGATCGAGTATGGTCCCTGCTGGACAGGGCTTCACAACGGAGGGACTCAAGACATTCGTCAAGGCCACGAAGGCTGCCTCGCCGGTGCAGTGGCTGGGATAGACTCGTCGCAGCCTCGAATTGGACGAAAGAATTTCACCTGCATGCTGCAATTGGTCAGCGGT
>MGNI01000145.1:5697-7988 GCA_001795115.1 Chloroflexi bacterium RBG_16_48_8 | reverse complement strand
AATGCGATAGGGGAGTTAAACGTTCGCTGTACATGGGCAAGTGTGTTGAGCAGACCGGCATGGCAACAACCGCAAAGCACCATAAGATGGTCGCCAATCTGAAGAACCAAGGCCATGTCGTCCCTATAGGCATCTGCAACCAAGCTATCACCTTCACGCATCAGATGATCAGCGCTCCTGCCTTCGGGTTCCGGGCGTTCCGTAATCCCACCTGTAGTCCATATGCCCGAGATGATCTCCTGAGGCTCAGCTTTTAAGTGAAGATCAAAATGGGCGCTCATCACCTCACGTGTTGTTGTGAAGGTTTTATTTCGGGTCTCTCCATCCTTCCTTGAAAACCGCTCACGAAAGAGATCAGGATGAGTGTATAGTGGAATTCCGGGTCGGAGATGTTCTATCAGCTTCGATAGCCCACTGGCATGATCGTTATGTGCATGGCTTAGAGCCAGAGCGTCTATTGTCGCCGGGTTGATATCCAACACCTCAAGATTGTGCAGCAATATCGTCCCGCTTTGGCCGGTATCAAAGAGTACCCGCTTTTCTCCCGCCTCGATCAGGAATGCAAAACCGTGCTCGCCCCACAAAAGGGAAGCACGTCGGGCAGTATTATCAACGACACAAATCACTCGCATATCCTTCTCCAGGATTTCTGAATATTTCCATTGTAATGCTTTTAAACCACGATCGAGAGGTTCAGACCGCTCTAAGCATTGCTGGCGCGGTCCTCAAATGTTCGTTGATTCATGTCAACTTCCACGCTTATCCATCTTGACACTGGATCAATGAATGGTCGAAGGATCTATCCAAAGCCCGTCCTTACAACGCGGCGCAGGTAGAACTGCTTTCCATCATGTCGAACTTCTACCAATTTATCCTCCCGGATGAGCTTATCGATAAGATCCCAATATGACCCCGCCTTCGTGAGGAGTTGCTGCACTGCATCGGCGCGCATCGGGTGTACAGCTGTGATACTCAATAAGTCTTCTACCACATCTCCTGTAAAGGAGAAGGCGTTCCCTTCATAGCCCAACAGGAGTTCGACCTGCTCCACTTCGCTCTCCATAAGTTGATAAGCGAGATTGATCGACTTCTCTTTTGCAGGTCGAACCCATGCTTCCGCCGGGGGACGGGTGGGAATGGAAAGGTAAACGATGGTAGGCTGGATCTCACCGAGATACGTAGCTATTTCCTCCAGATCGGTCTCGTTGTCGTTCACACCTTTCACGAGCATGGTTTCAGTGGCCAGCTCACCCTTGAATTCATCGGCAAAAGCCTGCACGCCCTCCAGGATCTTATGGAGATCGAGGCTCCCATGTGGGCGGTTTTTCCGACGCCAGGTCGGCAAACGTATGGCGTCCACCTTCAGGGATACCCAGTCCGCGCCCATAAGATCCGCACGCGCGTCCTCTTGCCAGATCAAGGAGGCGTTGCTGATCACAGCGATGTGGATGCTCAATTCTTTTAGAGCACCGATCTCGGCGCCTAAGTTGAGATCCAAGGTTGGTTCTCCATCAGGGACGAAGGTTAAATAATCGATCGCCTCTTGCTGGGTTAAGACCTTTGATGCTTTCTCATAGACGGAGCGGATGATCTCCTCTGGCTCATAGAAGGCCTAGCGCTCGACCTGCATTTGGAGGGTTCCACCCAACTGGCAATAGACACAGGCATAGGTGCAGATCTTGGGGGGGATGTTGTTGATCCCCAGGCTCCGCCCCAGACGTCGGGAGGGGACAGGACCAAAAATAAGCATCCATTCTCCCATTGTTTCAACATCCCTTTTCAGGGACGATCCGAAAACAAATGTTGATGTTGGGCCAAACGGACGTATTCCTCTGCAGCCAAGATGATGAGCAGCACAATGGCCCGGTTTAAACTTGTGTTACGACACATATGAGGTTGAGGGGATTGGAAGAGCAGACTGTCACCAGCTTCCAGCCGGTGCCATTCCTCATTGACCAGATATTCAACCTCTCCCTCCACACAAAAAACGAACTCCTCACCGGCATGTGAGATGGGCTCGTTCCCTGCGATCGCACCAGGGAGGAAGGTCATGAGGAATGGCTCTATCATCTGCCCAGGCAATCCATTTCCCAAACTTTCAAAGAGCACACCCTCCCCTCTGGTTCGCGGACGTTGGTTCTTACGGACGAGGATGGTGGCGTACTCTGTCCCTGTCTTGAAGAATTCGTTGATCGTGACCGAGAGGGCTGTGGCTAACCTTTGCAAGGAGGACACGGTAGGGGAGCTCTCACCGCGCTCGATCCGACAGATCGCATTGAGAGATAGACCAC
>MGNI01000145.1:4177-5645 GCA_001795115.1 Chloroflexi bacterium RBG_16_48_8 | reverse complement strand
GGGATATTCCAATTCGTCCATCCGTCTTGCTCCTCCGATCCGACCTGATTTGCAGATCTAATATAACATAATAAGTAATAATTTGTACCATTTTTAGTTTAATGTCATCAAATAAAGGACATTTGTAACATTTTTATTGACGTAGGTCGTCTCCGGTGCTATGGTACGAAGGAAAGAAAAGTGAGCGATTTAACGGCTCTCAACTTTTCACCCCGACAGTAAACGAACACCTGTGCGTGGGAATTCTAGATCGAGGCAGAATCACATGAAAGAGGAAAGAAAGACCACGAAGCAAGGGAGAGAATACCAAAACATCAAATCCGCAGTAATCCAAGCGCTTTCTCGAATCGAGCACCCCGAGATCAAAAACCAGAACATCGTGGACTTGGGGATGGTCCCTGAGATTCGCGTAGAGGATCGGCTCGTGACGATCACGCTGGCTTTTCCCTTCCAGGAGGTGCCCATCACGGCAGAGCTTCCCCAGAGAGTGATCAAGGCTGCAAATGGAGCCTGCCCAGGGATGCAAGTCAAGGTGGATGTTAAAAAATGACACCAGAAGAACGGGCGGATTTCGACGTGCGCTCTCAGGGTCGAGAGCCTAGCAGCCCCTCCAGTCGTTCGGTCCGTCAAGTGATCGCGGTAATGAGCGGCAAGGGTGGTGTGGGAAAATCCTCCGTAGCGACCTTGTTGGCATGCGCTCTCCGTCGTCGAGGGTACAAGGTCGGCATTCTCGACGCCGATATCACTGGGCCCAGCATTCCACGTCTGCTCGGCACCCACGGTTCTCTGGTTGGAGGGCAGGCTGGGATACAACCCGCCGACACAACGCAGCAAGTCAGGGCGATTTAATTGCCGTTGTCGGTCTTGACATCAGTTCCTTTGGCTTCTGATCAAAGACTAATCTTCATGAAAATATGGACTCATCACCGCCATTATTGATACAATTGTTCAACATTTGCCCTAATGCAAGTTTTCAGGTACTAATAGTTCAATCCAGACATCTGTCAAAGCGAAACACAAGAATTGGTATAGAATTTGCTACTTGAGAAAGAAACCCACTCAAGGACAAGCAGAATGTACAAGAAATATTTCGCCAAGCTAATCCCCGACGAGCGATCGTACCTTGAAAAATGAGTATCCTCTGGGGATGCGTCAGCCCGCAAACTATCATGAGCAAGCATATTGCGGAAGTCCGACTGCGGCAGGGGCGCCCGAATTCGACATACAAAGTGATCTGTGATGCTTTTGATCTGAACTCACTGACCGTACCGAACGTATAGAAAGCCTATGCGGAAGTTAGATTCGACCAAGCTCTCAATCGCAAGAAGCCAGATTGGCAATACGAACATTGGCTGGACGGTAATGCCGAACTTAAACCTTGACTGAAGCAAGAAAATTGTATCTCCCGAGGGCAAATGCAGCTTTTGTCTGCAATAGGGATACTGTTTTGAAGGTGTATTTCCAGCCA
>MGNI01000145.1:3281-4165 GCA_001795115.1 Chloroflexi bacterium RBG_16_48_8 | reverse complement strand
ATCCGACATGACCCCAAGTTTGGAGGGACGAGACCTGGCAAGCAGTTGCAAAGGGATATCCAGGAGCCTCTTGCTTGACAACAGGGAGCCCAGACGAGAAGATTATGAGTACAAGCAAGCAGGCAGGGGAGATCTGTTTCTGTCCTTTGAGCCTTTGGGCGGCTGACGCGATGTCAAAGTCACTAAGTAGCACACTCGAAAAGTTTGGGTCGAAGCAATGCGGGAGCTTTCGAATGTTGATTACCCTGAAGCTGAGAAGATTGTCGTCGTGTTGCATCATTTGAATACGCCTGGTCCCACTTCTTTCTATGAAATCCACGAGCCACAGACAGTCAGACGGCTGGGCGACCGTTTCGGGCTCCACTTCACTCCCAAACATGGAAGCTGGCTCAATGGGGTAGAGATCGAAGCGAGCGTTTTGATCCGCCAATGCCTGGACAGACACATCCCCAAGTTGATCTACGTGCAAGCCGAGGGCAAAGCCCGGGATGATGAGAGAAAGACAAAGGTAGTTAAAGGGAATTGGTGTTTCATCACAGCAGATGCTCGCACTAAGCTAAAGCATCTTTATCCTGAGAATCAGCTTTGACAAATTACTAGTGAGTTCAGGAGGTAGCATGAATCTATTAGGGCTTGCGAGGCACGGCCTCAACAATTTTGAGCAGATCATGGTGATAGGTGTTGTAGTAACTGCATTCATCAGCCTTCTGTACGCCTGGCTGCTTCGGGGAAATGTGCTGAATAAAGATAAAGGCACGATGAAAATGCAAGAAGTATGGAACGCTATCCGGGTTGGGGCGGATAGCTACCTACAAAGTCAATTTCGAACGATTCTCCCGGCGATTGGCATCCTCGGTGTGGCTCTTTTCTTGAGCGTTTATATC
>MGNI01000145.1:2912-3237 GCA_001795115.1 Chloroflexi bacterium RBG_16_48_8 | reverse complement strand
CCGCTGTGACGCTTGGTCGCACGATCGCATTTATATTAGGTGCCGGTTTCTCGCTTACCGTAGGCCAGCTTGGCATGCGTATGGCCATCCAGGCCAGCATTCGCACTGCGTCTGCAGCCCGGCGAGGCTTCAATGAGGCGCTTTCCATTGCATATTACGCTGGCACAATTACTGGCATGCTGACAGATGGCCTGGGGCTTTTCGGAGGCACGATGATTTTTATTGTGTTTGGGAAAGCAGCTCCGGACGCGCTGCTTGGCTTTGGCTTTGGCGGTACGCTGATCGCCCTCTTCATGCGTGTTGGCGGCGGCATTTACACCAAGGC
>MGNI01000145.1:0-2888 GCA_001795115.1 Chloroflexi bacterium RBG_16_48_8 | reverse complement strand
TGGAGAAGGATATTCCCGAAGATGATCCCCGTAATGCAGCTGTTGTTGCCGACTTGGTAGGAGATAATGTGGGTGACTGTGCAGGCATGGCGGCAGATATTTTTGAGAGCTATGAGGTCACCATTGTTTCCGCATTGATCCTTGGGCTGGCTCTTCTGGGGATGGACGGTAGCTTGAAGTGGATTGTCTTTCCATTGATTATCCGCGCAATTGGTGTTATCAGCTCAATCATAGGGACTTTCACCGTCCCTATTTGGGCAAAATTCCCAATTAAATTCCTAAGAGCCCATGACGCCGAAGAAGCCATGTTCCGTTCCTACGAAGTATCCAGTGTGAATACGGTTTTCTGGGGGTTTGTATTGGCGATTTTCTATGCCCATGATTGGCGACTGGGGATGCTGACAGCAATTGGTGTTGGATTGGCCGTGGTGTTCAATCCTCTTACTTCCTTTTTTACCTCCACCAAACATAGCCCAGTTAAAGAAATTGTCAAATCAACTCGCACGGGATCAGCTACGACGATCCTATCTGGCCTTTCGGTTGGGATGGAATCCAGTGTTTGGGCACTTGGGGTAATTGCCGTCAGCTTTGTTTGCGCTTTGCTTCTCTATGGTAACGAGGCTGCTACGTATGTCCTCTATGCTGTTGCGATGATTGGTATCGGAATGTTGAGCCACACCGGCAACAACGTTGCGATGGACTCCTACGGGCCAATTTCGGACAATGCCAATGGTATCGGCGAGATGACCTGGCATGACCAAACCGATAAGGACACGCTCAAAGCTCGTCAAATCATGGCCGACCTCGATGCAGTGGGGAATACAACCAAAGCCATCACCAAGGGCATTGCGATTGCCTCGGCTGTCATCGCAGCGGTCAGTCTTTTTGCATCCTTTATTACTGATGTCGGCCGGGTGCAGCTACAACTCGGGTTGCCTGTCCTAGATTCGATACGCATCTCTGAGACGAAGGTCTTCGTTGGGTTCCTGTTGGGCGGCGCTTTGCCGTGGTTATTCAGTTCCTTATCCATTCGCGCTGTCTCGCGTGCGGCAGGTAAGATTGTTGAGGAAGTCCGCAAACAGTTCCGTATTCCCGGTATTATGGAAGGAACCGTCCAACCGGATTATGCTCGCGTGGTTGGCATTTCGACACGCTCGGCTCAGAAGGAACTCATTCCTCTGGCAGTGATCGCAGTTCTGCTGCCTCTCATCGTTGGTTTGGTTCTTCAGGTGGAAGCCTTGGGTGGGTTTCTTGCTGGTGTGATTCTGAGCGGACAATTGCTGGCTGTATTTATGGCGAATGGTGGCGGCGCGTGGGATAATGCCAAGAAAACCATCGAGGATGAGCCGCGTAACATTGTGGAAAATACAGGCAAAGGTTCAGAGCGGCACAAGGCTAGCGTGGTGGGCGATACAGTTGGCGACCCACTGAAGGATACGGCCGGTCCAGCCCTCAACCCTATGATTAAAGTTGTCAACCTTGTCAGCCTGCTGGCTGCGCCCCTGATTGTCAAGTACCAGGATCTGGGAATCGGAGGAGCGGTGGTAGTGATTGTGCTGCTCGCTGCAGTAATCTGGTCAATCAACCAGAGCAAACGCCCGGTATCAGATTCTGACTGACCGACCAAATGAATCGGGATAGGGGAAGCCTCACAGCTCCGCCCCCCCTCCCCACCTCTTGGCCGATCCCCTCGATTGACGTGGAGGTGGAGGGGGGAACCTCTTCAAATTCATGGCCATCTTTGGCCAAACAAACGCAGGCAAGTCTGCAAGCAGGGAAAACGGGTGACCCTTGAAAGAATTTTAAACCCATTCCAGGAGCGTAAAAACAATGCGGTCGTCGGTTCTCGACCTGATGGTTCGAACCGAAGACCGGATTCCAGCCTAATAAAGGGTTGCTAGGCCGGGGATACAAGCGGTCACGCGGCGGATTGGTCCAGAGCACGTTCGAGCAAATCGTTGACGTTCAATTCTTTAGCCCACTTGCACAGGTAGTCCAGATCGAGATTGCCGGCTTTCATCTTCAATACACCCAGGACATCTCGCCATTGACGATCAGAGACTTCACCGCCCATGCGATACCACTCCAGTTTCGTCAGGATGACATCCTCCGGGCTGATGACATACAGATTCTGTTCTGGGTCGGTCATGATAACGGCGGAAATGCGCCGCTGCAATTGCATCCCATCAAATGGGCGCGTTTTCGGGATGAATACATCTACCTTGAAGGCAGTCTCGTAGTGGATGAGATTGAAGCTGCTGTGGCGTTCGATGGCGTCCCGGATCATCTCTTCGTCGGCATAGAATTCCGGCGAGAGGGCAGTCACTAAGGATTGAATGTGCTCTGCGCGTAAATCGGCGACGATGTCCACGTCCAGCGTGGAGCGCATCACACCATGCAGGGAACTGGAAAGAGAGCCTCCCACGGCGTAACGGATGCCCATCTTTTCAAGGGCATTCGTAACGAGCAAAGTCACCCGGATGGAATCACCCAGCATGGTCATATACCTTGCCGGCGAGTTCGCTTCCGAGCATCAGATCGGCTAGCAGCCGGCGGATTTGCTCAGGTGTAGCATCCGGGTGGCGCTGTTTGATGCCGCTGATGGCAAAGACTTTGATGGTTTCATTCAGGTCATCCACCATGGTAAATTTCTTCCAGGACGGCATGCGCCGGATGAGTTCGATCTGGAATCGTTCCGCCTTGGGATCAGTGTCGAAATACAAAGCTCTCATGATTTCAGTATAGCACAACAGACTTGCTCTGGTTTACCAAACACGACCTCCTAAAGCATTATAGTATTACCGTCCATTATTTATCTTGAACGCGCAAATTATCAAGCGTTCTGGAAAGCAACAGAGAAACAAACCTGATAGAAGCTTATTACAGAC
>MGNI01000144.1:3176-16855 GCA_001795115.1 Chloroflexi bacterium RBG_16_48_8 | reverse complement strand
TTCCGCTACATTGGCCGTTGCCAGAAAGCTGGCTACCAAATCTTCCGCGGGTATTCCCGCTTCCGTCTTTGCGACAATCCCATCCGCTCGGCTCTCGGCCTGTGGACCGAGCAAATTATTTTCAAATTCTGGGGCTTCCGAAGCCAGGGAAACGGTTTCCCTTCGAACATCAGCATCACCGACTTCCATCACTCCCAGGCTGGCTGCGCCCACGGGTGACACCAGCAAAGCCAGTGAAGCCAAAATGCCTGCTACGAGCATGGTTAGCACTCGATTACGTCCTGATGGAAACCTTCGCTGACCTGACACCTTCATGGAATACTCTCCTCTTCCGACAAAAAAACCGACCTTCTTGGGCCGGTTTCACCTTCGTCTAACTGGAGACCACTTCGAAATCCGACCCCCTTCCGACTTTGGTTCTAAGCCTTTTTCACCTGGCTTTAGCTCACCTCGATGATTCGACGATGATCCTCCCGATTTGTTATAACGTTAACAATCGCTCGTTACCTGCTTTTGTTAAAAGGTTCACATCTTCGATACAGTCTGTTACAGCTTTGAAACAAAGATCCTCAGCTAGAACATTAGTTTGTTCTACGAAATCTTCATGACCATAGACAGTCGGACAGTTGACTGGTGGATGATTCGGTTGATGTTTGCTGATCAATGCTTACTGGGCGTTTGTTTCCGCCCTCTCCCCTGAAAAAGCCTCCCAATAGTACCGCGATACTATGGTAGTACTCTAGCACTATTGGCCCCAATAATAACCCTACATCCCACTTACAGATGCGGAGTCCTTTTGTCCGATTTTGTAGGCCGATTGTAAGGGGAAGTTCAAATCACAAAGCTGAACATGATTTTGCCATTCCTATCCCCGCTGAACCCCAAAACGGTTGCCGCCTGTTATGGACGCCCCCTGAGAACGTGTCCACCTTCCCTGTATCTCCTCAACTTACTCAGATCTACCCTTAGCCTTCCCTCATGGTCCTGTCCATGACATGGGGGGTATTCCTCGCGATCTCCCTCGTCATTTCTCCCTTTTCCTACTTCATCTCATCCGATAACCACTTGATCAGCCTTTGTACAATCTCGGGTGTCGGCCGATTTGTCCATGCTCCACCATCTTTGCCAGGATCTAATTTCAACCCTGCTGTCTTGCTCAACCCCAGGTGACCTTCTCTACATGGTTCTTTGTGCACACTGTTGCTTCCCTTTCCAGAGCTCTCTGCCACCCTCGCCTCCTCTGATTTCCTTCGACCCTTTATGCTGAAATTTCGCCGAACCGACCCCATGGTAACCTGAGTGCGTCAGGGCAACGTGGGATGCAGCGTTTATCCTGCGTGTTTTCGATGGGAAAGGGGGGATTCAAGGGCGAAAATCGACTTGATTTCCATCAGAGTAACTTATTAATAGGGAAAAGGGTGTATCAAGTGAAGGACCCCACAATAAAATGTGGGGTCCTTTTTTTCTGGAGAGCCCGACCGAATCGGGTCGGACTCAAGGCTGGTGACTCTTTGAGCCTCTAGAAATGATTTTAACCTCTTTAAAGAACGATCAACCCCTAGATCTCATTCCGAAAAAAACGGATCAAACGCAGCACGGTTTTTCGGTCCGGTCGCTCCATTTCGGATGATTTCCATCCTTCAATTTGATCCGGGCGGTAGTATTCATCCAGGATGAAGTCTTTCAACATCTCAAACTGCTCTATGCGTGCCTCCCTCTCATACGCCTCCCGGGATTTCTGCGCGGAATATTCTCTCAGCATCTCCCCTCCCGTCCCGAACGCACCCACAAGGGGACAAATCCAAAGACCCAAGTTCCATCATAATGGGAGAGCGTCGTGAAGACGTATGTCTTGGCGTCCTTTGGCGTGACATATGATGGGGACAGCTATGGAGAGCAGAGGGGCAAGGGAACGGGCGAGCAGGGGCGCGGAGGAGAGCGCACAACTGGTCATGGGCCCTTACAACGTGGTCCCGATCAACATCAAGTGGGATGAAATTCCCCTGCTGCCCACTTTTGGGGGCGTGGGAGAATATTATATGCCCAAGGCCAACCTGGCCAGGGTTTCAAATAGCGCCGGGACTCCATCGCCCGTTAACGCGCTGGTCTCCAGATAGGGCGCGCCGATGGAGTCGGCAAAGTCCCTCGCCTCCTCTATTGGGACGACCCGCTCTAAGTCGATTTTGTTCCCAATTACCAGGAATGGCTGCACTTGAACGGAACTCAGGACCTCTTCCCGCCAATGAGTCAGGTCCTTCAGAGTCTGCGGTTCTGTCATATCATAAACCAATACCGCTGCCCGGCTCCCGCGATAAAAACCAGCCCGGACCACCGCAAAATGCTCCTGACCAGCCATGTCCCAGATGGACAGCTTCACCGTCTGCTCAGGAAGGTCAACCGTTTGGGTTTGAAAATCAACCCCAATGGTCTGCACTCTGGTATGCTCGAATTTACCCTCACAGTAGCGACGGATGAGCGAGGTCTTCCCTACAGCACCATTCCCAGCGACAACAACTTTAAGTACCACCATACGATTCATAAGCTACGACACCTTCTACTCATTGCGGCCTAAAAAGAATGCATGTGGAAATACCAGATCGTTTGGATTGACCCGTCCGCCACTGAGGAAGTTCCGGTTGGCTCGTTCGAAAAGTCGATGCAGCTCCTCCAGGGACTCCAACTGCCGGCTAGCTGGGCTGGTGGAGAACAACGCCATCAGCGTCGCAAACTCTCCAGAGACAAAGCACAGCCATCGACCTCCTTCGATCTCGCTAGAACGCATCCCAGCCCCAAAAATCTCCCGGGTCGCCGCCCGATAGGAGGACAACATCGGCACCACAAGCTCTGGTTCGAGCTCAAATTGACCGATGGTGTTGAGAGGCATCCCGGAGTCATTCTCATAGATGGCGTAACCAAGCACCCTGGCCTCATGACCTGCCCGGATAATGACGCTCTTGCCCTCTGTGGTGGATTCTTTCCAGGCATCCGACTCGGGGGCGATCTCAATCCATCGTTTCACTGTCTGCTTTTCACGTCGATAATGGTCGAAAAGCTCCTGGAATTGGGCCCGGTTAATGGTCCCCGCGGCAAATTCTTCCGCCAGTTGGTTGATTTTTTCCTGGACCCGCTGCAAGTATGCCTCTGGTCGATCCCCTGGAGCAGCGTCGCTTTCAGGCACGTATGTTAGTTCCGGTCTTAACGGCTGCGCCGTCTCCTTGTGGCTGGGTTCTGTATCAGGTTGCTTTTGGGCTGGCCTTGAGAATAGTCGACGTAATCTCTTGATCATATCTCTTTCTTCATCGGTCGGAAGGGATTGTCTGGATTATATACCAAGGGAACCCAGTGCGAAATTGCGAATGCTTACAATGTACAAACTTGGCTTTTATTAAACCCCTTACCCAACCTGGCCTCAACCTGGTCAGTGAACCTCCTGAGAAACGGGTTCTTCAGGTAGCTTTTCATCTGAGAGATCTTGGGATGGCTTTCTCTTGAATATCAAAGGGGTGTCATCCTCCGCAACTTAAGGTATCCTTGTGGACACATCACCAGAAGGGGTAACCTAAATGTCCTACCCAATCTCTAAATATCTTCAGATCGTCAAAGCTTATCATCCAACCATTTCTTATGACGGCCAGCGTCTGGCTTACATCTCTGATATCACCGGGACTCCACACATCTTTGAAATGACCATGACGGGGGACTTGAGCAAGCCCTCCTGGCGCAATCAGATCACCCGCGGCCATGAGCGCATCCTGGGTTGCTGGTTCTCCCCCGCACTGGGCGATGAGCGGATGATCTTCGCTCAGGATACGGGTGGAAATGAGAACGCCCAACTCTATTTGATCTCCCAGGAAGAGAAAAAGATCATCCCATTAACTGCGGGCTTCGAGGGGGCCATGCACATCTTCGGGGAGTGGTCCCCTTACGGCACTCAAATTCTTTTCGCAGCCAACCGTCGTCATCCCGGCTTATTTGATCTCTACACCCAAACAATTGAGGGCGAGACCGATATGGTTTGGCAGAATGAAATACCGGGCTTCCTCTCCTCGATGTCCTTCTCACCAGATGGGGAAACCGCCGTTGCTATTCACACAGCCAGCTCTTTCCAGCACAATTTGTTAGAAATCGATCTCTCCAACCATAACGCTTCCCTCATTTCCCCCCCGGATGAAAAAGCGCGATATCTCAATGCACGCTACTCATCCGACGGGAAAGCGCTTTTCCTTAACACCGACTTAGACTCTGACTTCCTTTATATCGCTCGCCTCGATCTGGAGACCTTCGATTTCGAACCGATCATTACCGCCGATTGGGATATTGAAACGATGGCCCTCTCACCCGACAGGAATCAGCTGGCTTACACGATTAATGTAGAGGGCGCCTCTCAACTCAAGGTCTATAATCTCACCACCAGTGAAACCAAAACAGCTCCACTGCCGGACGTGGCACCGGGCGTCGTCGCTCAATGGGACTGGTTCGTAACCTTCTCGCCCTTTTCCCGGCACCTCATTTTCTCCTTCACAACCACTATTCGCACCGCCATATCTACACCTGGAGCCTGGATTCCAACAGAGTCTATGAGATAACGCGCTCTTCCCATGGAGGCGTACCAGAAGCCTCCTTCGCCATCCCCGAGCTCATTCGCTACCCCAGCTTCGACAAAAGGCTGATTCCAGCCTGGATCTATAAACCCCAAGCTGACGGGGATAGACCTTGGCCGGTTGTTGTGTACGTCCATGGTGGCCCGGAAGCGCAGTTCACGCCCTATTTCAACTTCTTGATCCAATATTTCGCGGCCAATGGTTACGCCGTCTTAGCTCCCAACGTGCGCGGCTCCACCGGCTACGGCAAAGCCTACAGCCACCTGGACGACGTCAAGAAGCGCATGGACTCAGTTGCCGACTTGGCTCATGCTGCCTATTGGCTCAAAGAGCAGCCCGGCATCGATGGGGATAAACTCGTTGCCTATGGAGGCAGCTACGGGGGCTTCATGGTCCTAGCAGCCCTGACTCACTACCCCGATCTGTGGGCAGCCGGGGTGAACATTGTGGGCATCAGCAACCTGGTCACCTTCCTGGAGAACACCAGCTTATATCGCCGCGCCCATCGTGAGGCCGAGTACGGCAGCCTGGAAAAGGATCGCCAGTTCCTCGAAAGCATCGCCCCCATCAACCACTTGGATAAAATCGCAGCGCCCCTGATGGTCGTCCATAGCGCCAATGATCCCCGCGTCCCCCTGGGCGAGGCAGAACAACTGGTGGAGGCGCTGAAAGCTCGAGATATTCCCGTCGAATTCCTGGTCATAGAGGATGAGGGGCACAGCATCGTAAAGTACAAGAACAAGAAGATTGTCTATCCAGCCATTGTGGCATTTTTAGAGAAATATGTCGCTGGTCAAGATCCCGATAAATAGAACCACAGGGCCATTTGCTCGCCACCCGTCTCAAATCCTGAGACCAGCAGCGAGCATTCCATTCTCCCCCTTTGACTGACTCTTGACCATCTCGCGCCCCAAGACATGGACCCCTGACCACATGAATGACGGTATAATCTGCCCTCGTAATGGACCACGCGAATCCGTGGCTCAGGACGCCTCCAACAACCAATGAGGGCAAAGGATTTCAATGACCTACCTTGACGGAAATGGGCATAAAGCCTAAGGTGACAGTCTTGCGAACATCCAAAACGAGCAAAAGGCTTCTTTTTGCTATGTTTATCTTGATCCTGATCGGAGCCGGATTTACAGCCTGGACCTTGACGGCACGTTATCAGGATTCCCTCTACACCACAGCCAAATTGAGTTCAATCCCAGAGCATTCTGTGGCCATCGTTTTCGGGGCGGGATACTGGTCCAGTGGCGCGCTGAGCGATGTGCTGCGCGATCGCCTGGATGCAGCCATTGAACTCTACCGTGCGGGACGAGTGAGGAAACTGCTCCTCAGCGGCGACAACCGCGTGGAGGACTACAATGAGCCCGCCAAGATGCAGGAGTATACCCTTGCGCAAGGGCTCCCTGAAGAGGACTTGGTGCTGGATTACGCCGGTCGTCGCACGTATGACACCTGCTATCGGGCAAGAGATATCTTCATGATTTCAGAGGCGATTCTGGTCACCCAGCGCTACCATCTCCCGCGCGCTCTCGTCACCTGTAATGGACTGGGACTCGATACCGTTGGTTACATTGCCGACCGCACACCCTATGTCCATATCCGCTGGTATTGGGTCCGGGAGATACCCGCCCTTTGGCGAGCATGGTGGGATGTGATGATCGCCCACCCCACACCCGTTCTTGGAGATCCCCTTCCCATCTTCCCCCAATGAACTTCGTTTTCTTCTAAAAGGTTCCTTCGTTCCGCCCTTCTTCAGCCTTCTACAATGTAGAGAGGCAGCATGCTATGCCTCTACATTTCCTGCTGAGTGGAAGGACGTACAGCCGTGCGCCCCTACTACAAATAAAAAACGATTAGCTTCGACCTAGGCTTGCTCTAAAGCCCTCTCAAAATCCTCTATCAGGTCTTCCACGTTCTCGATACCCACAGAGAGGCGAATCAGCCCCTCTGTGATTCCCATCTCCATTCGAACCTCCGGCGGTACCCGCGAGTGCGTCATCCCAGCAGGATGTTGGATCATCGTATCGACTTTCCCCAGGCTGACGCCCAGAGTCGCCACCTTTACACTTTCCAACATTTTCTTGGCGGCATCGAACCCACCCTTCAATTCAAAAGCCATCATGCCACCAAAGGCATGCATTTGCCGCCTGGCGAGCTCATGCTCAGGGTGATTCTCCAGCCCCGGATAGTGCACAACTTTCACCTTGGGGTGAGAATCCAGGTATCGAGCGATCCTCATGGCATTCTGGCAGTGCCGCTCCATGCGCAGTTCGAAGGTCCTCAACCCTAGATTGGCCAACCAGGCATCGAAGGGGCTGGCCACGGCGCCGAAACGTCGGCGGATCCATTGGAGATCGCCCCGCACAAAATCCACATGCCGGCTCACAACCACACCGCCCACGATGACACCATGTCCCGAAAGGTATTTGGTGGTTGAATGCACAACCATATCCGCCCCGAGCGTTAAAGGTCGCTGACCGTAGGGCGTGGGGAAGGTGTTGTCCACCAGCAGCCAACAATCATGCCCGCGCGCCAATTCACTCAACATGGACAAGTCGACGATTTGCATGGCGGGATTGGTAGGGGTCTCCGCGATGATCAGGCGAACCTTCTCCTGCTGAGTCAGGGCACATTCCCAAGCTTCACGGGAGTTCTCCTTCACCCAGACTACTTCGATCCCCATGCGCGGTGCAAAGGTATTTAAAAAACCGAAGGTATCGCTGTACAACGAATGCTGCACAACGAGGACATCTCCCTTCTGTGCACACGCCAGGATCGCAGCCGTGACCGCCGCCATGCCCGAAGAGAACACCTTGCCAGCCACAACATCCTCTGGCCGCGATTCTGGACTGGCCCGCACCAGATCCAACCCCTCCAGCAGTGCGTATTTATTTTCCAACAGGCGGAAGTTGGGGTTGTCCAACCGGGTGTAGAAATAACCCTCCTGCTCACCAGACAGGATTGCATCTGCGCTGGCAAAATCAGGGAAGGTGAAAACCGAGGTCTGATAGATGGGTGCAACATGGGCATCTGATGGATCCTGGCGTTCTCCCACGCAATTGACCAACGTGCTCATCCCAAATTTGGGTGAAAATTTTTCCATGGTACCTCCTCATGTGCAAGAATTTCGACACATCTATAGCTGTGACATAGGTCATCTGTTATCAAAATTCCCTCTAACTTTTTTCTGGGATTCTATCAAGGTGCTAATCCTGAGGATTCCCTTGAACTTCCCCATAAAGTCATCAGGCATTCTCTTCCAAGTTGGTATTTTGTGCCTCTCCCAGCACACGCTCCAAGAAGTGCTGCATGTGCTCATAATGGGTGCCCTTCCAATAAATCTGATCGCAACTCTGACAGCGATGAAAGGTATCATACCCTTCTTTCACCTTGGGGGGCAGAAGGTCATAGACATCCGCTTTTGAAACACTTTCCAAGAGACCATTGCAACGGATGCAGCGCGTGAAAGGTCGCACCTGCCGGAAAAGGTCGAACCTCCGCAGGATTTCAACCAGCTCCTCTCTAGGATGCGTGCCGCGAACACAGTAGCCATGCGTCACAAGGTTACGCTTCAGAAGACCCCGATCCTTTGTCAGAAGGACGCGTTTTTCCCCACTCGAGATCGTCGCCAATTCCTCATCGTTGCAATCATTGCGGTAAACCGTGTCGAAGCCCAACATCCGAAGATAACCCGCAAGCCTCCCCAAGTGCGTATCCAACACAAACCGCACCTCTCGAAGGGGCGCAGGCCTCACCCGGACCAGGGCTGCGATGTCTACTGATTCAAAAACCGGATACACACTGACTTGATCCCCCTCTTGCAAGCGGTAAGTGAAGTCCACGGATTCGCCGTTAACCAAGATCAGATCAACTTCCGTATAGGGCACGCCAAGGGCTTCTATGCAATCTTTCACAGCAGGCTTCCCCTGAACCTCATACACAAATCGATTGTGGCGTCGTTCGGGCGATAGGAAATCATTCAATTCAGCGTAGAAGCGAAAAGCAGCTTTCATGGCAATGGATACTTTCTCCCGTCACCTGGCCACTGAGCACCCGATTAATCACACCAGAAACAAAAGATGCTCGATGCACATCTCGGATCAAAGACTCAGATCCTTGCCCTTCCCCGGCCTTATCGGGACGTCTCTTGGTGGATCTGGTTCGAATGGCTCGTAAGCCTTCAACCAGAAGGACTTCTCTTCATAGATCTCATCCATCGACCTTCTCCTTTGAAAATCTGAAGGCAGCCCAACTTGTTCAGTATGGACACGGCCGAGATCCAAGTCAAGCCTCATGGACGAAGTGGGGGCTGACAAAGTCAACCATGGCGTGGCCTTACGAAAGGGATGTAGATCAATAAATGATCAACATTCATGTAACATTTGCCGCCATAATCCGTTTTACTGGGGAACACCCTAAAGGAGAAAAAATTTGAAGACTGGCCATTTTCCTGATGGGATGGGTCTCACTTGACCTTACACTGACCTCAGATTGGTTTTTTAACAAACTTCTTTACGACGGGAACTTATTTGATAAGAAAACGTCCTATTACAAGGATCAGCAATCTTATTCAATCATCGACCGGGAAACAACATAATCTTCCACTTCTGCCGGAGATGTCGGAGGAAAACATGAAAAAGTACATATCGATCGCTTTGCTATTTTCGTTCTTGGTAGCACTCATCCCTTTCAACCTTGCCCAGGCGAGCGCACTCCAGGCTTCCTGTACAGATAAAGCGACCTTCATCAGCGATGTGACCATCCCAGATAAAGCGCGGATCGAGGCGGGGAAGCTCTTTGAAAAAACCTGGCGCTTGAAGAACAGCGGCACCTGCACGTGGAGCCCATCCTATGCCATGGTTTTCGCCAGCGGTCAACAGATGGGCGGACCCGCGTCTGTGACACTCCCTAAATCTGTCAGTCCTAACGGAACCGTCGATCTGAAGGTCACACTCACCGCCCCCAATGCCAATGGCACCTATACCAGTGCCTGGAAGCTGCGGAATGCCAGTGGCGTGATCTTCGGTCTCGGCACCAAAGCCGACCAGCCCTTCTGGGTGCAAATCGTTGTAGGAACGTCCAGCCAACCCAGCCCGGGAAGCTCGAGCGGCTGGAAAGCAGAATATTTTGCCAACACCGATCTGATTGGAAAACCGAAACTCACCCGTACAGATTCTAAGATCGATTTCGACTGGAAACGCAACGCGCCTGCAACGGGATTGCCCAAGGATAACTTTTCGATCCGCTGGACGCAGACCATCGACTTCTCGGCAGGCATCTACCGCTTCAAGCTCCTGGCGGACGATAAAGCCACCCTATGGGTTGGGGACCGCATGGTTCTACGCGTCCCTGCTTCGGGCAGCACTCAAGGGACCTATGATCTTGCCCTGCTTCAAGGAAAGCACAAGGTTACCGTGGAGTACCACGAATTAACTGGCGATGCCCGCGTTCGTTTGACCTGGGAAAAAATTTCCCCTTCCTTCACCGATTGGAAGGGCGAGTACTGGGCCAATGCCGAATTGAAGGGCAATCCCTCCATTAGCCGAAACGACAAAGCCATCGACTTCCGTTGGCGGGAGAAGGCCCCCGTGATCGGGATGCCCCGCGATAAATTCTCTGCCCGGTGGATGCGGACCGTGAATTTCCAAGATGGCCTCTACCGCTTCAGCGCCAAGGCCGATGATGGTATCCGGGTTTACATCGACGGGACTCGCGTTTTGAATGAATGGCATTCAGCCACTGGAACCACTATCTATACCTTTGATAAACAACTGAAAGGCAACCACGCCATCGTCGTGGAATATTACGAAGGTACAGGGAATGCAGTGGTAAAGGCCTGGTGGGAGAAGGTCGTCCCAGCACCTCCAACACCAACCACGCCCCCACCAGTGCCCCAAATCGTTTATTCCTTCGCTGAGCAGTTTTGTTCGGCGCAATGGAGCAGCGGAGCGGGTGTCCTGCCCTGCCCCGGAACAGATGGGGATACTAATGGTTTTGTGCTGCGCCCCGAGAATCCCGTCTTGGAAAACGGTGTGACTGAGACCCAACTGACATTGCGCACCGTGCCGCAGCAAATTCCGGACGGTCTCATCCGAGGAACCTTCCCGGATTTTACTGTCCAATCAGGGGATCATTTTAAAGCAACCATTGGCTGCCTCTCGGGAGCCACAGCATGCGACGTGATGTTCCAGCTCAACTACCGCATCGGGGATGGGAACATCCAAAACCTTGCGAGTTGGACCGAGACGAATAATGGTCAAACACAGACGGTCGATATCGACCTTACCCCACTGGCGGGTAAGTCTGTCAAGTTCATCCTCACCGTACTGGCCAACGGCCAGCCAACGGATGATCAGGCTCTTTGGATCCTGCCTCGGATCATGCGCTAGATCTTGCTGACCCAGGCACCCCCGGATCTCCTGGGCCCCCGACCGGTGTCCCGGGAGATCCATTTTTAATAGGGGGAACGATCTCTGGCGCGCAGGGAACATACGGCGCACCCCTTTGGATATAGATTCATCCATCTCACAGTGAAGTGTCCAACGACCCCGACGATGCCCTTGGATTGACAGAGGGTGTGGTAGCGATCGGCGATCCGTCGCAGGGAGAGGAGCGAATCAACTACAGCCCATTGACTTTGGAAACATTCTCCTCCTCGCATAATGGCAGCGGGGATCGTGTTGTGACCCCTTGTGGATATTCAATGGTCGAGGTGGGCTGAATCTTCATCGACACCATCTCCGAGGAGATCGCCTGCGGTTAACCGGCGATCCACTCCCTCTTGACGGCCATCCTTTAGCTCACAAAACAAACAAATACAGGAGGGTGTCCTCAAGACCATGGTAGGATTGTGTTTGGATCCTGGACCCCCCACCGCGAGAGGAGAAATCATGGCGAAACCCAATCTCATCCTGACTTTGGCGAAAGTGATCATTGCGGCAGCTTGGGCAGATGGAATGGTGTCTCACGAGGAAGTCAACTGCTTAAAAGACCTCCTTTTCAGGATCCCCGATCTCAATGCCAGAGATTGGGCAAGCCTGGAGATCTATATTGATTCCCCGATCGGGCCTGATGAGCGAGAGCGTCTCTTAGAGGGGCTTCAAATGGCATTGAGATCGCGATCCGACAAGCAATTAGCCCTCTCTGCACTGGATGATCTGATCCATGTAGAAGGAGAGATTACACAGGAAGAGGTTGAGGTGTCAGAGGAGATCAAAGCTGCCATCCAGTCTGCCGGGGTTGGGATTCTAGGTGGAATGAGCAAACTAATGTCGGGCCCTATCCTGCGTCGCTCACAGGCCATCGCCGGCGCACCTAATCGTGAGGTTTTCCTGGATGACTTCATGAAAAACAGCGTGTTTTATGGCGTTCGACGACATTTGAATGAGAGCGACATTCAATTGGACCTCCCTGAAGAGGATTTATGGAAATTAAGCCTGGCCGGAGGATTGATGGCTCGGGTCGCCCATGTGGATCGCGAGGTGAACGAAGGAGAATTTGATAACATGTTGGATTCCCTACAGCGGAACTGGGGGTTACCCAAAGAAGCTGCAGCTATCGTTGCTGAAGTTGCCATCTCCGCCGTGGCAGCAAATATGGACTATTATCGTATGGCTAGAGAATTCTTCTCCTGCACCACGGAGCAGGAACGCTTCCGTTTCCTAGATATGCTTTTTGCGGTGGCGGATGGCGACGGCATGGTATCCTACGAAGAGACGGAACAAATAAGATCTATCGCACGACATCTGAAATTGACCCACAAACAATTCATTGATGCCAAACTGAAAATCCCCCGGAATCGGAGATCAAGCTAAGAAGCGTAACCTCCTTCTTTCCCCTGCTCTTGTACTAAAGCCCCTACGACTGCCTTGCGGATCTTGAATGGTATGGCCAGCCTTGCGGCTTCAGAACCCGAGACGACCCCATAACCTGCCCCTATGTGCAAGCAGCGTTGTAAGAAACCTTCCCGTTGCTTCGAGCTTCCGGGATCCAAAGCTAAAACCTGCCGTGGGTTCAAAACCGGCGGCAGGTTATCCGACATAATGACGTTCAATGGAACGTTACTTTACTCGATGTCAATCCGAAGGAGAAAAGATCGCCCATAGTGCAGGCGCTTTCATTCTCAGCAATTGGTTCACAATCTCGTTTGCCTCTTCCAGGTACTCTCTAACCGCCAGAAACGGGGAATGTTTCTCTGCTTTCGTGAGTCCGATGAGACCCTGAAGTGCAAGCATCACGACTCTCTTTCCTTTGAATAGGTCGTTCAACAAAACCTCAACACCAAAACGACTGCGGGCGATCTGATCCAGGAAGGGCAGAAGATCCTCCCTGTAATACACCCTTTGGCCCGTCAGGTGGGCTGCCAAATTCGGCATCTCCCCTCGTTTGGCGTAGCCAAGAACCGCCTCCGCCTCTCTTCTCAAAATGGGGGAAAGCAGAGTCTCGATGTGATCCTGGGAGAGATTCGTAAGATCAGCATCCATAAAGACCACCACATCGCCTCGCGCTCCCTCAATGCCGGTCGCCAGTGCCTGGCCTTTACCCTGATTTTCCTCAAAATGGATGAGTCTGATCTCCTCCCCGAACTTCTCCAGCATCCTCATACTCCGATCTGTGGAACCATCGTCCACACAGATCACCTCTGAGAAAACCGGGCTTGAAAGCAGGGTTTCAACCACCCGAGATACGGTTGTCTCCTCGTTGAAAACCGGGACGACCACAGAAACATTCACGGGGTTTTGCGTTCTCATGCCTCACTCTCCTTTAACTTGTGAGGTAAAAATAACAAGATCCCGTTATTCAAATATCTTGCCAGATGTTATCTCTTTGTCTTTTGAAGATCCGTCCTCAGCTACCCGAAACGGAGGGGATCAGGTGCTTGGTCATGAGGACTGAGGACAGGGCTTAAGGGGACAAGCTGACCATTCACAGCAACGATGAAGGGCACTTCCATCGGCAATTCAAGGAGAGTTTCAAGATCTTTTGCCGTAGCTCCTTCCTTCGGTTTAATCGAGGCAACCGATGCAGAATTCTGCGTGTATTTCCTGAGACAGCCGCTGGTCTCCCACC
>MGNI01000144.1:572-3151 GCA_001795115.1 Chloroflexi bacterium RBG_16_48_8 | reverse complement strand
CGACGCTTTGGATGAGATCTCCCTGTGTGCCGATGGCGATAATTTCTCCGTAATCGATGATCCCCACTCGGTCACTGAGTTCCTGGGCTTCCTCCATCAGGTGCGTGGTGTAGAGGACGGTTATGCCATATTCATCTCGAAGCTGCATCACGGTATCCAAGATCCTGCGCCGGCTCTGGGGATCAATACCCACTGTAGGCTCGTCCATATAGACCAGTTCAGGCTTATGGAGCAGACCCACAGCGATGTTGACGCGGCGCTTCATGCCGCCGGAGAAGGTGTTGATACGGTCATTCTGACGATCTGCGAGATCGATGAAATCCAGGATCTCATCCACCCTTCCAGCAAGCTCGTCCCCAACCAACCCATACATCTTGCCAAAGAACTCCAGGTTCTGCCGTGCGGTGTGGGAGGGATAGAGGGCGATCTCCTGGGGAACGACGCCCATCAACCGTTTGGCCTGTAAGGGTTGCTGGGTGATAGAGAACCCCCTAATCTTGGCATCCCCACGCGTTGGCTTCAGAAGACCGCTAATCATAGAGATGGTAGTGGTCTTCCCTGCTCCATTGGGTCCCAGGAGGCTGAAGATCTCACCTCGATGGATATCGAGATCGATCCCTTTTACGGCATGAACCTCAGTACCATCTAGGTTCTTAAAGGTCTTCGCCAGATCGCGGGCTTCAACCATTATTTCCATGGATATACTCCTCTAACAAACTTTAATTAAGCACCATAATAACATGGACCTTTCATATACCAGGGTTTTTTCATAAGAAGGTTGGGCGACCGTCTTCGTCGCCCGATAACGGGTAGGTGTAGGACCTGCCACTACATTAAATATGAGCCTGCCGCAGGTTCCCGGACTGGATGAAGACACAGAAGAGAAACCTGCGGCAGGCTATTTTATTTTGACCCTCCAGGAGGACATTTGGAAAATTTTCGTAACGATTTGATGTGAGAACGAAACCCCTACCCTCGAGGTAGCTTCCTTTCATAGATCGCATCTTCCACCCGTAAATACCCCCGAATGGCTTGACTGACCACGAAGCGAAACGGTTCAGGTGGCCATGGTACCGTTCGACGTCCCACGAACCATACTCGGGTCAGATCGGTATCCTTCTCAAGGATCAAATCTGCCAGGGTGCGTCCGTTGAACTGCGCCATGGAAACCCCATGTCCAACACACCCTAACGAGTAAACCGCTCGCCTGTCGCCAACAAAGCCGATAGCAGGAGCCATATCCACCGGTACGCTCACGGGTCCACCCCATCGATCCACAAACCGCACATCCTTCAAGCTGGGGAAGATCTGCATCACATCCTTCTCCAACAGGTCGAAGGTGCGTTCATTGAGATCCCTCTCCATGTCCCCGCCAAAGGCAATGCTCACATCTCTCCCTCCCATAGCCAACCGATTATCAACCGTGAGACGGAAATAATGTACCAAGTTACGGGCATCTTCGATGCCCTGTCGATTCTGCCATCCAATGGGGGCGAGTTGTGCCTCACTAAGCGGTTCCGTGACCACCATGTGGGTGAAGACTGGTATCTGCTTTCGTCGCAGCTGGGGGATGAGGTGCGACCAAGCGTTGGTGGCAAATATAATCCGATCGGCGAGGACCTTTCCGTGCGGCGTGGATAGGTTAAACCGCTCCTCTCGCTTGATCTCAAGAACTGGCGTATCTTCATAGACCAGAGCGCCTGCTTCTTTCGCGATTCGTTTAAGCTCACGAACATGTTTGGCGGGGTCCAGAAGCCCACAGCGAGGCTCCCACCAGGCACCCAAGAACATGGGAGAATCGACCTGTTCCCGAACCCGATCGGCCTCCCACCATTCAAGTCCCGTGATTCCCATCTCGGTAAGAAGCTCCATATCGTGCTGGATTCGTTTTACATAGCCCGGCGTCGTCCCCACCCGCAGAAAACCTGTATGCTCGTAATCCGAGTCAATGCTGTATTTCTCAACTAGTTCTTGAACATAATCCACTGCTTGCTCCATATAACGATGGGCTTCAACTGTGCGCTGCTGGCCGAAGAGCATTTTTGTGACTGCCGGCTCAAGGCCAAAGAGGGTCATGCTGAACCCACCATTACGGCCGCTGGCACCGTAGCCAACCTCTTTGCTCTCAAGCACAAGGACGCGCATGCTGGGTTCATCCAGGAGCAAGTTGTGAGCAGCAGATAAACCTGTGAAACCTCCGCCGATTACGGCCACATCGGTCTGAACCTCACCTTCCAATGGTGGATCAGGTTCATAAGACCCGTAGGCT
This sequence comes from Chloroflexi bacterium RBG_16_48_8, assembly GCA_001795115.1. GTDB lineage: Bacteria > Chloroflexota > Anaerolineae > Anaerolineales > E44-bin32 > MGNI01. Next base: position 882 of record MGNI01000144.1, on the reverse strand, counting down.
TTCAACCAATAAGACTTCTCGTTATCCATCTCACCCATCGACCATCTCCTTTGAAAATCTGAAGGCAGCTCCTATGGAAATGCCCTATTCTCCCTTCCGCTTATCGTTCTTCTAACACAGCCTTACCTTACTTGTTCAGTATGGACACGACCGAGATCCAAGTCAAGGCCATTGGAGAAAACGGGGAGCTGACAAAGTCAATCATGATGTGGCTTTACGAAATGGATAGAGGTCAATGAATAATCCACTTTTTTGTAACGTTTACTGCCACAATCCGTTCTATTTCGACGGATAACATCCCTGTCAATGA
>MGNI01000144.1:0-544 GCA_001795115.1 Chloroflexi bacterium RBG_16_48_8 | reverse complement strand
ATCCTGACCAAGTGAAAAGAGGAGGTCGACTCGCATTGGATTTAACGCCCTATCCGATACGTATAAAAACGATCAACCTTCGAGAGGTTAACACCAGGGGGAAGTACCTTAAAAGGAGAAAAAAATGAATACCCCAACTCCATCCAGCATCTTCCGCGCTATCTTTGCCATCACCGCCCTCATGATCATCGCCCTGTTGTTTTTCACACATCCTACCTTAATCGTAACGGCATCGGATGATCCGGAAGGACCTACGCCTTCCACAACACCCGATGAAGGCCTCGCTCCTACACCTACCCCGCCACCGACCATCTGGGTCAGCGCAACGCCCTCTCCCCTTCCGGTTATCACTGCAACCCCAACGCCTATCCTGGATATCACACCAACGATGACCACCACACCAACGCCAACGGTGACGGTCACACCAGAATCCGTCCCTGACATCGAGATCTCACCAACATCCTTTGACATCTCACTCGTTCAAGGGCAGATCGCCACAGAAAACCTGATCCTTCGAAATCAAGGAAGTTATGCGCTCACCTTT
>MGNI01000143.1:4046-6767 GCA_001795115.1 Chloroflexi bacterium RBG_16_48_8 | reverse complement strand
AAGTTAAATGTAACTTAGGCCACCACGTACTGACGAATGGGCTTAGCAGGGGATGATTGAAATCCACGACAATGACAACATACTCTCCTGGCTCCCCTGCGAACTCAAAAAGGTCTCCATTTTCATCAACACATTCATATGAATCAAAGGGGACAGAAGGTGCAACGACAACGCCAGGTTTACTGCATATCGTTACTTTGAAAAATCCCGCTTCATTCCATTCTGCCGCTTGGTCAATCAGAATGGCAGCAGAACCTGCAATGGCAGCCGATTTTATGGAAGATATCCGAGCTTCCTCTTGCTGAAACCATTCATCGCATTCATCACCAAAAAGCAGATAACATTGCTCATCACTCCATTCTCCAGTGACTGCATATCGCACCCCATATCTGGCCGCATTCTCAACACCCAACCAAGCATGGAAAACGCGCGCAATCTCGATCAGGATGAAGAGGACCGTGAGGATCAGAGGCAACATGATTGTAAATTCAACCAGACTCTGTCCGGAAAAAGTGTGGATCTTACCCTTTCTCTCGTTCATTGGGGACACTCCGTATTCTCCACTCAACCCCTCTTATATTCACTTTCCACCACCTCAAGTCTATTCCAAACACCTTTCAATTACCTTACAATCACCTTACAGGGACCTTTCATGGTATCAGTACCGCGGTCCTATATTGACCTAGCGGGTGACGAAGGAAAAGGACGGATGGGGTAAAATGATACTCACACCCGATCTCGACCTGACCAAGGGGATGATCTTGTCAACTCTAAGATTTAAAATGGGTACAGTAGGGACCCCAAAATCCACTCCGAAGAAACCCGGTGGTTCCATCGGAACAATTCAGTACCTCTCCAGTCAAGGATTGGGGGCACTTGAATTAGGTTGGGTTCGCTCGGTCCGTATTTCAGAAGCAACTTGTGAAAGTATCAAGGCAGCAGCCATTGAATATCACGTGGATTTAAGCATCCATGGACCGTATTTCATTAATCTAAATGCAGATAAGCAGGAATGGCCAAAAAGCCGGAAACGTCTGATGGATGCAGCCCATTTTGGTAACCTGGCAGGGGCAACAGACGTTGTCTTCCATCCAGGTTCTTATTTCGGGCGGCCTGCAAATGAGGTCTTGAATATCGCCATCCCTCGATTGCAGGACTGTGTGATGGAATTGCGTGCCAATGATAATCAAATCACTCTTCGACCCGAAACCATGGGAAAAGGAGCCCTCCTGGGTTCATTCGAAGATACCCTGCTTTTATCCAGAGAGATAGATGGCGTTGAGCCTTGCCTTGACTTCGCCCATCTACATGCCAGAGCAGGTGATGGCTCCATGAACTCCTATGCAGAGTGGATTAAACTTCTGAAAACCTACAAAAAGGAACTGGGTGGAAAGGCTGCTCAAAGGATCCACGCCCACCTCTCCGGGATTGAGTATGGACCTAAAGGGGAGAGAAATCATCTGATGTTGAACGATTCTGACTTCGATCTGGCTGGATTGCTCCGCGCGCTGATTGAGCTCGACTGTGGAGGCCGAATCTTATGTGAGAGTCCAGAGCATATGGATGAAGATGCCCTTCTTATCAAGCAGAAAATGGAAGAAATCCTCCAGGATAGGTCATGACCTCAGGAGAAAAAGCTCTCAAGGACCTGCATGAGCGCATGCTGAACTGCCGCCGCTGCCTCGAAGCAGGGTATGACATCACTCCAAAAGCGATCTTCTCAGGGAAATATGGTGCAAAGATAATGGTCATCGGTCAGGCGCCTGGAGTGACAGAAGTTGAAGTTGGAAGACCTTTTAACGCGGGCAGTGGCAAACGTCTGTTTCAATGGCTGGAGAGCGCAGGTTTCGATGAATCATCCTTCCGCTCCAAACAATACATGACCAGCGTGACAAAATGCTTTCCTGGAAAAGCTGAGAATGGCAGTGGAGATCGTGTCCCTTCCAGAAATGAACAAGCACTTTGTCGTCCTTTTCTAAATGAGGAGATTAATTTGATCAACCCCCTCATGATTATCCCTATAGGACGCTTGGCGATTAATCTTTTCTTTCCTTCCAACTTGCCCCTTTGGAAAATTATCGGGACAGAAAGTTGGGCAGATCATCGCCCAATTATCCCCTTTCCTCATCCCTCCGGCGCCAGCCGATGGCATCAAGTCGAAAAAAACCGCATTAAAATCGAAAAGTCGATCCAACTTATCCGGAATTGCCTCGATCAGATTCCATTCGAAACAAATCTTCTTTCCCTGGATTGAATAATCAATAAAATCCGTTCCTCCTCATAAAAATTGTCATATTTAGGCAGTTGCCCCAATTTAAAACTTGTTATAACCTTCTGCCTAAGGATTGATTCGAAAATCCAATTGATCATTTATTTTTGGAGGTACTGTCATGCCCTTTCCTGTCTGGTTACTTATCGCCTTCGCGTTCTTCTATTTTGCCTTCATTTTCTGGCAATATGCAAACACTCCACTTCGTCCATTTACCGTACGAATAAAGGGAGAAAATCCCGAAAACCCTGATTCTGATGAAGAAAAAAAAGCTATGGTGAACAATATTCAAGAAGATATCCAGGGCTATATCAAGGCAGCTAATGATGTAATGACAACACGCTTTCGTATCGGAGCGATGGGCTTTGTAATTGCCGGGTTGACTGCAATCGTATCCATATTCTTAAGCTAATCTTAAAAGGATCTCTTACGAAGATTGCATCGTAGAAAAA
>MGNI01000143.1:0-3940 GCA_001795115.1 Chloroflexi bacterium RBG_16_48_8 | reverse complement strand
ATCCTATCAATAACCGATTACATCTGTGAGAAATCCATGAACAAGTGAAAAAACTCCTGCTTTTTTTTACAGGAGTTTTTTATCCTACATCCATAGATCAACTGACAAAAGTTACTCGCCGTGGAGAACCGGTATAGGTGGATCGATCTCTCCAGTTAGATCTTCCATGAGGATTATGGATCGATCCGTTGACGCCGTCCCCGCAGCAACAATGCGTGCCTGTAATTCGCCGTTACTTAACTCTTTCGCAACGACAACTGTGAACATTCCAACTTGAAGTTCCTCAAAAGCTCCCACACTCCCATCGCGCGACTTGTAGATTGTGGAACCATCTACCGAGAAAATGAGACACCCTTGATTTCTGCTGTCTACCGTGAAAGATCGATCATCGATGGAGATGATCCTCCCCATAGCCCTTATGTCTGATTGTGATAATCTCTGCAGATCCTCCTTATCTCCTGCTGTGATTCCAACTGCGATCAGAGCTCCTTCCCGATTCTTCACAGCGACGACCAATGCAACCATCCCTTTCTTGAGATCGTGGATGTCCTCAATCGAACTTTCCCGACTCCGGAATTTTGTCCTCCCATGGATAGTAAAAGTCAGAATATCACCGCTACGGGCTTCTAAATCAAACGTCCCTTGACCCGGTACTACATTGATTATTTCCCCAATCACAACGAAGCGATCTGATCGCTCCATTGCTTTATCAGCACAAACGATCACCGCCAAAGAGGTTTGATCCGCTCGGATAAAAGCACCCACAAGCACTGACATCCCTGGCTCAAGATCATCCAACCCATTTATGGAATCATCCCGGCTTCTGTAGCGCGTATGAGCACCTACAGCCAAATCCTGCAGTTCACCCTTTTTCGTTTCCAAAATGAAGCTATTTTCCTGCAGATTCACGCTCTCAATCGTCCCGTAGAAACGCTGTAATTGGGGTAGCTCTCCCACCTCACCTGCTGCGACTATCAAGGCAATCGAGTTACCTTCCTCACCGTGGATGGCAGAAACTAATGCCTTCATGCCAATGGTCAAGTCAGAAACACCTCCAATTGAACCATCTCGGCTACGGAATTCGGTGCGCTCATTGACGATAAAACGAAGATCCTCTCCAGCATTGCTATGCAGGGAGAAAGTTCTTGCTTCAAGATCCACATTTGTGATTTCACCAAGGTATCGTACTCTCTCTGGATGCGACTCCTCCTCAGCAAAAACCACTCCAGGGGTCACGAATATTAACACTAAGACCAATATGACAGCTTTGCTCAATTTGCCGACCATGATGCCCTCCTGAAGATATTGTTGAAGCCATTATTCATGGATCAGGCAAATTATTCGTATTGAAATTGTAAAAAACGGGTAAACTCTCTTGTACAGTTATCGAGCTGGAAACTGCACTTCTTCTTTCCCGGAGAGTTTGTCGTGAATCCGTTGTATGATCACTTCTAAGTGCTGGTGACGATGTACAAAATCGAGGTCATCTGTGCGTATTGTTAAAACGGGGCAAGTATCGAAATCAGCCATCCATTTCTCATAGAACTCCTCCAGAAGTTGAAGATAATCCCGGGAGATGGCTACCTCCATCTCGCGACCTCGGTTCCTTATCCTCTCGAGGAGAACAGAAATAGGAGCTTTCAGATAGATGAGCAGGTCAGGCACGGGAAGGTTCTGAACCACTTGATCGAAAATCGCTCGATAGGTTTTATAATCACGCTCTGACATATTTCCAAGCTTGACCAAGGCTCGAGAAAAGATTTCAGCATCTTCATAGATGGACCGGTCGATGATCGCCGGTGAAGAGGACCTGGCAAGTGCTAAATGCTGTTCAGCACGATGCCCAAGGAAGAAAATCTGAAGATGGAAGGACCAGGCTTTCATATCAGCATAGAAATCTGCCAGATAGGGATTATCCACGACTGACTCATAGGCTGTTTCCCAACCCAGGCGATTCCCAAGCCTTTCGGTTAAAGAGGTCTTACCCGAGCTAATGTTCCCTGCTACGAGAACAAATCGTTTTGTCATAAATTTCTCTCCTATCCATTGGTCATTCCTCTTTATCTTTAATGCGGAAGATTTGATAAGTCTACGATACTCAAATCCTCAAGGGCAGGTTCACAGATGATTTTACACTTGGATAGTCTGTTTTCTCTCCTTAGAAGGTATAAACCTCGCTCGCAAGGAACAGCCTCTATAGGATATCGGTCTTTATTCTGTTTCTTCCATAAGAAAATGTATGTGCCGTAGATTATAAATGGGATGAAGATCCTTTAAGGAACGAAAAAAATGAGGGCTGTCTAAAAGGGCAACAAAGAGATTAAGGTGGGAAAAAGACACTGGAATAGACCGCGTTTTGGATGTCAGCTTCCCAAAGATTGCGCATAAATAGCTAGAAAAGTGGGATCCTATCCCATCCTATTAACAAAATCGATACCTTCTAGGAAAGCCCCCAAAAGAGGGTGCATTTCATTAGAGCCACTATCGGGTTCAGGCTAACACTCACTAAAACCACACCCATAACATTTGCGACAACCTTCCTCGTTCACCAAAGAGGGGGCGCCACATTCCGGACAGAGGTCGCCTACTTTCATGGGAAGCTGAGGATCATACCTGTGACTTCTCTCGTAAATATAATCTTCAGGGGTTTCTCCTAAATAGGCGGCCAAAGCTCTAGCAAGTCCATCAGGCAGGGAGAGCACCCGATTAGGGCCAAATCCGGTTGGATGACCACCGCCAATCCCCGCCAACTGTCGCACGACCTCAGCCATTCGATCGCGTGGAGATAAGGGTGAAGCAACTCTCAGGACATAGGAAGTTAGACGCCCTAAGGCCTCCGATACAGCAGCAGTCTCAGACCCGGCTTTGGCTGTAGTAATGAAAACCTCAAAGGGTTGACCTGAACCGTTATGGTTGATCGTCACGAAGGCCTTCCCAAGGGGTGTTGTCATTTGGTAAGTAGAGCCATCCAAGCGTTGTGGACGTGGTTTCTTTCCTTCCTGCCAGATTTCCAATTGAGCTGGTTGAAGACCAGAAACCTCCTTCTTCTTTGCAGTGACCTTTGTCTCAAGAACCACTTTTTGACGTGAACCTGCAACATACACCGTTAGGCCTTTACAGCCCAACTCCCATGCCAACAAGAAAGCTTTGTTAACATCATCCTCAGGTGCACCTTCAGGGAAATTACATGTTTTACTCAGGCTATTATCTACAAAGGCCTGAAGCGCAGCCTGCATTCGGACATGACCCTCCACGGAAATGTCATGAGAAACAACGAATACTTCTTTAATACCATCTGAGAGTTCATCCAGGTCTTGGCAGCTACCATCCTCCATTACTTTCGCGAGGATAGCATCTCGATCTTCCTCTTCGAATCCCTCTTCAATTAATGCCTGCTCAAACAAAGGGCTAATATAGGTTAGCTTTAGATCCCTCCCTTGATCATTGACATGCCGGTAATAGGTCAATGCGAAGACTGGCTCACATCCATAACCTTCACATCCAGCCACCGTCGCAATGGTACCTGTGGGTGCGATTGTTGTTATGGCAGCATTTCGAAGGCCATATTGGCGAATGCCTGCCTCCACTTGACCCCAATTGATTGCCGGTCTATTAAAATCGCGTTTTAAGGGTTCGATCGGTGTAGGAGGTTTCCAGATTAAATTCTGAGGGTCAAAGATGCTGCCCTGGATGGCCGGAAAGGCACCCCGACTCGTGGCCAGGTCTATGCTGGTTAAAGTGGCATAGTAATGGATGAATTCCATCACCTGACCGCCAAACTCAATGCTCGCCTCTGAACCATAGCGAATACCCATGTGATACATCAAATCTGCCAATCCCATGATGCCCAGGCCTATACGGCGTGAGCGAAGTGCAGACCCCCTTAACTTCGGAACTGCAGGGACATATTTATTGACAGTCACAACGTTGTCCAAGAACC
>MGNI01000142.1:14939-15081 GCA_001795115.1 Chloroflexi bacterium RBG_16_48_8 | reverse complement strand
ATACCATTTCAGGTAAAAGGATGGGAACTGGTCCTGATTGATTGACTTATCAATAATTTCCTCCCGCCATTCATCTTTTCGCGGACTTTTTACACAATCTGGCAAGTTGTTGGATGGCATTTACAATGAGTGGTTTACCACT
>MGNI01000142.1:11886-14801 GCA_001795115.1 Chloroflexi bacterium RBG_16_48_8 | reverse complement strand
TGTCTTGAATGATCCGTTCATAGCGATAGTATGCCAACGCAACTGGATTGATCTGCGTTTGGCCATAACCCCGGTAGAACAGGGTTTCTTCTTCTTGTGGTGTATGCCAAGTTCCCATCTGACCACCGCCGATGAACATCAAATCTCGCTCTTTGGGAGCCAGGATGGGATTGTCCCAATCGACAATGTAAAAAGCATCGTTAGCATCAATCAGAATGTTGCCTGCATGAATATCAGAATGACACAACACAAATTCATGAAATTGAGCCTGAATTGCCTGAGCGAGATGTTCAGCGCGCCCGAGGAGATTGAGAATTTCATCGCGTTTGGCCTTAACAAACGCGGCTAATTTCACTGCAACGGGCTCATCAATAGTGTCATCCTCAACACGCTCCAGGAACATCTTTACGATTTCTCGCCACTGTGGAGAATATGTCTCCTGTTGGATACGCCTGATTAGCGCTGGAGGCAATACAGTCGTGTGAATACTTTTGAGGGCTGTGCCAAATTCCCCCCATTGGTGATCCGAAAAGTCAATCTCATAACCATTGTGGCTCTCAATAAAAGGGTAGAGAATCAATTTGAAGATGTCCAGGCTTGCCCACAGTTGCCCTGTCCTGGTTGTCAGAGGGGCTATGATTTGCACGACGCCCTGATCGCTGAGAAATTTTGGTAATGTCACAGCAATCTCGTCAAAGATGCCTCGCCTCAACTTCACAAAGTACGGTGATTCATCGTCTGCGATGACGCGATAGACGGCCGTATTCAGATCGGCTCCGAGAGGAAGAAAAGCGATTTGGTCGACATGCAAACCAAATTCATCCTGCAAACAAGCGATGATCTTTTCGTCGTGGAGGTCAGGTTTTTCGATCATGAGTATGTGAGTCTTCGATCTTCATAAGAAACCATTTGGGCTGGTGATGTTTGTCGCCCAAAGGTTGAGCTGATCGACCCGCTTTGAGATGTTACCATTATTTTCACGCAACCAAATCGCAAAGCCAGACTAGAGATCATCCCCTGCTCCTGAGTTCGCTCCAGTGAGAGACGGTGTAAAAGGCTTCAATATTTTTCAAGTCACTGGAACAGTGCCATACTCTATAATTTGTCATTTTGGGCAATATTATGGGAACTAGGCCTGATTTATTGGTCTTTTCGGTGTTTTCCTCCCACCATTCATCTTTTCGCGGACTTTTTACACGGTCTGGAGAGGGATTAGCAGGTAAGGATCCTAGAACAGACGGCTGAAGAAAGGAATCTCATCCCAGTGGAATTCCTTATAGAGCTTGGCCTCAGGGGATCCGCAAAAGCGCCCGTGTGACCAGCGTAGCTCGCTATGGAAGTGTGCAGAATACATGGCTGGGTTAATTTGTATCTTCAAATGTGAGCTCGAAATCGACTATGCTTTGTCGGCGAGTAATATCAGGCGAAGCAGTCATCTGAGTTAGTCTCCAGCTTGACTTCCATTCAGTTAGTGAGGGAAGTCTTACGGCAAACTCTTGGCGGCTATCGATGCCGCACATAATATAGGAGACACTATCGAGCCTGAAGAACCACCGCATTAAATTTTCAATTACTGCCGACCTTGATCTACCTTGCATCGATTGGCAGAAACGGCTATTGAATGCTTGAGCAGACCACTCGGCTACTCGATGACACATTTCGAGATAATAATGAGTAAAATGGCGGCGTTGCTGATTGCCATATAACTTAATTGCATGTTGGATAGCCATACGATCTACTCGGGTAGCGGTCGCTTCAAAGACCGCGACATCGGTTGGTAAATAAGAGACGGAAGGACTGGAATTTCTCATAAACGAATATAGAGCTTGAAATCCAGAACGATCTTGCACGATGTACCAGTTGTCTTCGTGCTGTGTGAATGCTTGCCCGCCAGGGAGATTGTAAATCAGGTTGTGAGGAGATGGGTTTGCGGCAACATTACTAATGGCTTTTACGCTTATGGGTGTGTTTGCAGCTATTAGATCTGCCGATGCTGTCGCTGTGGAAGCTTGGCGGGTCGGGCCCGTCCATTGAAGAGTATCAATTTGGGAGAAGAGAGGTTCAGCATTTCGGATCTGGCGCCCGACTCTTCGCATTCTGGAATGAAGATCATGCCGTTTGGAATACTCCAGCAAAAAGGCATCATATTTACTGCGATCGAGGGTTCCTTGGAAATGGTGTTCTAACTCAACTTCGGTAAGATGTGTTGTGGGATCTAGCCCGAGGATGCCGAATGCAACAGATAGCTCAGATGCTTCGGTTCTAAGGGTTGGCATGGATGGAGCTCCATTAGTCCAATATGATCTGTGCTCCCCGAATTATCCTCTCTTCAGCAAGGTGGCAATACTCTTCCGAAATATCGTAGCCAACATAGTGGCGATCTAGTTGTGCAGCAGCCACACAGGTAGTACCTGATCCCACAAATGGATCAAGTACAACATCATTCTTATAGGAGTAAAGGTTAATTACTCTTGCAGCTAATGCGACCGGAAATGGGGCTGGATGGCCAACTCGCTTTGCGGATTCTGGAGGAATCTCCCATATCGAAATAGTTGAGTTGAGGAACTCATCTCGACTAATACTGGATTCGCCCTTATCTGGTCTTGAATAAGCTTGCTTTGCCAATACGATAATATATTCATGCACATCTCTTAGCCTGGGTGCCTTTGCGCTCATCCAGCTTCCCCAAGCGCAATTGCCGTTGGAGCCACGAGCCTTTTGCCAAATAATCTCACCCATTGGCAAGAAACCTAGATCCAGATGGATCTGCCAGAAGAGAGAATGCAAAGGTAAGTATGGTTTTCTTCCAACATTGGCAATATTGATGAGATATCTTCCGCCAGGGCGTAAAACCCGAAAAACTTCTCTGGCAACCGATTCGATTAGTGAGAGATAGTCGGAGAGCCGCATATCAT
>MGNI01000142.1:9423-11876 GCA_001795115.1 Chloroflexi bacterium RBG_16_48_8 | reverse complement strand
TTTTCCCACATTGTAAGGGGGTGATGTGAATGAAAGCGCGACAGAGTTGTCAGGAAGCTCCTTCATGCTCTCAGAGCTTGAACAATAGATCCTATCAGCCCAAGGTCCAACTTGAGGAGCTTCGATCTTGCTGATCTCCGTTTTAGATAATGGTTGGATTGACACTGCGCTCAGCATATTCCTCGAATAGAAGGAGCTTGAATCGTGTGATTCACGCTTACTGGTTCCGAAGGATGATGTTTGGGTACCTGCCATGAGGATCCTGCCTTCCATTTGATAAGTGGCGATGTGCTACCAACATTATACAACAAATGTTCTAGTATGGTTGCTGGATTGATTATAGAGCTGGTGGCACAGGATGTCGGCTAGCGGTCGCGAGCTCGGCGGCCCGCTTTTCTAGCTCCAACGTTTATTCCGAATCTGCCTGGAATTGCCAATTAAGTTAATCCCACCGCGCGAAGTGTCCGCTCCAGGGAGAGTTTGTGTGAAAAGCGAATTTTTCATGTTTCTGGGACAGTGCCACACTTAATATATCATTTTGGCCGACATCAATACAATTGACCCGAATTCATTGCTCGCTTCGGTGTTTTTCTCCCACCATTAGCCTTTTCGCTGACTCTTTACGCAATATAGCGCATGGTTATGCATCGACCATCAGCGTGTTGAAGCTCATGATCCTACAACCTTGCTTCGGCGCTCCATCAAAATCGTATCCTTCCACTTACCATCTAGCTCACCTATCCGCTCACGAAAGCCAACCTTTCTAAAACCACAAGCCTCGTGCGAACGTATGCTTGCTGTATTTTCGGGAAAAATACCGCTCTCCAATGTCCAAATCCCTGCTTCTTCAGATGCTCTGATTAAAGCCTTCAATAATTTCCTCCCAACACCAATTCCCCTGTAGGATTTACCAACATAAACGCTCACTTCCGCAACGCCTTTATATACACATCGGCTTGATACAGGACTCAACGCAGCCCACCACCCTATGTCCTTGATTGATTCAAGTGGAATAGCGTGTACTCAAATAAATAACGCCTGCGATGTAATCGGCGGGTAGAATACTCCGATGATGAGGAAGGGATTTGGAGAGACATTGTGAAATCTCTTGGTAGTTCCAACGAAGAAGTGAAGATCCTTCTTCTCGCGAAATTCTACAAAATATTTATTTCTCACCATTGAATTCGCTTGCTTTTCATCATAAGACGCTCGCTTGAGGCATCTCCAAAATAGGGCGCCGATCTCCCAGTCTTCGATTTTCATTTTGCGTGGACGATTGTCTCCTTCTATAAGGAACTCATAGTAGTACTTGTATGGAAGCTTTCGTACTAGGTCACGGCGCCTATCCGGATCATCCATCTCGAATAGGTGGCCTTGTTGGGCTTGTGCGAGCCACTTCTGCTTCCATTCCCATTCCGTTTTTTCAATTTTGAAACCCGTTATCTCAAGAGGCTTGAGTGTGGCAAGTGATTTCTTATCGTCACTCTTGGCCAAATGAATTAGATCATTTATTGAGGAGAATACCTCTTGTAGAACGTAATGTTTTCGGGCAGCCCAAGAATTAGCGGTGCCAAGCCTCTCTAAGAGAGTTATCACTTCATCTAGGTTTCGTCTCGGACGATAGCTCTCGGGGCGAAAGTCAGATGTATTACGCACAAGATCAAGCTTAATCCAAGAATATTTTGGGAATGTTCTCTGGTTAGTGAGAAAAGAAAGAGGAATTGGATAGATACACATCCATTTTTCGCCATCAAGGAGACCGGCTGTGCAGACAAGCTCTCCGTACTTGCTTGACGGCAGGGGATATGTCTTCACAGTAATGAGAAGCTTGGCCTCCTGAATATCTTGCTGAAGGTACATGAAGAAGAACCCCCAGGAAGGCCCACTATGCTACAGTTTCTCGAAACGAATGACTGCAACGTAATCTTCTGGCGTCTTGCCAACAAGAGAACAGAATTCCTCGATCGAGGAGCACATACCACCCTCGTTAATAAGATCGTTTGGGGGGATGTCCTTGAGGCACTCTCTGTAGGGCCTAGCAGTTAGGCGGAATTTACCTATACGCGTACCGCCCGCAATTGGAATCTTATCCCATGCGTCATGAACTAATCTATCTGAGTCCCAGAAAGCCTGCCAGCGATCCAGGTGACGGTCAGACCAGTCGCGTCGGGTAACAGTCTTAATGCCAGCAAGGAACACATCCTTCGTTAAGGAGAAACTAACGATAGCCAAGGAGGTCCTCCGATTAATTCTGTCGCGAGTTACCGCTATTGTTGCAGGATGTGTGCTCAACAAACAAGTAAGAGTTTAGCATATATACATATATAATTGTGCAAGACAATAAGCCCTGCTTCTGGCTAACGACTCCGAGATAAGTAGCGCCGATAATCCTCTCTGATTATCTTCGCGCTTCCTGAAGCCTGATTCAAACCTGAATTTTCGCCTGCCATTGG
>MGNI01000142.1:8711-9410 GCA_001795115.1 Chloroflexi bacterium RBG_16_48_8 | reverse complement strand
GAGATTAGTATGAGAAGGCCGGCTCCTCGAAAACGGGCTCCATCTTGTGTAAGATGCTCCCAAATATTAGCGCACTCAAAGGTGCAAAAAGGAGGAACCGGCCATGTTTAACAATAGCACAACTTTTATCGGAATCGACCTGGGAGACAAGCACTCATTCATCACCATTCTTGACCAGGAGGGCGAATTGGTCGAAGAAACTCGTCTGCCCACCTCTAAAACTTCATTCCAGCGCAGATTCTCCGGCATCCCTGCCTGCAGAATCTCCATGGAAGTCGGCACCCATTCCCGCTGGGTCAGCCATTTACTCAAAGATCTGGGGCATGATGTGCTCGTGGCTAATGCTCGTAAGGGGTCAGCCATTTACTCAAAGATCTGGGGCATGATGTGCTCGTGGCTAATGCTCGTAAGCTCAGAGCCATTTACCACAACCCCCGCAAAGGCGATCAAGCCGATGCTGAGACCCTTGCCCGTCTGGCTCGCCTCGACCCCAACTTGCTCTCCCCCATCCATCATCGTTCTCCCAAGGCTCAAGCCAACCTGGCTGTCATTCGTTTGCGTCATGCTCTTGTTCGCGCACGTACGCTGCTCATCAATCATGCTCGTGGGATTGTCAAGGCTTCCGGCGCTCGATTGCCTTCTTGTTCTGCGGATTGCTTCGCCAATAAAGTACCCCCCGATATTCCTGAAACGCTCCGT
>MGNI01000142.1:6881-8678 GCA_001795115.1 Chloroflexi bacterium RBG_16_48_8 | reverse complement strand
GCCCTCACCCAACAGATCCGCTCCTATGACTGCCAGATCCAGGATCTCTGCAAAGAGCGTTATCCCGAAACCTCGCTCCTGCAGCGCATCAGCGGCGTGGGTCCACTGACTTCCCTGGCTTTTGTCCTCACCATCGAAAATCCCGATCGCTTTCACAAAAGCCGAGAGGTCGGTCCCGCCTTAGGCCTCGTCCCCCGAAGAGATCAATCTGGCGACCACGACCCTCAGCTCCGCATCACCAAGACCGGCAACGCTTTCCTAAGACAACTGCTTGTCGGTTCGGCTCAGTACATCCTCGGTCCCTTCGGACAAGATTGTGATCTCCGTCGCCGGGGGCTCCAACTCGCCGAACGCGGTGGAAAGAACGCCAAAAAGAGAGCTGTGGTCGCTGTGGCCAGAAAGCTAGCCATCTTGCTCCATCGCCTGTGGAAGACCGGTGAGGTCTATGATCCTTTTTATCTTTCCCGGTCTTCTTCAGAAGAACCTGCTATGATGTCCGTAGTCGCTTGAGTGATCATGATTTCCTTTATTCGAGGAGGTGTCATCGAAGAGATTTCCAACTGGGGTTGATTGTCTTAGCGGCTGTTGTTTTCCTCCAACCTACGCCTCGTTCGGGTGACTGCGGCTAACCACTGGGCTGGCACTATCGCCGGATACCATTATTGAGCCTGCCCTGAGCTTGTCGAAGGGATGGCAGCACCCTCCTGGATTGAACACCAACGGGCACCGGGCTCAGAGAAAGAGCCCAACAAGAGTGCGGATGGAAGTGTGGTGAAAGGGATGGGGTTGGGGAGGCTCCAACAGGTAGGTCGCCACGTCGACCCTTGACATTTCAGGCCTTCTCATGGAAGTGGTTAGCAGGCCCACCAATCGTCAAAGCTGCTTCCGTCAACCTTCGCGAATTTCAACTGGCATTACGTCATCCACTGTTACTCCAAGAGCATCTGCAATTGCAGCAAGCACCTCTGCAGTTCCGGTCCTCTTTCCCGTCTCGATTTGAGACAGGTATGGTTTACTTATCCCTGCCTTATCAGCCAGTTCCTGCTGAGTTAGTGCTCGAAAATTTCTCCAGATCCTGATTGGATTCTCACCATCCAGAATAGCAAATGTCACCTCGCTTGGAATTAGCTCTTCTCCTTGTTCCAAAGCCTCCTTCGCAGCATCGAAGTCAGCTACATCCTGCAACATCTCCGCCTCTTCTTTCAAGCGAATATATTCGTCATAGGGGATAATAGCCCACTCTGGGCGCCCATTCTTGTTGATAATCTGCACATTCATTTATATACCTCCCCACGAGGAGCAATCTTCAATATCAAGATGATTAGCTCATCTTTCCTTATCTCATAGATAATTCGCCAATCACCAACGCGAAGCCGGTGGCCTGGCTGGCCTTTCAACTTCCTCACGTTTGGACTCGGCGCATATGGATCTCTGGCCAACAACTCTATTTTCTGACGTATGTGTTGAGCCGTACTCCGAGGCATCCTTTGAAGCGTCTTGTGCGCTTGTTTGGTGAAAAGGATCTTATGCACAATTCTATATTAGCATATTGCTAACATTTTTGCAAACACGATTTGTGTCGCACAAGCGAGTGGCTTCATGGTCATTGGGAAGAATTGATAAGTGACGGCAACGAAAAATGAGAAATACTTTACGGGCAAGCTAACCATTGAATCTCCATAATTATTTACGCGATCATCGATTTCTTACATCCTATCCAGAAGTCCTGCTATAAATAGTGGAAATCATTTGGGTTTCATGATAAGAAAGGGCCGGGTTCGATGAGGATGAAGGGAT
>MGNI01000142.1:6517-6788 GCA_001795115.1 Chloroflexi bacterium RBG_16_48_8 | reverse complement strand
AGGGTGAGGGGGAGCGGGGGTGCAAGGGAGCGAGGGGGTGGGGGGCTCATCAACGCACCCTCTATCAGAGGTCAACTAATGGGTTTTGAATAGGGGAGAAGCCTATCGAGAACCAGAAAAAAGAAGAAATGCCTTGTCCCCGGAAGGGGCAAATGCGGGGCTAGCATGGTTACGAAGAGAACCGTGAATTGAATGTGCTCCTCCTGCTAAAGATAATCATGTCGCGCTGACTGCATATAGATGTTTCCAGTAAGACTGGTTTAGGTTACTG
>MGNI01000142.1:6241-6506 GCA_001795115.1 Chloroflexi bacterium RBG_16_48_8 | reverse complement strand
TCAAGTCAGTTGTTAGATGCCTTGAGAGGTAAAGGGGATTCCATATTCCCAGGAATAAAGCTTGACAAGGGCAACGTTTTCAAAGATGTTGGGGCGGAGCCAATACTGTTAGCACCTTTAGAAATATCAAGCGTGGACTTTTACATCCTTCTCAAGTCGATCGCCAATCATATCTTCTTGCACCTCGAGATCATCATGAGATTGCAGGTTTAACCAGAGGCGAGCGGAGGTGCCAAAAAATTGCCCTAGTCGAAACGCTGTATCG
>MGNI01000142.1:4269-6224 GCA_001795115.1 Chloroflexi bacterium RBG_16_48_8 | reverse complement strand
CTGCCCATGAACGATTTCATTAATTCGTCGTGGATTAACACTGATATCCTTTGCCAGTCGATATTGTGATATCCCCATCGGCTTGAGGAACTCCTCAAGTAGTATCTCGCCTGGATGGACAGGAGGAAAGTCTCGCTTCGTTATATCTTCTTACCTCAACTGTGATAGTCTGTTATTTCAACCTCGTAAGCATTCCCTTCTCGCCAGATAAAGCAATTACGCCATTGATCGTTTATCCTGATGCTGTATTGACCGATGCGACCTCCCTTTAATTTCTCCAATCGGTTCTCGGGAGGCACCCTGAGCTCGTGCAAATCTTCGACTGCATTCAAAAGGATCAATTTCCGGGATCCACGTTCTAGGATCTGAATGGGATTTTTTGAGGTCTCAATCCGCGAAAGATCCGCTCAGTATCAGAATCAGCGAAGCTTCTAATCATCAATCTATATCATGGCGAGTTACACCATTGTTATCAAGAACAATGGTTTGATGCTCTGGCTAACGGATTGGCTAAGCTGCAGCGGCGACGCGGACAAGACTGCAACCCTTAATTTCACCACTTGTTGAACATCGCACCCGATTCCGAGCGGCGCAGTCGGTGTCCGCTTGCAGCCGCTGTTAGGACGTCTCTTGAAGCAATCTTATTTTTCTCCAGTTCTAGCACATCGAAAGCCAATACGGTTAATTTGAGTATTAGTAGAAAAATTGGTACGGGAGGCTGCTCGAAGATATTCTGGTGTGTGAACCCAACTTCCTCCGCGTAATGCTCCACTAAATAGACCAGAGGGATTTCCTGTATAGTCCCCTATCCACTCTGCCGTCCACTCCCAGGCGTTTCCTGCCATATCCAATGCACCAACCCAACTTGCCCCCGTCAGGAAACTTCCCACTGGTGACAAGAATCCATAGCCATCATCATACCCTTCATAGTTCGCCCGCATTCCGTCAAATTCGTTACCCCACGGAAATATCCACCCTTGTGGACCACATGCAGCATATTCCCACTCCACTTCTGTTGGAAGTCGCGCGCCAGCCCACTCACAATATGTGTTTGCATCATTCAAGCTAACGCATACCATAGGATATCCTTCTAGCGATGGGTCGCCATAGGTTGGTATCCCGTTAAGGGCACAAGTAGGCGCTTGGCAAACGCCATCATCTACACACTTCTCATACTGGATGTTTGTAACCTCAGTACTGTCAATCCAGAACTTATCCATTATGACAATATGTGCTGGTTGCTCGTTTTCGAAATCCGTCCTGGTACATTCATTGCCAAGATTACTACATAATTGTAAAGCGTAGTCTATTTCGGTATCGCTACTTCCCATTACAAACTCTCCGCTTGGTACATAGACCATTACCATTCCATCGGCGGGGCGAATCCAAATATCTCCTGCATTTAGCTCAGGCGCAGGTGTGGCTACAGCGATGCCGCATCCAATTAAGAATAATGCGACCAATGTCATGCCTACTCCTCGCATCATCCTGAAGCGGTTCATTTTCTCCTTCTTTCCATGCATAAAAAAATGCGACCTAACGGTCTGGCTCAGCGGCAGCGGCGGGATTGGCGAGACTCCTTCTCAATGATTGCTCATTTCTGGCGAAGCAGCGCATCTCTTCTGCGGCGCAGCCGCTGTCCGCATGCAGCCGATATTAGGCATGATCAGAATCTCACTCTTTCGCGAGTCTTATGGCGGTAAACAAGTTAGTTGCCCGAACTACTCATACTCAACAATGTAACCTTGTGGGGATCCAGCACTTGCAGGCAGATCATTCCATGCCGAGCTATTTTCCCAATGGAAATGAAGACGCTCTTCAGAGTCAGCCCAATTCGGCTGACCGTTATTAGGTTCTCCGTCATCCCAACATGTATAGTTCCACGGCTCACCCGTTACCCAAACCCAGCCACCATCTGGTTCAGGTGAATCTGGGAGCTGGTACCCCCCCAACAA
>MGNI01000142.1:1985-4191 GCA_001795115.1 Chloroflexi bacterium RBG_16_48_8 | reverse complement strand
GACCACCCAGTGCCTGTGCGGCTTTATTAGCGTCCTCCCAAATGATACCATTCGGAACGCGTACCACCTGGTACAGGTGATTATTCCCAGACCAACGTACTCGAACATCATCTGGTCTCAGGGTCGGTACAACTGTTGTCAAGGGTTGGACAGGTGTGACCGGTTCGGGAGTTATTATGGGGAGAGTGGAGTCTCCTGGCAGCTTTCCGGTGCATCCAGTAATAAAAGCGCCTGCTGTTATGGCAATCGCCAAAAGAATATATAGTATTCTGTTATTCATAACCATTTACATAATCTCATGATTTGTTATGCTGCGTGAACTAAGTAATGATTATAAAGAAAAAGAAAAATGACCGTCAAAACAAATGGTGAGTACACCCTGACAGATTACATTGCGGTCAACAAGCATCTGGAATGGGCTTCCGCCTGGCGGAGAGAATTCCATTACTTGAGTACCCTGGATAACAAATACGGATGCACCGAAGGGGAGCAGAAGGTCGACAAGGTTACATGGACTGGCCTGGTCTGCGTAGCCGAAATCATTGGTCTCAAACCCATTGGACGTAATCCGGCCAACTGAGCAACCTGAGGCGAAATACAGGTGCTTGATGCGCCTGTATCAACTAAAGCTGGATATGTTGAGAATTGAGCAGGGGGTGCAGCAGGTGGAGAGAACAAGCCTGTCTGAAGAACACCGATATTAATTATCGGTCCAATTGCGGAATTATATCTACCGATCAGGCACGGCATGAGAGAAGAATCCTAAATCTATTGGAAACTCGATTACTTCTTGCACTGAAAATAGGTCATCATCGAATAACTTCTGACCCGTGAGGAATGCATCTCTTGCTGTATCATAGAATTCAATGATTTCTCCGTGACGTATGAGAGCAAACTTGCCTCTCCTATCAGGGATAAGATCAGGAAGCTTCTCATGAAACATGGCGTAATTTACTTCAATTTCCCTTAATAATTCTTCGTTCATTTTAATTGCTCTTCTCGTTTGACTGGCCACTGAAGGTAAGCAAGCCCATTTATTATATATTATAGAACAAAAAAGGTAGAATCTACGATGATCATTTCCGAAAATTGTTGTTCATCGCTTTATTACGCAACATGCTGATTATGAACTGAGCCGCCTGGGCTATTTTCAAGGCATGGAATTCCGGTCGTTGTATTGTTCACCATCCATTGGAAATCGGGCTGAATCCCAGGACATCTCTTGCCAGAGCCGGTGCCAAATGCCCGGAATACTTCGAGCCACCGGAATAGCGTCCAGCCCAATATATCATTTTAGCCAAAATGATGGGAACTGGTCATAATTCATTGGTTTTTTTCAGTGTTTTCCTCCAAGCATTATTCTTTTCGCTGACATTTTACATAAGCTGGCGAACAGTTGGGCGGCTTCTGGGGATAGTCAGGTAGCAGGTTCATTGTATGTTGAGGATCCTCCTAAGGAGAGAAGTGACGAGTACGAATCCTGGTGTCGCAGAGATGGATGAGACGATACCGACGGGCTTTGCGAAGGCCTGCCGACGGCTAATGCATACCTGGTTTTTACACAGTGTGTGTGCTGCGCCGACCACCTGCTCTCTGCTCAACAGGCTCTAGTTGAGCGTCGTCGAAGGCCAGGAGTCCACACCCTCACCGGGCGCGCTCACCTTGTGGACGCGCCAACGGCTGTCTCTATCGGTCACCATGCGAAAGATAACCTCGCCGCTCACACCGTCCACAGCGGTGATCACATCTACGGCTTGCTCGCCATCAGGCGTCTCGGCGTCCTCGCTACGGAGAATGTCCAGGTCACCTCTCAAATCGATCAACAGATCATCTTCCCTGACCGCGTAAAGCATAATCTGGTCGAAGAGATACCAGAAGTCGATTTGCGTTCCGTTGATCGCATCGAAGTCTAGATCATCCCATAGGACCTGGCTTGCATCTTCCCCGATCAAATGCCGCCAGCTGAATGTGCGGGCGTTTTCGATCCGCAGTTGCCTCTGGGCTTCGGCATCGAGCACCTGGTAGACGGTCAGGAAGTCTTCCTGCTGAAAGGCCTTGGCGAAGGTCTGGACCGCGTCTTCGGCTGTCTCCAGGTTGAGCGATTCATAATAGGTTCGCGCCTTGTTTTCTCCATCAGATTCCGGTCTCCCAATGAACTGGCAGGCCGCTGTCACAAGCAGCACTGCCGCTATGGTTGCCGTCAGTC
>MGNI01000142.1:358-1918 GCA_001795115.1 Chloroflexi bacterium RBG_16_48_8 | reverse complement strand
TACTCTAGCCCTCTTCATCATCGGCTTCTCCTCAGGCGTGGATGCCCGCCACTCTAAGGGATTGTATTCTCCTACCCAGAACACACAACCTGGCGAACCTGCCGCCAGTCACAATACCGCTGACAGGTTCAAAACTGGTAGTGCTCCCCGACGAAAAAGCGGAGAGCGCCAGTTTGAACCGGTGTAACATTGGCCTCAGGGCGTCTGCAGCGTGTTGATTGGGCGGAGACAGATTCCTATCGGCTGTGACATATCTGCTGGGGCGGCACGAGATACGAGACTGCCAGCCCAACGGCCTTGAGCTAAGCCGCCCGGCTCGTTCCCTGGCTTAGTTTTAAATTTCCCATAGCCTGACTTTGGCAGGCATATCGTTGTTGGGCTACTGCAGGGAAGCTAACGGGGGGGCAGAGAAGTCCAACCCCCGGGCTCGCTTTGGTTAGTTTATGGCTTCGATCCAAGCCAACAGTGCAGGGACGTGGTCGAGATAGTGGCCATAGGACTCGCTCTTCAGGACATCGCAGGGCTTGAACGTGTATGGAACGCCTTGAACAGACTGCTCGGTGAACAGGTAAGTCTCGGGCAGGTTGCGGGTAACTTCGAGTATCTCTCTCCAGACATCACCGGATTGTTGAAGGACTTGGTCAAGGGACAGGTCTCTGTTCTCGTCGAATAGGCGGCGATTGAACTCATCCAGAGGGATGTCTTCGATCCAGAAGTCGGGCGGCTTCTGGCCGCGCAGGGCGAGTGTAAGGGCCAACCAGCGATCGTAGGAAGTGATGTGGGCTACGACGTCTTTGACGGACCACTCGCCGGAAGCCCCTGGAAGGGTCATCTTCGAATGCGGGATTTGGCTGATCAGTGAATCGAAACGGCCCCTGGCGGATACCATTGCCTCGATGAGATCGGCCTTGGACGAAGGATCGGACATTTGGCTCTCCTGCCACGACGCGTTGCGTAGCGGCTCAATGGCTTTGAGTTAAGCGGCGCCGGTTCGTTCCATCAACTCAATTTTCGCCCATCCTCCGGCGTCCGCTTAAGTGATTGGTTATCCATCCGCAAGTTACGCAATATTACCAATATTATCTGGTCCCTCGCTGTGGATCTCTTCGGGCTCGGCAAGGCTTGGCGCAGGGCGCTTGGGACGGGGAGTCTTTCGGCGCCTCCTCACCTTGACTGGGCCAATCTGCTCCCGAGCTTGAGTTGACAGCATCTCGTGGAGAGCCTTGGCGAGGTCCTCTGTGTCGATCAATATGCCAGTATCTCGGCGGATTTCCCTTCGAAGTAGGAGTATCGTGCCTTCTTGGAACAATGCTCGACCGATCGATGACGCGCCCAGCGCAGTTGTCTTCTCCCAATACTCGTCGAGTTGTCCTTTGCTGAGCGACAGCTTGTGAAGGAGGGAGAGGCGTGCAGCTGCCTGGTCGAACTGCTCCTCATCAAGGCTCACGGAGAAGGCGCGTTCGTATTCGATACCCTCGTCAAAGGTCAAATGGTAGAGGTTCCAATCAATGCCATTGGTGAGGAGGACCCAGCGGAAGTTGTTGCGTGAGGCATAGGCCT
>MGNI01000142.1:0-293 GCA_001795115.1 Chloroflexi bacterium RBG_16_48_8 | reverse complement strand
ACACGACCATCGATCTTGATACTGATATCAACGTACTTGCCCTTCAGCTCGGCTTCACGACTAATATCCCTAATTGGGTCATAGCCCAGAACCTTGTCGAAGAAGTGAATGAGCCTCTGGACCGTGTCTGCTTCGTTGAGGCCCTCATCGCGCGCATCGATGAGGATTGGGATGATTTTCTTGAGCGGCTTGCGAATGTCAACTGCCATGATCTCCTCCCTTTGATTCCGTGCCATTTATTGTAGAGCGATGCTCTTACGGGGGCACAACGGCTTTGAGCTAAGCGGCGCCGG
>MGNI01000141.1:13113-16999 GCA_001795115.1 Chloroflexi bacterium RBG_16_48_8 | reverse complement strand
CCAGTTGTAGACCAGGGCTGGCTGCCCACAAGCAGGCTAGTAGGCAAATCGGGCATGACAGTCAAGCCGAGGGTGTATTTCGCTCTCGGCATCAGCGGCGCTCCCGAGCACGTCGAAGGCATGGGCAGCAGCGAGACGATCATCGCCATCAATACCGACCCCACTGCCCCGATCTTTGATGTGGCCAAGTATGGGACTAACGCGGACTTGTTTGATCTAGTGCCGGTGTTAATTGAACAATTGCGGCAAGCCAAAAGCGGGTAATAGCCAAAGAACGGAGGCAGCATGCCAATAAGGGAGACTTTCTGGAATATCCCTCACTGGGCAGAGATCGGACAGTATATCTTCGGATTACTTACGGCCTTGGTCTTTATTTATGGAGTGTGGCGTCGCTTGCGGCGCTGGCGAATGGGGAAACCAGAACGAAGAACCGATCAATTAGGCAGCCGCCTGCGATCTGTGATTGTACAAGCTATAGGCCAATTCCGAACGGCGCAGGACCCCTATCCGGGGATCATGCATCTGACCATCTTCTGGGGTATGGTGGCACTATTTATCGGGACTGCCATGGCTACCATAGACTGGGATGTGACCCACCTCTTCTTTGACTTTCAGTTCCTTACCGGCACTGTGTACGTGCTGTTTGAACTAATCTTAGACATCTTTGGATTATTATTGGTGCTTGGTTTGGGTATGGCATTCTACCGCCGATATGTTGCCCGCCCACCTCGTTTGCAGAATGTCCCCGAGCAGAGCCTTGCTAGAGACGATGCATATGCAATCGTGATGCTGGCATTTATAGCGATCACCGGCTACCTGGTCGAGGGACTTCGTATCGCCGTCGTTCAACCAGACTGGGCAGCCTGGTCGCCAGTAGGAAACGCACTGGCATCTGTCTTCATTGCTCTCGGTGACCCATCCAATCGCACCTTACATCTGGTGTTGTGGACCAGTCACATCGTCATTTCCTTTACTATAATCGCCAGCATCCCCTTCACCAAACTATTCCATATCTTGGCAGGGCCGGCGAACATTTTTTTCCGATCCCTGCAACCCGCGGGTGCATTGCCCCCGGCTCGTTACAGCAGCGGACCAGGTGTGGAACAGTGGCGCGAATTTACATGGAAACAGGTGTTGGACTTCGAAAGTTGTACACGCTGTGGGCGCTGTCAGGACAGATGCCCAGCCTTTGCCAGTGGGTCGAGTCTCTCCCCCAGGGATGTTATGATCAAGTTAGACGCGCACCTTTGGGAACGAGGCAATGGGCGCACCTTGCATGGCGACGTAATTACCGCAGAAGAACTGTGGGCATGCACAACCTGCGGGGCATGTGTCCAGGTCTGCCCGGTATTCATCGACCACATATGGTCTATCGTGGATATGCGTCGCTATCTGGTCAATGAGGGGCGGATTGACTCCCAACTACAGGATGCATTGGCTAACCTGGGTCGCTATGGCAACTCCTTTGGTCAGTCCGAACGGATGCGCGCCAAGTGGACACAGCCCGTTGAGCCAAAAATCAAAGACGCCCGCAAAGAGCCTGTGGATTATCTATGGTTCGTTGGTGACTATGCTTCCTACCATGCCAGTCTGACCGATATTACCCGTAAGACAGCTGAGGTGTTCCGGAAAGCGGGTCTAGACTTCGGCATCCTATACGATGGCGAAAGGAATTCCGGTAATGACGTCCGACGGGCGGGAGAAGAGGGTCTTTTCGAGATGCTGGTCGAGGATAACATAGCGATAATAAGCCAATGCGAATTCAAGGTCATTGTTACAACCGACCCCCATTCTTATAACGCTTTAAAGAACGAATACCCAGCCGAGATCAATGGTAGCCGCCCGATTCTGCACCACGCCGAATTGCTGGATCAACTGATCACTTCCGGCCAACTCGAACTCAGCAAGAGACTAGACTATAAGGTCACCTACCATGACCCGTGTTACTTAGGCCGCTACAACGGCGTATACGACGCGCCACGGCGGGTGATTCAGGCTACGGGGTCCCGGTTGATCGAGATGCCGCGGCACCACGATCACTCCTTCTGCTGCGCAGCCGGTGGAGGGCGCATCTGGATGGATGAAATTGAGGTTAAGGAACGACCCAGCGAGGCGCGCATTCAAGAGGCAGCGGGATTGGACGATGTGCAGATATTTGCCGTCGCCTGTCCTAAAGATGTCACCATGTATAAAGATGCGGTAAAAACCACTGGGCAAGAGGATCGCCTCATCGTCAAAGACCTGATTGAGTTGGTACACGAGGCATTATGAGGGAAAAGGGAGTTGCCAATGACATCTGAAACTGTGCTCCGGGCATTGAGATCCATGGACTTCACCAAGGATATGGGGCTAAATCACCTGGAGAAATTGGCCAATATCGCTACTGAGGTGACATTCTCTGAAGGCGCGACCATCTTCCGCGAGGGAGATGTGAGTGAGCTGGTCTATTTGCTTGAGGAGGGAGAGGTATCCCTTGAGACACAAGTGCCAGGTCATGGTCAAGTGCCGATCCATACAGTCGGACCTGGCCAGCTCTTGGGTTGGTCATCATTATTTCCGCCGGAGCGCAAGACAACCGGAGCTCGAGCCCTAAAACCCACCCGAGCCATCGCCATCAACGCCACACGACTACGCGAGCTGTGCCAGTCGGATCACGACCTGGGATACAACATCATATGGAAGGTAGCCGAGGTGATTTCCAGCCGCCTGCGAGCTGCACGTGCGCAACTCTTAGATATTTTTGAACCACCCCGAAGAAGATGAATATGGAAGGTAGTGGTTTGGATACATGGGTGAAAACCTTTTGCGATGATGATGAATAAAGTCAGGGTCATTCGTGATTGAACGTCTGGCGAGATGCGGTTTTTGGGGAAATAGCGGTCTAAAAATCTCCATAGCAGCAAAGCTCATCTTGAGCTTTCTTCTCATCATCGCGATCATTAGCGCTGTCTTCATCGTTGTGGGGATCCGATTGTTTAGTGACCACATCGTAGCGGAGGCGCAGGAGAAGGTACTTCATGATCTCAATGCTGCCCGAGTAATATATCTGAACAAGCTGGACCATATTTATGATGTCGTTCTTTTTACGTCGGATAGATACTTTCTGCAAGAAGCACTGCTTTCCGGAGAAATAGGGGAGCAGGAAACCGCTACGCTGGTAAAGTTGAAAGAGAGAGAAGGGCTTGATATATTGACCATTACAGATGAAACCGGTAATGTGATTTTACGAACAAGCAATGCGGACCTCTTTGGTGACAACCAAAGTCATGATGAGCTTATCAAAGCAGTCCTTAGCAGAAAAGAGCTGGTTGCAGCCACATCGATTGTACCCGCGGGTGAGTTACAAAAGGAATCCGTTTTCCTTGCCGAGCAAGCTTATTTCGTGTTTATTGACACACCTATGGCACGTGTCAGGGAAGAGAAGGAAGAGACATCCGGCATGTTGTTGAAGGCAGCAGCTCCGATCCTGGACCAGCAAAACAATCTTATTGGGATCATATATGGCGGGATCATGCTAAACAGGAATTATGAGATCGTTGATAAAATCAAACAGACTGTCTATGAAGACTTGATTTATGATGGCAAGGACATCGGCACAGCAACGATCTTCCAGGACGATGTGAGAATCTCCACCAATGTCAAAAACGAGGATGGCTCTAGAGCTATTGGAACACGCATTTCGGAGGAGGTTTACGATCAGGTAGTACGCGAGGGAGAATCCTGGATTGGACGCGCTTATGTCGTGAACAATTGGTACATTACTGCCTATGAACCCATCAGGAATATCAATAACGAAATCATCGGAATCCTGTATGTTGGCATTTTGGAGCAGAAGTACAATGACATTAGAAATCGAGCGGTACTTGCATTCCTGGCGATCACCCTC
>MGNI01000141.1:12820-13067 GCA_001795115.1 Chloroflexi bacterium RBG_16_48_8 | reverse complement strand
TTCCGTTCCAATCAAGAAGCTGGTGTCGGCTTCGAGAGAAGTGGCACAGGGCAATCTGGATGCGAAGGTAGAGATCATATCGAGGGATGAACTAGGGGAAATGGCGGACTCTTTTAATGCCATGGCATCTGCCTTGAAGCAGAGAGATAAACAATGGAAGGAATTCACCACGAGCAGGATCATGGAGTCTGAAAGATTAGCTCTTATTGGACAATTAGCGGCTAATGTGGCGCACGAATTGAACAAC
>MGNI01000141.1:11746-12789 GCA_001795115.1 Chloroflexi bacterium RBG_16_48_8 | reverse complement strand
GATGTCCTGCCAAGACTCGGCGGCATCATCCGTTCAAAAAATAGTAACCCAGGCAAACCGCTGTAGAGATATTATCCGAGGATTATTGGATTTTTCACGGCAACGTAAGCCCGATAAAACCGTATGTGACATCAATTCTGTCCTGGAGGAATGTGTCGCCTTGGTGAAAAACCAGGCTTTATTCCATAATATTCAAATCATTAAACAGTTCGACAGAGATCTTCCGATGGCTGTCGTTGATCCTTCGCAAATGCAGCAAGTGTTCATGAATTTGATCATCAATGCAGTCGAAGCCATGCAACATAGTGGACAATTAATTCTGAAGACCTACTTCAACCCATTTGAGGAATTCATCCATATCGAAGTTTTGGACACAGGTCATGGAATCCCTGAAGAGAATATGGAGAAGCTATTTGACCCCTTCTTTACAACGAAGGAAGCGGGGCATGGAACGGGACTGGGATTGGCTATTAGCTACGGGATTATTAAAGAACATAAAGGCGCCATTTCAGTTGAGAGCAAGGTGGGTCAAGGAACAACCTTTCACATACGGTTGCCTGTGAGAGCGGTAGAAGAGCATGTAGATGAGTAAAGATAAGTCCAAGATACTCATCATCGACGATGAAGAAGTCGTTCTAGATTCCTGCACCCAAATCCTGGAGGATGGACCCTATTATTTAGCGACCGCAATGGATGGCGCTTTTGGGCTGGAGCTTATCAAAGAATTTCAACCGGATATTGTCTTTGTAGACCTCAAGATGCCAGGCTTATCAGGATTTGAAGTGCTTGAACGAATTCATGGTTTTAATCCTACCATCGTGACCATCGTAATCACCGGCTATGCTACAGTGAGTTCAGCTGTAGAAGCCATAAAGAAAGGAGCCTACGATTTTCTTCCGAAACCTTTCACTCCCGATGAGTTCCGTGTGATTACTCGCAGGGGGCTTGAGAGAAGAAGATTGGTGTTGGAAACCACTACCCTCAGAAGGGAAAGAGAGATGCTCAGGGAACATTTCGCGGCCATCGTTTCCCATGAGCTTAAA
>MGNI01000141.1:6457-11690 GCA_001795115.1 Chloroflexi bacterium RBG_16_48_8 | reverse complement strand
AATCAACTAACGGAAGCTGAGGAAAGTCGACTCGAACGCATGAAATCATCAATTGATAGCCTTATCAAACTTATTCACACCTGGCTTCGAGTGATTACCGCGGATGCTGATATTGAGAAAATCCGAGAGAATTTCCAGCCCACCTCTCTTCCTGCTTTGATATCCAAGGCTATCGAGAGTGTTCAACCCCATGCTACTCGCAAAGACATCGAACTCGTCGCTTCATTTGAGGAATCACTGCGCCTGGTCTCTGGAGATGAGACCACCCTGATCGAATCGCTGGTGAACCTCATTAACAACGCTATCAAATATTCCCGCATGGGAAGTCAAATCTTTGTTAAGGCTCAAGAGAAAGGGAACGACATCGTGATCGCGGTAACGGACAGGGGTGTTGGAATATCTGAGGAAGATCTGCCTTTCATCTTCGGTGATTTCTATGTGGGCAAGCCCAGCCAAGAGGCTGAGAGGGGCAGTGGATTGGGGTTAGCCATTACACGACGTCTCATCGAAGCTCATGGTGGATCAATCTCAGTAGAAAGCGCGCTAGATAAGGGGAGTACTTTTATGATTCGATTGCCAGTTATAAAAACTGATGTACAAAATGAACCCGCTCTGAATACGGGTGTCTTAGCTAACTCATAATAAATAAGGAGATCTCCAGTGACTGCACAAAAAAAGTTATTAATCATTGATGATGATCCCGATTTTGTGGAGGGGATCAAATCCATCCTTGAGACTGCTGGGTACGAAGTTGAGGCGCAGTACAACCCGAAGGACGGTTTCCGAGCTCTTGAGACCGGAAAATTTGACCTGCTCCTGCTTGACATCATGATGGGTCGCGGTGCAGAAGGTGTTATGATCGCTCGCAAGATGGGCAAGGACCGCAAATTGAGGGAAATGCCCGTATTGATCATTACAGGCATAAGGGAGCAGATTGCTTATCTCTTCCCTGGCCAACCGGTGCACCCTCACTTTGTTGATGTCGATGAACTGGTTGAGAAACCCGTAGAGCCAGGGCTTCTTCTAGAGAGGGTGAACGCGTTATTGCAGGCCGCGGAGACAAAAAAGGCAAAACGTTAATAGTGATGTATCAAATCTAAACTGAGCAGGCCATGGTGACATTTACTTACATTTGTTTCCGTATCTTGGACGAAATACATGGTTTTCTGCGATGTGGATATGGTATACACATTAAGGCTTTCATTGAAGAGAAGTAGGAGGAAAACAATATGGCCAAACCTTCTTTCAGCGACGAGATTGCCAATCTCCTGTATGCGGCACATGGGAACCCGATCAAAACCTGCATTCAATGTGGAACTTGCTCGGGAACCTGCCCAGTAGCTGACTACATGGATCATACACCGCGTCGGATTATCGGCATGATTATGGCTAATTATAAAGATGAGGTCCTCGCCAGCAACACGTTCTGGTACTGCGCATCCTGCTACCACTGTACCGTTAGATGCCCGGCCCAAATCGATATCGCGGAACTAATGTACGCACTGAAGCGCTACTCCATTTGGAAACATGTATATCCGGAGGAGTTGATAGGACCTGTATTTTCTGAAACTTTCGTCAAAACGATCGTAAGAAGCGGAAGATCTTATGAGCCCATCCTGGCTCCTGCTTACATGTTCAGTTTCGGCGTTCGAGAGTTCCTCCAGGAAGCTATTACCGCAACCGGGCTGATGCTGAAGGGTAGAGTGCCCATTCTTCCGCCAAGGATCAAAAGACTCGAGAACTTCAAGCGAATGATCAGTAAAGTCATACCAGTGGGGGAGGCCTCATGAAGGAGTACGCGTACTTCCCAGGCTGCTCTCTTGAGAAAATCGCGCTAAGTTACCACCTTTCGACCATTGAGACCAGCAAAAAAGTAGGGGTGGAACTCAAAGAACTGGAGGACTGGAACTGCTGCGGTGCCACAGCCTATTTCCACGTTGACGAGCTGCTGGCATATACGCTTTGCGCTCGCAATCTGGCCATGGCTGAGCAAGAAAACCTGGACCTCGTTGCTCCTTGTAGCGCATGCTATAAGAATTCATACTTCACAAACCTGCATCTAAAAGAGGACCCAGATTTGGCCGATCATATAAACTTCGCGTTGGCGGAAGACAACCTACATTTCTCTGGCAATATTGCGGTCAAACACTTGATAGAAGTATTTGCTCAGGATGTGGGGCCAGAGGAGATAAGCACAAAGGTCTCAAAGCCGTTGGATGGTCTTAAGGTTGCACCTTATTATGGCTGTCAGATCCTGAGGCCGAGGAAGGACAATGAAGAGGTTGAACAGGCGGAGTTCTTCGAGGATCTGCTGTCAGCAATAGGCGCAGAACCTGTTCCATATGCCCTCAAACTTTGCTGCTGTGGCGGCTCCTTGATCCTCACCAGTCGACGGGCAGCTCTGAGCATGGTTCGCAACCTTCTCCAGAATGCCATGGACAGCGGTGCGGCGTTGATTGCTACCGCATGTCCTTTGTGCCAGGTTAATCTGGAATGTTATCAGTCGCAGGTTAACCAGGAGTTTGGCACACAGTTCTCTATGCCCGTCATGTATTTCACGCAACTGTTGGGATTGGCCTTCGGAATCCCAGCCAAGCGTTTAGGGATTGGGAAGGAACTCGTTTCTGCAACACCTCTATCGTCGTATATAAAATAAGGAAATTGTGATTCAATTTCTAGGTGCATCGCACCTGCAGAAGAGTAGTGACGAAAGGATGTGAATATATGAGCGAAAAAGTTGGGGTCTACATCTGCCACTGTGGCACCAATATCGCTGGAGTGGTCGACGTCGAGGCAGTCGCCAAGTGGGCCGGCAAGGAACTCGAGAATGTCGTCATTTCACGCGATTATAAATTCATGTGCTCTTCACTCGGTCAAGAGATGATTGAGGGGGATATCACCAAAGAGGGTCTGACCCGTGTAGTGGTCGCAGCATGCTCACCGCACCTACACGAGAAAACCTTCCGTCGTGCATGCGCCAATGCCGGCTTGAACCCCTACCTATGCCAAATGGCGAGCATCCGTGAGCAGGTCTCCTGGGTCGTAGAGGATAAAGAAGCCGCCACGGAAAAGGCTAAAGCCATGATCGCCGCGGCTGTCAATCGGGTTCAGTTGCACGAGGAACTGGAACCCACTGTAGTGCCGGTCAACCCGAATACGATTGTAGTCGGCGCAGGAATTGCGGGCATTCAAGCTTCCTTGGAATTGGCGGATGCCGGTCATGTCGTCTACCTCGTAGAGCGGGAGCCTTCCATTGGCGGGCATATGGCTCAATTCGATAAGACCTTCCCCACCCTGGATTGTGCTGCATGCATCCTCACACCGAAAATGTCCGATGTTGGTGCACACCCGAATATTAACCTGTTGAGCTATAGCGAGGTTGAGGAGATCTCCGGTTATGTCGGCAACTTCACAGCTCGAATCAAGAAGAAGACTCGCTATGTCAATGAAGAGGCCTGTACCGGTTGTGGCATCTGCATCGAAAAGTGCCCCAAGAGGGTTCTTGATGATGTTTTCGAAGCTGGCTTGGGCATGCGAAAAGCGATTTATCGGCCTTTCCCACAGGCTGTGCCAAATATACCCGTTATCGACAGGGAGAATTGTATCTACTACAAGACTGGCAAATGCAAAGCATGTCAGCTTTTCTGTCCCACCGAAGCGATTGCCTTCGAGCAGGAGGATACCTACATCGATATAAATGTTGGTAATGTCATCCTGGCCACAGGATTCGACTTATTCGACTGCAAAACCATCCCTCAATATGGATACGGACGTTTGGCCAATGTGTTCACCAGTCTTGAATTCGAGCGTATGTGCAACGCCACCGGCCCCACAGAAGGCAAGATCGTCCTCCGCGATGGAGTGACTGAGCCAAAGTCAGTGGTCATCGTCCACTGCGTAGGTAGCCGAGACCAGCGTTTCAACCCTTACTGCTCAAGCATTTGCTGTATGGCAGCACTGAAATTCGGCCATCTGGTGATGGAGAGGACAGACGCTGAGGTTTACTCCTGTTACATCGACATGCGCACTCCCAGCAAGGGTTATGAGGAGTTCTATAATCGCTTGCTAGAAGAGGGCATGCATTTTATCCGCGGTAAGGTAGCAGAAGTAACAGATGCGCCCAGGTTTCCTGGGGAAGAGAGCAAGCTGATTGTACAGGTCGAGGACACCTTGATTGGGAAGCAGCGCCGTATCCCGGTCGACATGGTGGTCCTGATGGCTGCTCTTCAGCCACGATATGACGCACGAGATGTCGGATTAAAATTTGGCATCTCTTGCAGCATGGAAGGCTGGTTCACCGAGCGCCATCCCAAACTCGACCCTGTCGCCACAATGACAGAAGGCATCTTTATCGCTGGTGTTGCTCAAGGACCCAAGGACATCCCCGCCGCAGTTGGTCAGGGTGCGGCAGCAGCCGCCAGGGTCCAGGGCATGATCACCGCAGGAGAAGTGCTCATTGAACCTATTGTAGCAACCATCCATGAAGAGAAATGCTCCGGTTGTAGAATTTGTAATACTTTGTGCCCTTTCAATGCCATCGAGTTCTTGGAAGACAAAGAGGTAAGCTACATCAACGCGGCTTTGTGTAAAGGCTGTGGAACTTGCGTTGCAGCTTGTCCGGCTCAAGCAATAACAGGTGCTCATTATAGCAATGAGCAAATTTTCGCTGAGATTGAAGGGATTCTTTTCGATGTAACCAGCGGTGGTGATTTAAAAGCGCTGCGAGCAGAGCAGGAACGTGTCCCTGCCTAATGGAGGAAGTGACCTATGGCTGAAGAAAAGTTTGAACCGAAGATAGTGGCCTTCCTGTGTAATTGGTGTTCATACCGCGCTGCAGACTTAGCAGGGACGGCCCGGATTAAGTACCAACCGAATATCCGTATGATCCGTGTTATGTGTAGCGGTCGAGTAGACCCGCAATTTGTCTTAAAGGCTCTTTCAATGGGGGCAGACGCTGTGATGATCGCTGGATGCCACCCTGGTGAGTGCCATTACCTGGAACAGAACTATAAAACGATGCGGCGATATGCCATGCTGAAGCACACCCTTAAGGCTCTGGGGATAGAGGAAGAACGTGTGCGGTTGCAGTGGGCATCAGCAGCAGAGGGAGTTCAACTCGCCCGAGCAATCAATCAGATGGTTGATCAAGTGCGTGCGCTAGGTCCCCTCAATTGGAAGGGCAAATGGAGCGAAGAAGAAGATATCGATGCTGCCCTTGAACGCCTGGTTGAAG
>MGNI01000141.1:3482-6313 GCA_001795115.1 Chloroflexi bacterium RBG_16_48_8 | reverse complement strand
GATATCGTCTTCTGGCCCTGTGTTATGGATGGGAAAGTACGCAGCATTGAAAAGATGGAGGACAAGAGCATAGATCTGTGCCTCTTCAATGGAGCCATCCGTACCAGCGAACAGGAATATATGGCTAAATTGCTCCGTCAGAAATCCAAAACACTGGTAGCTTTTGGCTCCTGTGCGCAGGAAGGCTGCATCCCGGGATTGGCGAATGTGACCAATAGGGATGAGATCTTCCATACGGCGTACTTCGATACTCCCAGCACGGTTAATCCTGAGGGCGTTGTACCTCTGACGGAGTACGAGGCTGATGAGGGGATGTTAACCCTGCCCTATTTCTACAATACTGTCAAAACGTTAGGACAGACCGTGGATGTGGATTACTACATCCCTGGTTGTCCGCCCGAGGCGGACGATATCTGGGATGCACTGGTCGCCATCCTGGAGGGCAAGTTGCCTCCGCCTGGCTCCGTCATTGGAAAACACACCACCGTTTGTGATCAATGCGATATGATTAGGTCTGAGAAGAAGATCAAGGGATTCAAACGAACCTGGGAGGTCATCCCGGATGGAAAGACCTGCCTTCTGGAACAAGGGATCCTCTGCATGGGCATCGCTACGCGAGCCGCATGTGGAGGAATGTGCCCGAAGGTTAATTCTCCATGCATCGGATGTCATGGTCCCAATGAAGGCGTCAAGGATATCGGTGCAAGGATGATGACAGCGCTTGCGTCCGTAATCGACTCGAATGACCCGGAGGAGATTGAACGCATCATCCGCGAGGGTATTCCTGATCCCGTTGGGAGTTTTTATAAGTTCAATTTAGCAGGCAGTATGCTCCGACGAAGCGCATTCACCGGGAGTGAAAGTGCGCCATCCGGCGCAGCGGCCGAGACGGCCTGAGAGAAGGAGGTCTGGACAATGAAACGAATTTCAATCGATCCCATCACCCGACTCGAGGGCCATGGCAAGATCGACATCTTTCTTGACGATCATGGGGAAGTCGCAAATGCCTACCTGCAAGTTCCAGAATTGCGCGGTTTTGAACGATTCTGTGTTGGACGACTGGCGGAGGATATGCCAAATATCACAAACCGCATTTGCGGTGTCTGCCCTGAGGCCCATCACATGGCGTCAACCAAAGCGCTGGATGCCCTCTTCCACGTTGACCCACCACCCACGGCCAAGAAATTACGAGAGCTGTTCTACAGCATCTTCTACGCGACGGATCACACCACCCACTTTTACGCCCTGGGAGGTCCCGACTTTGTCATGGGCCCGGATGCGCCTGTTGCAGAGCGGAACATCCTTGGGATCATCAAGAAAGTCGGGATGGACATCGCTGGAAAAGTGTTGAAGATGCGCCACGATGGCCACTACCTGATCAAGAAAATCGGTGGCCGGCCTGTCCATCCCAATTGGGGACTCCCTGGCGGAGTGAGCAAGGGGCTGAGCGAGGAACTGCGAGTGGAGGTTGAGGCGCGTGGTCGAGAGGCTATCGAGTTTGCCAAATTCTCCATCCAGCTTTTCAACGACATCGTTCTGGGCAATACGGACTATGTCAACTTGATCACCAACGATGCCTACATCCACCGCACCTATAACATGGGTACGGTTGACCAAAATAACCATGTCAACTTCTATGATGGCATGATCCGCGTCGTTGGACCGGATGGTAAAGAACATGCCAAGTATGAATCCAAGAATTACCTGGATTACGTCGCTGAACATGTTGAACCCTGGTCCTACTTGAAGTTCCCCTACCTGAAGAAGATCGGCTGGAAAGGCTTTGTGGATGGAGAGGACTCGGGAGTTTACAAAGCGACTCCACTCTCCCGACTCAACACTGCCGATGGAATGGCGACACCCCTGGCTCAAGAAGAATACCAGCGAATGTACGACACTTTAGGTGGCAAACCAGTCAATCACACACTTGCCACCCACTGGGCTCGGCTGATTGAGCTGCTCTACGCCACGGAACGCTGGGTTCAGCTTGCGACGGATCCGGAGATCACGGGTGAAACTTACCGCGTACTGCCAAAAGAGACACCCACGGAAGGTGTCGGCTCTGTGGAGGCACCGCGCGGTACGCTCACGCACCACTATTGGTCCGATGAGCGGGGTGTTCTCACCAAAGTGAACCTGATCGTTGGAACTACGAACAACAATGCCGCTATCAATATGTCCGTCAAGAAAGCAGCCCAAGGACTCATCAAGAAAGGCGTGGAAATCAAAGAGGGTTTACTTAACACCATCGAAATGGCCTATCGGGCTTATGATCCATGTATGGCTTGTGCGACACATACCTTACCTGGTCAGATGCCACTCGAAGTCACCATCCATGATTCTGAAGGTACTATTCTCGAACGACGCACCCAGAATCTCGACTGATTAAATACCGCGGTCAGCATTCAAACCTTTAATGATCAACAATTCAAGGCATGAATGCTGACCGCTCATGTCAGGTTGATGCATGAAAACATTGATCATCGGACTTGGCAATCCACTTTTACGCGACGATAGCGTTGGTTTGCGTCTTGTCCGAGAGTTGAGAGGGTTATTAGCTGGTAATCCTGAGATCGAAACGATTGAGGATTATTGGGGCGGACTTCGCCTTATGGAGCAAATGGTTGGCTATGATCGCGCCATCATTGTAGATGCGATTTGCACAGGTGCAGCCCCTGGCACCATCCATCTCCTTTCTCCAGATGATATTCCCACCCAACGGAGTGCTTCTGCTCACGATGTCAACCTGCCAACCGCTTTAGAATTCGGGCGTCAGGCCGGAGCGCACCTACCTGACCAAGATAGGATCGATCTAATTGGTATCGAAGCCG
>MGNI01000141.1:2843-3437 GCA_001795115.1 Chloroflexi bacterium RBG_16_48_8 | reverse complement strand
CCTCTCTTCCGGAGGTGGTTGAACTGGTTTTATCCATGCTTAATCAAGGGAGAGAAACCATGATTTCAACAGAACTTTTCGACACTACCCACATTTTTCAGGCATCTCAGAGAAATGTCTCAAAGAAGTAGCGTTGCTCAGCGAAGAACGCAATTACAAATCTGGCGAAGAGATCTTTGAAGAAAGCGGCGCCTTTTTGGCCACCTCGCGCATCTATGAGTGGGGCAAAGAAGCCACCCAATTGATACTGTTGACCAAAGGGGAAGTCGACATTATATTCACCCTAAGTGAAGGGAGGAAGGTGGTCGTAGGTAATCTTGTCGCGGGGGATCTCATGGCCCTCTCAGCCCTCATCCCCCCTTATCACCTGCCTGCTTCAGGGATGGCCAAAAAAGACTGCAAGGTGATCCAAATCGAAGCCAAAAGTCTGCGCGAGCTTTGCGATCAAAATCCTGAATTGGGATACCGCTTGATCCAGAGCATTCCGAAAAGCCTGCAAGACCGTTTACAAAATACATGGGTGGCGCTGGCCGGTCAAATCTGAATTATAAAGGCGACCAACAGGGTTGCTCCTACACCTCGATAATGTTTCAT
>MGNI01000141.1:2420-2735 GCA_001795115.1 Chloroflexi bacterium RBG_16_48_8 | reverse complement strand
AAATTTGGCCCTGCCTGGAGGATCTCGGGTTGGCAGTATTTCTCAAATCTCTTGAAATTCTCTCTAAACCGTGCCGCCAGCTGATTGTACTTCTCAGAGTGATCCTGCGGAGTTGACCAGGAAGAGGCCGGATCCAGAATCTCGGCTGGTACGCCTTCACATGTCTTGGGGACATCAAAACCGAAGACCGGATCCTTCCTGTATTCAACCTTATCAAGCTTGCCGCTTAAGGCCGCACTTAAGATGGCTCTTGTATGACTGATGCTGATCCGACGACCCGCCCAGTAGCTTCCCCCCACCCAACCGGTATTGAGC
>MGNI01000141.1:0-2250 GCA_001795115.1 Chloroflexi bacterium RBG_16_48_8 | reverse complement strand
GATAGGAAGTGATAGACCGCCTGCTCAGGTGTGAGCCTGGCGATGGGCGGCATTACACCCTGAGCATCGCAGGTGAGCAAGAAGATGTTCTTGGGATGTCCGCCTCGCTTCTCTGGTAGAGCATTCTCGATGAACTCCAGGGGATAGGATGCTCGCGTGTTCTCTGTAATCTCATCATCGTCCAGATCGACATAGCGGGTGGCCGGGTCATAGACCACATTCTCCAGCAAGGTGCCAAAACGTCGGGTGCTGGCGTAGATCAGTGGTTCTGCGGTGGGAGAAAGCTGGATGACCTTGGCGTAACAACCGCCCTCAAAATTAAAGACACCATTATCGCTCCAACCGTGTTCATCATCACCGATGAGATAGCGCTCGGTCGTGTTGGAAAGCGTGGTCTTTCCAGTCCCGGAGAGGCCGAAGAACAAGGCCACATCATTCTCGTCATCCCCTTGATTGGCCGAGCAGTGCATGGTCATCACGCCCCGTAAAGGGAGATAGTAATTCATGACCGTAAAGATCGATTTCTTAATCTCTCCGCTATACCCTGAGTCACCCACGATACAGAGCTTCTGATCGAAGTTGAGAACGATGAAGGTGCTTGTACGTGTCTGGTCGATGGGCATCGTCCCTTTGAAGGATGGAGCAGCGATTAAGGTGAATTCTGGGACATGTCGACGATATTCCTCCTGTGACTGCGGGAGGAGGAACATATTTCGCACAAAGAGGCTATGCCAGGCATATTCGGAGATGATCCGCACAGGCATTTGATATTTGGGATCGGATCCAATGTAGCAGTCTTGTACAAAAACATCTCGACCCTGGAAAAAGCCCTGAAGTCGATCCACCAATTCATTGAACTTGTCTGAGCTGTAAGGCCGGTTGTATTCTCCCCACCAAACGTTCTCCTCCGAAGAAGGTTCTCGCACAATGAACTTATCCTGCCATGACCGCGCCGTATGTTTCCCTGAGACAACGGAAATGGAACCATTACGGGTGATCTTCCCTTCCCCGCGGAAGATGATCTCCTCATAGAGTGCTTCTGGGGGGAGATTCCAGTAGACTTTCCTGAGATAAGTAAGTCCATGCCGATCGAGACCGTAATCGCTCTTGAAGACCCCGGCTTCATTTTCTGCTGGTGTTTTGATGTTGAGTAAGTTATTCATAACCAATCCCTGATCAGTTTTCTATCGCCAATATAGATATCGTTGGGTGATTCAGGATCCAAAGCCCACTTAATGCGTTCAATACCTTCCGTGATATCGGTGACACTACCAGCATAGCTGAGGCGTAAGAACCCTTCCATGCCAAATTCCTTCCCAGGTACCGTCACAACGAGAGCCTTCTTGAGAAGGAAGTTTGCCAATTCCACAGAATTCGAGTTGTAAGCTCGAAAATCAGGAAAACAATAGAAGGTTCCATCCGGTTTCTGGACATGGATTCCTGAGAATGTCCCTAATTCCTCCATCATAACATCACGATTGTTCTGGATCGTTAACCGCAGGCTTTCGATAACGCTTTGCACACCCGTTAAAGCCCCTTCTGCAGCAGCTTGCGATATAACGGAAGCGTGCGAGGTGATTTGAGCCTGCACATTCGTCATCACCTCGACAACCTTGCGCGGTGCCACGGTCCACCCAATTCTGAATCCCGTCATACCATAGGCTTTGGAAACACCGTTGATCACAATCAGTTTGGAATTCTCGATATCTTTATCGGTGAAGCGATAGGCTGAAATGGGTTTCTTTCCATCGAAGATCAGGCGGTGATAGATATCATCCATGATAACGTAGATACCTTTGCGTTCGCAAAAATCGACAAGCTCTGCGATGAACTCCTCGGAGTACATCACACCGGATGGATTGTTGGGGCTGTTGACGATGATGAGTTTGGTGTAGGATCCAACAACCTCTTCGATGTCCTCCATCCTGGGATGAAAACCACCATCCTCTGGTGTCACAATGACGGGCACCCCGTAACACATTTTTACTATTTCAGGGTAACTGACCCAATAGGGTGTCAAGATGATCACCTCATCGTTATGGTCGCATAGAGTGAAAACGGCATTGTAAATAGACTGCTTGGCTCCCTCTGAAACGATGATATTCTCTGGTTCCACAACTTTATCGTATATCTCTTCCATATAACGGATAATGGCCTTTTTCAAGGATGGCAACCCATCTGTTGGGGCATATTTGATATCACCCGTGATGAGTTTAGCGGAGGAACTCAGGAGGGCAGTTATCGGAGCTG
>MGNI01000140.1:45936-47966 GCA_001795115.1 Chloroflexi bacterium RBG_16_48_8 | reverse complement strand
GATTTTACGGATAATTTCGATGCCTCCCTCCAGGAACCGACCGTTCTTCCTGCCAGGCTACCCAATATGCTCCTGAATGGAGCTTCAGGCATTGCGGTGGGAATGGCCACCAATATTCCACCGCATAACCTAGGAGAGGTGGCTGAGGCACTCTCCTTCATGGTTGATAACTACGATCGTTTTGATGAGATTACTATCGATGATCTTATGGCGCGTGTTCCTGGTCCAGATTTTCCGACAGGAGGGATGATTATTGGCGCCGAAGGTATTCGTCAGGCCTACAGCACGGGCAGGGGTCGTATCGTGATGAGAGCCCTGGCCCATATCGAGGAGGGCGGCGCGGGGAGGTTCAGGATTGTCATTACTGAGATTCCGTACCAGGTGAATAAATCAAGCCTCATCGAACGAATAGCCAACCTTGCTCGAGAAGGCCGTTTGGATGATATCTCGGATCTTCGTGATGAGTCAGATCGACGAGGGATGAGCATCGTTGTCGAACTCAAGCGTGGCTCACAACCCAAAAAGGTGCTCAATCAGCTTTTCAAATACACCGCCCTGCAAAGCACTTTTGGCGTTCAACTTTTGGCATTGGTCGATGGAGAACCAAGACTTCTCCCTTTGAAACGTACTCTTCAAATCTTTATTGAACATCGAAGAGAGGTGCTCAATCGACGTTCCGAGTTCGATTTAGAGAAGGTACGTGCCAGGGCTCACATCCTGGAAGGATATCTCCTCGCCCTGGCTAATATCGACGAGGTTATCAAAACCATCCGCGAATCCCCAGATGCTGATGTTGCCAAAGAGCGCCTCATGGAGAAGTTCAATCTTTCTGAAATCCAGGCTCAAGCGATCCTGGATATGCAACTGCGTCGTCTGGCTGCTCTTGAGCGTGAAAAGATTGAACAAGAGCATAAGGAAGTCAGGGAGAGGATCGAATACTTGGAGGACCTTTTAGCTAATCCAAAGAAGATCTTGGCCTTGATCAAAGGGGATTTAAAGGAAATCGTTGGTCTGTATGGCGATCCGCGTCGTACAAAAATCGCACCAGATGCAAGTGAGGAATTTTCAGATGAGGACCTCGTCCCAGATGAGGCTGTTCTCATAAGCATTACAGAAAGGGGATATGTAAAGCGGGTTGCTGCCACAACCTATCGCAGCCAGCATCGGGGAGGTCGTGGGGTAACCGGGCACCAAATGAGGGGAGAAGATGAGGTCATGATGCTCTTCCCGGCCCGTTCCCTGGATACGATCTTGTTCTTCTCTGACCGCGGGAAAGTATATTCTGAGAAAGCATACCAAATCCCTGACGCCCTCCGAACCGCTCGAGGAATTCCGATTGTGAATGTTTTAGCTGTCGAGCCAAATGAGACGATAACTGCGACCGTTGTTGTCCCTGACTTCAACGCGGCAAATTACTGTATCATGGCCACGAGGTATGGGAAGATCAAACGGGTTGCTCTCTCCGAATTTTCCTCTGTCCGTCCCTCAGGCCTGATCGCCATTAGCCTGGAGGAGGGGGATTACTTGGGGTGGGTCCGATTAACAAGTGGAGATGATGAAATTATTGTTGTTACTGAGAAAGGCTACGCCCTTCGCTATCATGAGAGTAAGATTCGCTCCATGGGACGGCAGGCCCAAGGGGTGAGAGCCATCAATTTGCGCTCGGGTGATCTCGTGACATCTATGGCTGTTGTTGATTCCGATAAAGATCTGCTTGTGGTCACACGAAATGGATATGGGAAACGAACACCTTTGAAAGAGTATATGCCGAAAGGACGAGCGACAGGTGGCATCCTCACCCTGGACAAGAACCGGCTCAAGACGACAGGTCCTATTGCGTCGGCTCAGGTTGTGGATGATTTAGATGATCTGACGATCATCTCCAGTGGAGGGATCGTATTACGGACAAAGGTCATGCCCATCCGACAGGCGGGAAGGGCGACGATGGGTGTGCGCCTGATGGATCTGAAGGACGGTGAAACAGTTGCCTCGGTTGCGCGAATCTCAGCCAGTGAGATGAAGCAAGCCGG
>MGNI01000140.1:29621-45910 GCA_001795115.1 Chloroflexi bacterium RBG_16_48_8 | reverse complement strand
TGGTGTTTTATAACCTTACCAGTAGTTTTGAAATAGGATTACTATTATGGACGAGACCTTTGTGATGGATCTTATGTCCTTGGGCTTCACAGAATATGAGGTCAAGGTGTACCTCAGCTTATTGGGCGATCATCCCAACACGGGATACCAAATCAGTAAACAAGCCGGTATCCCGCGTTCGATGGTATAGGAGGCTTTAGGAAGACTCTCAGGGAGAGAGGCAGTCCTTCAGGCGGGCGAGGACCGGGCAACCCATTTACCGTCCTTTGCCTCCAGCGATCCTTTTGGATCGGCATATTCATGAACAAGAACGGCGGGTGCGATGATCTTCCTGGTGATGTCCGAAATGATCCCAACGAGCCGTACAGAAGATAATCAACGAGTTTCCAGCACCCTTTTGGAACAGCTGGTTTTCTCCTCATGATGCTGATTCAAACGGCTCTTCTGCCCATTATTGGGATAGAAGTGGATTTGTAGGAGGGAATCAAAGAAACGCTGAAAGGGTTTATCAGAATTTGACAAAATGGACGCCCCTTCGAGATAGAAGGAGCGATGCTATTACCAAGGGAAAGCCCCGTTTGAGTTTTGGACAAACGGGGCTTTTTCTCCGTCTAAGGTCTTACGAACTCATACAGTCGAGATAGGGTTTTGGAGAGTAGCAGCAGAGGCTTGTCGATAGGCCTGCCCGTAAAGGGGTCCGATGATAGCAGATGCGTAGGACATGGTTGCAATAAAGCCTATACCGCACAAGATGGTTCCCAGCTCACCTATAATGTTTGCAACGAAAGCTCCAAGAAAAGCTAAAATGTAAGCAGCTGGAGCTGCTCGGACCAGGCTGAAGATTTTGCTCGGATTGAGCGCATTCCCTAATTGGTCAGTATCTGCAAGGATACCCAAGGAAGCGGGAATAGCCAGGGCGATCAAAATCCCATAGAGAATGCTGAAACAACCGTAGCATACGGAATAGATCGTGAAGATTGTTTCGGAATTGTTGGAGATGCTTCCCAGGATAGCATATGGAATCGCAAGGATTCCAGGGAGCAATGCGGCTAGGATGATAATGACACAACCTTTGAGTCCAAGCGTGAATAGTTTTCCTAAATCACTCCAATCTGCTAAGGGCTCAGGGTCTTGACGGATGACTCGCCGAGCAATTTCTATGACCCATCCCAAGAGCGGGATCCAGCCAACCAAAACAATAAGAAAAGCTACGGCACCGAATAAGATCTTCTTTACCCAATCCTTATCCTGAAATACATAGGTAAATGATAGTCCCAAATCCATTCTTTCCCTCTCCTTTCACTTATCCAAAGTTTTAAAATGGTTCGAACATTATTCCTGGGGTTTGCCGGACAGTGATGGACTGTCAGCCAAAATTGGCCCTAAGTTTATTCCAAAGTTCGATTTATCGCTAGTCTCCTCCACCGGTCCGTATTTGTGAACCACGCCATTTCGCTTTTATTCCAGGCCCCTTATGTTGGATAAGCTGCAGTGCCGCTGAAACCAATCTCTCTGGATCACCTGTGGAATAATAGAGGACAAGATCAGATTGAGTTGGCTGAATGGGTATGGCCAGTTGCTCCCAAATCCGTTGGGTTTGCCGGGCGATTGCTGGAGCTGGATCAATGATCTGAACGCCAGGGCCGGCTATCTCCTCAATCATCGGCATCACAAAGGGGTAGTGAGTACAAGCCAGAACCAAGGTGTCTATCCCTTGCTTCAGCAGTGGGCCAAGAGCGGCTGTTAGGATTTTTCGAGTTTCTGGGCTGTTGAGCTTTAACTTTTCGACTTGTTCAACAAGACCGGGCAGTGTTTGTTCCACAATGACGACCCCCTGTGCAAAACGTTCCACAACGGAGGCGAATAACTCCCCTTGAAACGTTGCTGAAGTTGCCAAGACACCTACCTTTTGGGTTCGACTCGTGAGGGCAGCTGGTTTTACTGCTGGCTCCATTCCAACAAAAGGGATTTGAGGGAAGGTAGAACGTAATGAATGCAAAGCGGCTGCGGAGGCTGTGTTGCAGGCAACAACGATCAGTTTCGAGCCTTGCGTGATGAGAAATCGGGAGATGCCTTCTGCAAAGGTGTGAACCTCCTCCATAGGGTGGGAGCCGTAAGGTACATGGACTTGGTCAGCAAAATAAAGGAGGGGCACTTGAGGCAGGGTTTCCCGAATCTCTCGCAGAATGGAGAGACCCCCCACTCCCGAATCAAAGATCCCAATTGAAGCTGGTTTCATGCGGTCAAGATTACTACCAGGGAAGGCTCTTGGTCAAGGTGGGGAAGCATTAAATGAAAAGCAGGGCGGTGATCTAAAGCACTGCCCTGCATGTAATTTGCACCTCTCAGGATCGGCGTTTTTCTTTTAACCTCGCTCGCCTGCCAGTTCGATCACGCAGGAAGTAGAGTTGTGCACGACGGACATGGGCACCACGTTGAACAACGACTTTCTCAACACGAGGGGAACGAAGGAGAAAGGTTCGCTCGACTCCTATACCATGGGATGCGATTCGACGGACAGTGAAGTTAGCGTTGTTACCCCCTTTTCGCATGCGAATAATGGTGCCGCGAAATTCCTGAACTCGTTCGCGATCACCCTCCTTAATTCGTACGTGAACACTTACAGTATCACCGGGGTGAAGCTCGGGAATCTGTGGGTTAACAGGCACTTCGATGGCTTTAATATGATCAGACATGCTCGCTTCCCTTTACTTGGATCTACATACTACCGGTCGCCCTTTTTCTCTCGGGCGGCGCGGTGGGTAAGTATATCATAACCAGAGAGTCATGGTAAGGGAAATCTTCGCTTTGACTCAATCCTCGCCTGGAAAAAATGCTCAATTGAGCGGAACCAACCTTAGGTCTCTCACTTCGATCTTGAGGGGCTTTTTCAGTGGACTCAATCCTGTTTTTAATGGAACCAGGAATTTTTTCCAGAATTTGAAGTTATTATCCCTGGTTGAGAAGATGGAGGTGTTCAAATGCCAGAAAGAGACCAGCCAAAGTTTTAGCGTCATAGATCTGACCTTTGGTGATCCATTCTTTCACTTCACCAACGGTGAGGCACTTAACTTTGAGGTCTTCGTCTTCGTCGAGAGCCAGAGGGGCAGGTGAAAGATTTTGAGCTACAAAAAAATGCACAAATTCTGTGGAATAGCCTGGGGCTAAGTAAAGTCCTCCTAAAGGAGTCAAATAGCCTGGGGACATCCCGATCTCCTCCCGACACTCTCGCACGGCACAAATTTCTGGGTCTTCGCCTGGATCCAAGGTCCCCGCAGGAAGTTCTAGTAGCCTTCGACCTACCGGGTAGCGATATTGATCAACAAACCAGATGCGCCCTTCCTCATCGAAAGGGAGGATAACCACTGCACCGCCATGTTCAACTACATCAACGCGCATCCTTTGGCCATCCGCTTTTTGCACTTCGTCAATTCGGATGTTGAAGACTTTTCCTTGAAAAACAAGTTCAGATTTTAATGTGGCGTATAGCATAGGTCCTCCATAAAAGAAGGGCGACCAACTGGCCGCCCTCTATGGATGCCATTCATCATCCTTAGGGGATGTACAGGACATCGCCTGGGTAAAGGGTGTAGGGATAGGGCAGATTATTTAGGGCGATAATATCATCTGGAGATACACCATACTTGCGAGCAATAGAGTAAATCCATTCCCCTTGCTGGACGACGTGTTGTTTGGTGCCTGCAGAAGGAGTGCTGCCACCAGATGAGGTTCCACCTGCGGGGATGATCAGCTCCTGCCCAATGTCCAGGTAGTAGGGATATTGCAAATTGTTCCTTGCGATAAGATCGTCGGGACTGACACCAAATGCACGGGCGACAGAATAGACCGAGTCACCAGCTTGCACAATATAGGTTGTCTCTTGCCCTGTTTGGGGAGTGGGTGTGTCATAGACAACTACGGGCGTCTGCGTGGGACCTGCGAGTGTCGCTGTGGAAGTAGGGACGCTCATGGTTGCGGTAGGTGTCGGAGTTGACGGTTCAGATGTTTCGGGCTGTTCCGTTTGGGCAAGGAGCGTTGCACGGACGGCGTCCATTGTAGCGCGTTGATTGATCTCTTCCTCCGTGAGCCCTCCAATTTCTGTCGCAGCAGGAGGCGTAGAGGCAGAGCGTGTGCATCCTGCCAGAATTACTCCTAAGATAATGATGGCTGTGAGTACTATATTTCGCAGGTGCATCGTACTCATTGATCTCTCCTTATATCTAGGCCAGCCAGCCGTACGAAGATGATCTTCAGTAGCGGATGGTAGCACAAACGTTTGGGTGCGTCAAGAATGACGACAATCCTACCCTTTTTCGTTGCAAGAAGGATGCCACAAAAGATAGCGTGAGTCGAGGATACGTTGTTGGATTGAAATTAATGAACCCAGGACGGACTTGTGCAAT
The DNA here is from genome assembly GCA_001795115.1 of Chloroflexi bacterium RBG_16_48_8. Classification (GTDB taxonomy): domain Bacteria; phylum Chloroflexota; class Anaerolineae; order Anaerolineales; family E44-bin32; genus MGNI01. Next base: position 41,507 of record MGNI01000140.1, on the reverse strand, counting down.
GGGAGTAAGGAGGGACGAATGTGAAACACAAAGACTTGCGAACAATCTTGACGCAAGTCTTTAGATGGCATAGAAAATGTTCGTTAGGCTGCTTTAAGGATAGGTCGGAATTTATAGCCATAAATCAGCAAGCCACGTTCACCTTCAGAACGAAGCTTGCGAGTGACCATCTCAACAGGCATGCCGATTTCTACGGCTTGGTCATCTAAATCTGTAAGTTGAGCAGCAACCATGGGTCCTTCTTCCAATCGGACGAGAGCCAATGTGTAAGGAGCGTTTTCCTCATGGCCTGCTGGCGCCTGACGGACGGTTGTGAAAGAGTAAATTTCCCCTTTGCCGTTGAACTGGAACGTTGTTTTGGCTTCATTTCCGCAATCTGGGCAGATATCACGGGGTGGAAAGATCTTACCTTCACAATATGGACAAATTTCACCGACTAAACTATACCGCTGTTGTTTGAGTCTCCAATGTTGAGATAATTCCATACCATCCTCGCCTTATACCATTTTTAATCGTCATGAGTTTATGCCCGAAAGACTATCAAGAACTATCAAAGTCCTTCTAGTGATCCTTAAAATGAGTCAAAATATGTGTCACAGCCGTTGCTCCGATGCCTCCCAAGCACTGAGCCATGCCAATTTTAGCATTGGATACCTGATTCTTGCCTGCTAAAGCTTGTAGTTGCCGGACGACCTCTACGACCTGCATCACACCTGTTGCCCCACCAGCCTCCCCTCGGGCTTTTGAGCCACCAAAAGTACAGATGGGGATTTTACCATCCAATGCAATGGCACCATCCGCTGCCAATTTCCATCCCTCCCCTTTGGAGGCAAATCCAGCGGCTTCTAAGGATAAGGCTGCCATGATTGAAAATGAATCATGGAGTTCGAAGAGGTCGATATCTTCCAGGGAAAGTTTCGCCTGTTCGAAAGCTTTCTGAACAGAAGAGACCGCAGAGCTGATAACAAGTGGATCGGGTTGATCATGAAGCGCTACCGCGGTTGACGACATGGCTGAGGCAGCAATCTTAACTAGGGGATGATCATGGTTTGCCGGAATGGTATCCCTACATGCCAGGAGAATGGCTGCTGCGCCATCCACGATGGGGGAAGCGTCAAACATATTAATCGGATCACTCACCATCGGGGCCTTGCTGTATTGTTCAGGTCGTATGGCCTTCTGGAACATGGCCAATGGATTGGAGGCACCGTTGGCATGCGCGTTCAGGCTGAAACCTGCGAGAGCATCCTGGGGGGCATGATATTCGTGCAAGTAGCGACGCATCAGCAGGGCTGCTTGGGCAGTGGGCGTAATGCCTTGAATGGCTTCATAATCGGTATCGGTCATTGTAGCCAAGGCTGCATCGACTTCGGATCCAACACGGTCGGTTACTTTTTCTGCGCCAACCACAAGTACAGATTGGATCATTCCAGATTTGAGAGCGAGGTAGGCTTGCCTGAGCGCTGCACCCCCAGAAGCACCAGCCGCCTCGACTGTCATGGCTTCGATGCCTCTTAAACCAACGAAATCTGCCAACAATGCCCCAAGCTGCGATTGGCGAGAGAGTGCAGGAGCGAGCATATTGGCAACATAGAAGGCCTCTGGACGAACCTGTGGAGCTTCCGCACGTGCTGCGGATATAGCTTCAAGCGCCAGTTCACGAATGGAGAGATCCCAGTGTTCGCCTAACGGGGTCATTCCAACCCCTAGAATGATAATTTCACGAGTCGAATTCATTTTTTTGGACATGATCACTTCATCGATAACTTCCCGCGATAACGGGAATAAGTTGCGTAATCAATCTCTGTTCTTCTTTGGATATATTCCTGAGTAGAAGGAGCTTGTTTTCGCCTCTTTATCAACTCTTCTGTCGTTTGGATCGTGAAAGCGTCCGATCCAGCTCCAGAGCCATAGGAGACGAGCAGGATTTTATCCCCAGGTTCAGCGACATCCAATACTGCGGTCAATCCAACCAGTGCAGATCCAGCATAGGTGTTGCCAATCCAGGGCACCAATAGACCAGCTTCGATTTGATCAGGTTTGAACCCCAAGGAACTGGCTACCCGCTTGGGAAATTTGTCGTTTGGCTGATGGAATACGGCATAGGTGTAGTCTTCAGGTTTTGTTTCAGTTGCCCGCATTAGCTCTTGGGCAGCAGCCGAGATGTGTTTGAAATAAGCCGGTTCACCGGTGAATCTTTCGCCATGTTCGGGATATTTTTCATTGGCTCTGCGGAAGAAATCCGGCGTGTCGGTAGTGAAGGAATAAGAAGCCTCGATAATCGCCAGGGATTCCTCCGCTGGTCCGAGCAGGTAAGCTGCTCCACCAGCTCCAGCAGTGTACTCCAGTGCATCTCCGGGACGGCCTTGGGCTGTATCCATCCCAATGGATAAAGCATACGCGGCCATCCCTGATCCTACAAAACCAATGGCAGCTTGCATAGCCTCTGTTCCCGCTTTACAGGCGAATTCCCAATCGGCCGCTTGCGTATTGGGAACAGCGCCAATAGCTTCAGCCACAACCGTCGATGTGGGTTTTACCGCGGAAGGATGGGATTCTGATCCTACCCAAACAGCTCGAATTTTTGCGGGATCAATCATTGCCCTGGCGAGGGCATTGCGTGCGGCCTCGATCGACATTGTGATGACATCTTCGTCAAGGCCAGCGACTGCTTTCTCTCCCGATGGTTCACCACTGGTATCCGCTTTCCAAACACGTGCCACTTCCCTTGCAGGAAGTCGATAGCGCGGGATGTAGGCCCCATAACCAACGATACCGACTTTTCGTATGGGTCTAAGAATCTTATTTTCTTGCATTCAACTTTCTCCAGGCTTTGGACGCTTTGATTTCAACTCTTCTTACCATCCTTCAGGATTTGACGCGCATGATCAATGCGTATTGTACCTTCATCGATCATTCGTTGCGCGACTCGTTCGATGTCTTGGCCTGCTGCACCGGCAGCGATCGCGACCTGTCGGGCATGGAGAGACATATGACCTCTCTGGATCCCTTCCGTGGCCAACGCTCTTAAAGCAGCCAAATTCTGAGCCAATCCTACGGAAGCAATAACCTCTGCAAGTTCTTGTGCACGATCAATCCCCATCATTGCCAGGGCTGCTTTTGCGGTGGGGTGGACGCGCGTGGCTCCGCCAACTGTACCTACAGCCAGGGGAAGGACAAGCACGCCTTCTAAACTACCATCCTCCGTTACTCGCCATTCGCTCAGAGATGTGTATCGACCGGCTCGGGCTGCATAGGCATGTGCTCCCGCTTCAACCGCGCGCCAATCGTTGCCCGTTGCAATGAGCACAGCGTCAATGCCATTCATGATCCCCTTGTTGTGTGTTGCAGCGCGATACGGATCCACTGCAGCAAATGCCCAAGCTTCCACAATTCCATCCCGAACCTGCTCGCCCTCAAAGGAGTTGAAATTAAGCACATTTTGAGGAATTACGCATCTGGATCGGGCTAACCTTCGGTCGGAAAGGTTGGATAGAATACGCAGGTGCACTCTCCCTTCGGTAAGCCTTTCAATGCTTGGCGTGAGTCTCTCTACAGCAGTATTCACCGTATTGGCTCCCATGGCATCGCGAGTATCAAAAATGAGATGGACGATGAGCATGGGACCGATGGGTGTTTCAGGGAAAATCCTGATCTCTAAATCTCTTGCCCCTCCACCTAATTGTTTCAACAGGGGGTCTACCTTATCTGCCTCAGCCAGGATTTCTTCCTTGTGTTCGAAAAGTGCATCACGCGCTATTTCTAAGTCGGAAATATCCAGAACTTGAATTTGACCGATCATCTCTGATCCGATTGTTTCGGCTTGAAATCCTCCGCTATGGCGTACAAGCTTGGCCATGAAAGAAGCACCAGCGACAACGGAAGGTTCCTCAACGACCATGGGGATCAGAACGTCCTTACCGTTAACGACAAAATTTGTCGCGATTCCCAACGGCAAGCCGAATATCCCAATGGCGTTTTCTATCATGTGATCCGCTTGTTCCACGTTTAAACCTGCGTTACCCCCCAGGGCTTCGAATTGATCTTTTGAAAGATCGAGAAGATTGGCAAGAAGTTTTTTTCTTTCATAGGGTGAGAGATTGTAAAAGCCTGGTAAGCGGGATGAATTTTCTTTTGTCACGATGGCTCTCCTAACGCTGTCAACAAGCTTTAATAGCCGATGAAAGCTGGCAAAAGCTATCAGGATAGATTTAGTAGGAATTGGCTGATTGCACAAGGTTAAGGTAGAATCAATAAGGTAGGGTTCATGAAGATGAGTGTTGATCAATACCATCGAGATCAAGTACCTGAACGGATTTTTGAATCAGGCGATTCACATTCCGGAATGCGATCTCTTCACAAAGCCACCCTTAGTCTCTATACCGACCTTTCTTTAGATGGCGTCCTTCGAAGAATAACGGTTGCAGCTAGAGAGCTATCCAATGCAAAATACGCTGCCCTCGGTATACCGAATGAAAAGGGTGGGCTTGATTTCTTTATAACAGACGGAATGTCCGAAAAGGAGATGCAACGCATCCCTCATCTTCCAGTGGGAAAAGGTCTTATCGGGGAAATGATCAAGTGGGGGGATAGCATCCGTATTCCTGAAATATCTGATCACCCCAAAGCCATCGGTTTTCCTCCAGGTCATCCAAAGATGCATTCCTTCTTGGGAATCCCCATCTCCGCTTATGGTCGTCCCTTAGGTCAAATATATCTGACAGATAAGCAGGACGCGCCCTGTTTTACAGAAAATGATCAACGCTTGATAGAGATGCTCGCTGGGCACGCGGCAGCGGCCATTGAAAACGCCCGTCTCTACCGCCAGGTTATCAAGAATGAGGCGGAGTTGACCCAAAGAAATGAAGAACTGGAGCTTATCCACGACTTAACAAGTGCCCTCAGTGGATCCATCAGGCTAGAAGGCCTATTAGGCGAAATGCTTGAACGTGTCATCGCCCTTTTTAGTGCCCAATCAGGTGATATTTTCATCGTGGAGGAGGGTGGAGATCAATTTAACCTGGTCGTTCATCGCGGTCAAGAGGACCTGACCATCTGGGAGAGGAAGGGATTTCGAATTGGGGAGGGTTTCATCGGCGCTGTAGCCAGGTTGGGAGATGTTGCTTGGAAGAATGATCTTGAAGATGAGGCAGAGTATCTGCAAGAGAGCGTCCTTGAAGCGGGATATGGGACACTCATTGGCGTTCCGCTTATTTCGCGTGGTCAGGTGGTAGGTGTTCTCAGCTTGACATTTCTTGGGGCAAGAATCGTCAGTGAACGGGAGGTTGGTCTGCTTGAAGCTGTTGGAGCAGGTGTGGGTTTGGGTATTGAGAATGCTCGGTTGATCCGGCAGGCGCGCCGGTTAGCTGTACTGGAGGAGCGTGAGCGCATTGGCATGGATCTTCACGATGGGATCATCCAATCCATCTACGCTATCGGGTTGACGTTGGATTCGATCCGCCTTCTGATCAGAGAAAACCCAGATGAAGCAGTGACCCATTTAGAAAAAGCAATCGATGGATTGAATGCCAATATTCGTGATATCCGTTCCTATATCCTGGATCTGCAACCAAGCCAATTTAAGGGTAAGGGATTTGCCCAAGGTCTTTCTCGACTGAGCCAGGAATTCAAGGCAAATAGCAGGATGGAAGTCGACCTGCGCATTGAACCGGAAGTGATTTCTGATCTTGAAGGAGATGGTTGCGAAGCTCTTCTGCTTATCGCCCAAGAGGCTCTGGCTAATGTTGCCAAACATTCCAAAGCTACTAAAGTTTGGCTAAGTGCCCGTAATATGGATGAGCGGATTTATATGCAAATCATTGATAATGGGCAGGGCTTCGAATTAGATCAGGAGACAGAACTCCTAGGACATGGTCTTTCGAATATGGCTCAGAGAGCTCGACGAATCGGAGGTGAGTTTGAGACGGTATCCAGCCCTGGTGAGGGGACTACGATTACGGTTCGCTTGAAAGCCAATTCCAACTCGAAAGAATCTTAAATACCTGTTTGGACCCTCCACGTATCAGGATAAGCCTTTCATTGAAGAGTGTCATTGGAAGGCGTTTTGTTTCACCTTCTAATCGCATGACAGGCTTCTCACGTGTTCGGGAAAGAGATCACTAGAGAGCTTTTCTCTTGCGACCTATACTGGGCTTACCCGAATATTTTGGAGCTGTTTGTGAGCTCAACGCGAGTATACATCGTCGATGAACATCGCTCCGTCTGTATTGCGCTTGCTGATCGTCTGGAGCATTCCGGTGACCTGCAGGTCATCGGTCACACTGGAAGCGCAGATGAAGCCCTTAGAGATGTGCGAGAAAGTTGTCCAGACATCGTGTTATTGGAGGTGAAGCGCAGTGACGGGATGGGGCTTGAGCTTTTACGTCAGCTTTCAACCCTGGCTAAACCCCCCAGGGTTGTTGTACTGACCTCTTATTCTTCCTTTTGGGAGAGACAAGCTGCCAGTCGTGCCGGTGCGGCATTCTACCTCTTGAAAGATATCGAGACTGAGGAACTCATCCAGCATATCACCAATTTGGTATAACGATCAGGAAGGCTATATGAAGCAAAATCCCCATCGACGGGGGATTTTTAGATGATATCCAGTCTTCTATGCAACGTATTTTGTCTTAAAGAAAAAATCAAGCCAAATAAAGGCCAGGCTGCTGAAAGTTAGAAAGATCAAAATGGTGCTAATGAAGGGGAGATGAGAGGTCGATTTGCTGAAGATCCGTAGGGTAACGCTTGCAGAGATGATTCCAAAGATGGAGGATATGATCCATACGATTATTCGGCGAATAGACATTGGGTTGCATCCCCCTTGTCTCCAGCGAAGTGGTCAAGATTTTAATCGCAGCAGTGACCATCAAAAATCACTCGTAGACATTAATTCCCTGCAGTAGGCGATTTGTTTTGATTTAGCTTTGTTGGTGTTACAAGACTTTACGGGGATTTTGGGATGAAGTGGAAAGAAGACATCAAGGTCAAGATCTTAGACGGACGTAGATTCGGGCAACCAAATAGAAAAGGTAGCACCCTTCTTTCCCACACCCTCATTTTGGGCTTCTACCTTGCCTCCATTTCGGGTAACAATCTCCTTTACAATGGCTAACCCTAATCCCGTTCCTGAAAAACCGGATTCCCGCCCAACCTTCCCTCTGAAAAATCTTTGGAACAATTGGGAGGCCTCCTGCTGTGAAATTCCATGGCCTGAATCGGTAACGTGGATTCTGTGCCAACCCTGATCATCCTGCGTGTGTGTATCAATCTTGACAAAAATTTCCCCACCTGAGGGGGTGTAATTCAATGCATTGGTAAGCAATATGCTCAAAGCTTCAGTGATCAACTCTTGATCCGCGATGGTTTTGGGGAGATCAGGGCAACTTTCGAAAGAGAGTGAGAGATTCCGACTTTCAGCCAGGACAGCACGATCGTGTGTAAGTAGCCTTGCCAATTCGTTTAGATCGATGGGAGACAGATTTATTGCGATTTGATCTTGATCGAAAGAGGATAGACGCAGGAGACTCTCAATGATATGCTCCAGCCTGGTCACTTCCCTTTTCACTGCTTGGAGGTATTGTCCTTGTTTTTCACTAGGTTTTTCTAATAGGGAGCCATAGAGCTTCAAGCTGCTGATGGGAGTCCTTAATTCATGGGAAACATTGGCAACAAACTCATCTTTCATCTTGCTTAAGGCCTGCAAGTGGCGGTTAGCCTCAGCTAATTCAACTGTTCTCTCCTCGACCCGTTCTTCCAACTCTCTTGCGTGACGACGAACTTCTTCATACAATTCTGCATTTTCAATCGCCACAGCCGCCTGATTGGCGAAGGCGGAGAGCAGCATTCGGTCTTTCTCTGTAAACAATCCCTCTCGGATCCGGTTGTCTGCGTAAATAACACCGATCTGGGCCTCTTTTACCGCCAAAGGAACGCAAAGGATGGATCGGAGACTGTAGGTGATCACACTTACCTGATGTCCGAAGCGAGGATCGGTTTGAGCATTTGTTGTTACCACTGCTTGCCCCTCATGCATCACTTGACTGATGATGGATTGACTGAGCTCAAATTCATGCGGCTGGAGAGATTCGCGCTCCCAATTGCGTGCTGTAACAATTTCCAATTCTCCTAAGGAGTTGCGAAGCATAAGAAAGGCACGTTCTGCCCCAATCAAGCGGATAATCGTATCAACAACTTCATTGAGCACCGTTGTCCGATCTAACGAGCTATTAATAACTTGACCAATTTGAGCTAAAGCCTCTAGATTCTTCCTCTCGATTTCATAGTCATGGAGGATTTCATACCAGTCTTGAAGGACTTGTGAGAATTGGTCGACGGTGTTGAGGATGTCAGGTGGGAACTCAAATCCTTTTCTTCGTTCTTCTGCACGATAAGAAGCCAGCTGAATGCGTAAATCATCCACTATTTGATTGAGCCTCTCATGCATTTCTAGGGGAAACAATCCATTTCCTTGTGTCAAACCAATCACTCCAATAAATGTTCTTGACGCAATTACCCTGGATTATACAGTGCATATAAATTACCCGCTACGCACCTCTGCAATCGGGAATATTTCACCATAGAATGGAATATATCTCTGAACTCTGTGTCACTCGAATGTTTCGCCCTTTCCATGCATCATGGTTTCAAGTTATTCCTGTGGTTAGGAAGTTGAAACTTGTTCACAATTCAGATCGTGGATTTTTCATGCACAAAAGCCAGGATACCTCGTCGCAAGCTAACGCTTGCTTCCAGAGCGTAGCCAAGCCCGGGATGAATGCAAGAGGGGGTTTGGGGACAACAAGCCCCATTACGGCTTTTTTCTGTGGATGTGCAACATCCGGCGGATAAAAAAACATCCGGCGGATAAAAAACATCCGACAAGATGCCCCGCAGCTTGTTGCGGGGTTCTTCACTTGGGATTGCCACTCAATCTTGAAAAGACTTCAAGCTTCCAGTATAGTTGGAAAAAGGGTAATGGAGGTGAATACATGCCCCGTACAAGCCGACAACGAGATCTACGTAAGAGGCAACGTCGAGTCTGGAAATTGAGGCAATTGAAGGAAAAATTGGCTCACACGCAGGATAGTGTGAAACGGCATAAGATCCTTGAACAGATAGGTAAGTTATCTCCTTGGGATTCTATATTGAATGAGTAGACATTACCTATCGTTCTATTTTTAAAGGGTCCAAGCCCTTCTGAATTTTAGGTGAAACCCTTCTTTCAATCATCTTGTGTACAAAATCCAAGAGCTGTTAAGGACATTTGCCTTGGCGGTATATAAGCGCTTGCCCCCTAATAAAAAGGTTTCATGGATGACAGAAACCTAGGTTCTCTCTTCAAACCTTTATAGGATGGAATCTGTTAATGCGTTGTATTGATAAATTTATGGACGATATCACGTAGTTCGCGTGCTGAGAAGGGTTTAACTAAGCAAGCATCCGCCCCTGCCTCTTTTGTGGCATTAATGTCTTCGGCCTGAGCTTTGGCACTTATTACTATGGTGGGTATGTAAGATCTTTCTGGATCTGAACGAATCTGACGGATGAAGGTAAGTCCGTCCATTCCCGGCATCATCACATCTGTCAGGATCAAATCGGGTGGGGTATTCTTCAATAGTTCAATGGCGTGATTCGCATCATGAGCCTGTCGAACGAAGAATCCGAAGGAGCGGAGTATTTCGCTGAGAACGGTGCAGAAGGAGGGTTCATCATCCACGACCAGAATATATCTCTCATGCGACCTTTTTGAAGTCGCGAACATGGATGGATTATTCATTCTGTGCTGCATAAGGCCCTCTCATTCCCACACTGATTGTATGTTAAGATCACTTTCTTTGAGCTTGCATCTAGAGGATCCATCACTTACGGTCCGCTAACAATAGTAAAAAGGGTCTATTGGGAGGGCTATTTTCATGAAAATTGCGAATTGGCGTCATTTTGTCGAATTCGGATAGCGATTCAGAGAAGGAAAGAATTTCTGTTATCGATCTAATCTAAAAGAAAACCAGTCAAGTCAATTCTGGCAAGACTGGTTTTTCCATGTTCACGATCAATGAGAATTGGATAGCAGGGGTTCAATGACATCCTTAAGTTCATTCGAGGTGAAGGGTTTTGCCAGGAACGCGTTTGCACCAGCCTGGAGTGCAGCTGCTCGATCAAGTTCCGAAGCCAAGGCAGATAGGACGACAGTAGGGATATCCGATAATTCTGGTTTGGATTTGATTTGGCGGATCATGGTAAGACCATCAACTCCTGGCATCATAATATCCGCAACAATCAAATCGGGTTTAATTTCTTCCAAGTAGGTATAGGCTTGAGAGACGTTATGAGCACGATAAACTGCATAGCCGTGAAGCTTCAGGATGATTCCCATCACCACACAAATCGCCGGTTCGTCATCAACAACGAGAATGGATCCTTTTGCCTCTGCAGTTTCCATAAAAGCGGTTTCAACTTGGGTGTCTATGCTTAATGTCATTTTATTCACTCCTCACAACCATTAGTCTATGCGCGATTGATACGATTTTGACTTTCGAGAACCTTGCAAACCCTTTGAAAGGCCTTACTATTGACTAACAGAAGAGGTGTCTCAATGAAAAATGATTTGGGATGTGTGGGATCTGGTGATAAGTGACTGCTGTGTTGAAATCCAAGTCCTTCTCTTTGAAGTCAAGTGACTATCTCGCATTTCGAATCATTGGAAAAAGCCTACGATTCCAACTAGTTGGCTGACTTAAAGACCATGGCAAGAAGATCAGGATGTGGCATGGAAATCTCTCGTATTGAGAAGTTGGGTGCGAACAGATTTACTTTAAGTTTGGTAGGATGCCTACATGAAGGAACCTCAGTCGCTGGATGGTCTTGAATTGTTTTATGGTAGCAAAGTTGGTTTTCCAGGTGTGAAAGGCTTGTCAGGTTTTAAACTGCCCATAAAGGTGATCCTTATGTGACCAAGTTCTATGTCGGAGCAATCCAATATGTTCAGCGAGATAGAGGAATAAGCATGGGTTGGCTCAGAGGCTTCGTATCCAAATTCTTGTTTGAGGTCCCGATTTCTGGCCTGACTTTGAGAGCTTGGATAAACTTGTGTTGTGCGCTGATCCTTGTGATCCTCTCCAAGATAGGAATCTCATGCTTTTTCAACTCGCGCGCCGATAGCGCGAATAAGGCCGGAAAAGACGATCGAGTGGATAGGGTAGAGGATGTACCAATACAAGTGCCCAAACAATCCCTTTGGGGCGAAGTAGGCAGTTTGTGTGAGTAGTGAGGAACCATCCTCTAGAGGGCGGACACGGAATTCCATCCAGGCTTTCCCTGGAACTTTCATCTCTGCTCGCAATCGCATCATCTTATTTAGCTCAAGAGCTTCCACGCGGTAAAAATCGAGCGGATCACCAATGCGGATATCCGTGGGATGTCTACGTCCCCGGCGCAGACCTACTCCACCCATAGCCCGATCCATGATCCCGCGCAGATGCCATAACCCATTAGTAAAAAGCCAACCATTTTGTCCACCCAGGCTGGTGAAGGTCTGATAGACAGCTTCTGGTTGGGTATGTACTTTGAGTTGCCTTGTTTCGCTGATCATTCCTTCCGTATTTCCCAAATAGACGATCGGGCGGTCTCCCAAGCTCGCTGCAAGCGAGTCGGTCCAGGTGGACTCAACTTGCTTGGCTTCGAGTGCATCCAATGCTCGTTTTACTGCTGTTTTGTAATCCATGGGATGAATATCAGGGAAGAGGGTCTTTGCCAGGGGATCGTTCACGATGACTTCGTTTTGAAGACCCTCGAAGAGTGCTCTGGCGATTTCACTCGGGACAGGGGAGATCCAATGTGATAGATAGGAGAATACCCTCGGCATGAGCACTGGTATGGGAATGAGATAGC
>MGNI01000140.1:25153-29610 GCA_001795115.1 Chloroflexi bacterium RBG_16_48_8 | reverse complement strand
CGGACCTCTGCATAGCCTTCCAACATTTCTCCATAGGTAAGGATGTCTTGACCACCGATCTCAATAATTCTGCCTTCACTGTCAGGTGTGCTAATCGAGCGAATTAGATATTCCAAAATGTCAACGATCCCGATAGGTTGGCTACAGGTGTATACCCAACGAGGGGCAATGATGATGGGTATTCGTTCGGTGAGGTATCGGATCATCTCAAAGGAAGCAGAACCTGAACCAACAATAATAGCTGCCCGAAATTCTGTGACAGGTATCCCTGAAGCCCGGAGCTTATCACCGGTTAATTGTCGAGAGTGAAGGTGGGTGGAGAGGTTTGTTTCCGGGTCACCTAATCCGCCAAGGTAAATAATCCTTTCAACCCCAGCCTCTTTTGCTGCTTTGCTGAAATTCTCGGCTGCTAATAAATCGCGGCTGGTGAAATCATCTGAGCTTGACATGGAATGGATAAGATAATAGGCAATGTTCATTCCCTCGAGAGATGCGGGGAGGGTCTCTGATTTGAGTACATCCCCTGCGGCAACCTCGACATCGGGGAGCCAAGATCTTCCTTGTAGTCGCTGGGGATCGCGAACCAAAACTCGAACGGAATATCCCTCATCCAATAGTCGAGGAACGAGTCGGCTGCCAACATATCCAGTTGCTCCGGTGACTAACACACGAAAGTTATTCTTTGCCATGACCTTCATCTCTTATTTTAAAGCTTTAGCTGATTTTGTCTTAACTTAAACCGACGAGATATTCCATTGGGAAGGAGATTTGAATCTCCTGACTGGCTTCATCCAGGGCAGAGACTTCCTCCTCCGTTAGTTGCCATCCAAGCGCTCCCAAATTCTCTTCCGCTTGACGAGCGTTTTTCGCACCGACAAGGGGTAATGCACCTTTGCATAAGACCCAATTAATGGCGACTTGGGCTGGAGTTTTTTCGCCGTGATCTTGCCCAATCTGGCGCATGATCTCGAGAAGGGGTTGGATGCGCTGGACGACTTTTGGACTTCCCAAGCGCATCATGCCTTTGGGTCGAAGTCCGCCTGGAGTGTATTTGCCTGTGAGCAGTCCTTGTCCCAGAGGGCTGTAAGCCAATAGTGTTACACCTTCGTTCCTACATGCGTCCAGCAAGCCATTGAATTCGGGCTTGCGATGCAGTAAGCTGAAATGCACCTGGTTTGAAGCCAGAGAAAGACCGAATTTATCGAGCTCCTTATTCGCTCGTTGCATATTCTTAAGGCTGTAATTCGAAGCCCCAATCGCCCGGATCAACCCCAATTCATGTGCGTGAGCAAAGGCGCTCATCCAGTGTTCGATCGATAGGGGTGGAAGCGGCCAATGATGCTGATACAGATCGATTGGTTTCCGCCCAAGACGATGGATGCTTCCTTTAATACCACGCAGGATACTCTCTTGAGTCATTCGCCATGGGAACGGAAACAATTTGCTGGCGATAATGAAAGGTTTATCCGTCTTCTCCAGAAGGCTTCCTAAGATTCTCTCATTCTGTCCAAAACCATAAATGGAAGCGGTATCGAAAAAGTCGAGCCCGGCCTCTAAACATACCTGAAAGGCTTCAAGGACATCTTGACTGGAATGGGTGACACCATAAGCCCAGAAGGTGCGGTCTCCCCAAGACCAGGTTCCTATGCCCATAGGGGCAATGCGGATGTCGGTTTTTCCGAGTTGAAATCTCTGGGTTAGTTTTGTCATCATCCTGCCTTTAGTCTTGTTCATGATCTTCTCACTGCATCCAGGACAAAATGTAAAGCATCCCTGCTATTTTCGTCAACAGAGAGGGGTTAATCTAACACGATTCGCTCAATGAATATTATGGTGACCTTGGGTTTATTCACCCTTCTCTTTCTCTGCTTTTTCCTTTGCTAATCGAAATCTCTCCAAAACCCTTTCCCGTGCGAAGCTGTGATCAACGATTGGTTTTGGATAATCCCTCCCGATGACGACAGCCTTTGACTTTTGAAGATCCAGAGGCATCTCCCAGGGTGTGAGAAGGTACTTGATTGGTACTGAAGATAATTCCGGCATCCATCGGACCACATATTCTCCCTGAGAATCGAATTTCTGACCCTGCAGGATCGGATTGAAGACCCGGAAATAAGGAGCAGCGTCTGTACCGGTTCCTGCTGACCATTGCCAACCGCCGTTGTTAGCGGCCGGATTTCCATCGATGAGATGTTGCATGAACCATCTTTCCCCCCAACGCCAATCGATCAGAAGATCCTTGACTAAAAAGGAAGCCACAATCATCCTGGCTCGGTTGTACATCCAACCCGTTTCCGCCAACTGCCTCATGGCGGCATCGACAATGGGATAACCTGTCTCCCCGCTACACCATGCTTTGAAATTTGTAGGGTTCTTTTCCCATTGAATTTTACTCAGAGTTTCTCTAAAGCTCATTTTTCGAACATGCGGAAAGTTGAAAAGGATCGAGAGGTAAAATTCACGCCAGATTAATTCGTTCAACCAGGTGTTGGCTGCCTGATGATCTTCATTGCGATTGGCTTTTGACATCGCTTCGGCAGCTGCCACAATGGCTTGTTTGGCCGATAGCATTCCATAACGGAGGTAGGGGGAGAGTTGGGATGTCCCGTCAAGGTCCATTCTGTCGCGTCGAGTTCTGTATCCATATATGGCTGGAGGATCGCCTTCGATAAATGCCTTCAGTCGACGTTGCGCTTCTGATTCTCCTGGAACGAAGCACGATTTTTCAAGAGATGCCGGGATGGGAGGAATTGGAAGAGTCTCGAGATCCTGTGGTGTATGTATCCTTTGCGGTTTTGGTAAGAGATCCTCCTCTGAAGGGAGGGGAAGCGCTTTCCATGCTCGGCTGTAGGGTGTATAGACCGTATATGGCTTCCCATTCTCCTTCCTTACCGTCAAAGGGTGACGGAAAGTTGGGCTCCTAAAGAACTCGATCGGGAAACGATCCCGCACTTCAGAATCGCGTTTTTGAGCGAAAGGTGAAAAATCCTCCTTTGCGTAGATCACATCAAAGTTCGTTTGGGAGCGGAGTTTTTCAAAAACCTCTAAAGGATGACCTTTACGCAGGATCAATTGACTCCCTAATTCCTGTAAATCAGCATTCAACTGCTGAAGACCTGCATAGAGAAAGCCCAAGCGCTTCTCGCCTACATAGCTTGAACCAATCAAGTTTGGATCGAGAATAAAGGTCGGTGTGACGAGATCTGCATGCTGTACAGCCCGGAATAAGGTTTCGTTATCTATTAGCTGTAAATCACGACGAACCCACCACAAGATTGTTTTCATTCTGCTCCCTTTAACTTCACCAAGTTTTGTGGCAACTCATTGCCTTGGAGATGGTAGGTATATCAAACGTGGTAACACCTCTATGGAGCATTTTTTAGATCGATCTTGCTACTCGCAGACTTCCCAAAGCGACAGCAGCCGTGGATTGGCCTGGAAAGATGCTGTCTCCGACCATCCACAAGGATGGAGGTAGACGAAGTCCCCAAGTTCGCAGGAGGTGTGTCTGGGGGAAACCTCCTGCCCAGCCCCAGCGTCGATGCGTGAACTTTTCAAATGTAATGGCGTCCTGCAAGGATAAAACCAGCGGCATCGCGCAATCCCGGGATGGCGCGTTCAGCCAGGGATAGGATTCGATCCATGTAGACCCGCTTGTGTGAATGGTATAACTCATTATCATTCTGGAAGAGTTCCCACCATTGCTTGAGATCTGTGTGTGCTGATGGTGAGGGCGCGATGATCCTTTGGTGCCCGACTCGCATCCCATTCCGGGCTCAATGAAAGGAAAAGGGTATTTCCTTCACCATAGGGCTCTCCATGGATGACCTGGTGATGGTTCGGGAAATCTTTGGGGATCACCTGACCCATCCAATCCTGCATAAACCATGAAGGCTCCCCATCCGTTCTGAGGTTGAACGGGTAGCTTCCTTAGTCGAGCGGGCAGATCCGTTTGGATAAGTTGAGCGATATTCCAGGGTGGAAGATTTGCAATGATCACATCGGCATGGAAGAAAGCTTTGCCTTTGGTTTCAACGCCTACGGGGTATCCCTTCTCAGAGATGATTCGAGTCGCTTCCTGGCGATAGTGGATATGGCCTCCATTCTTTTGCAGGGCATCCACGAGTGTCTTGGCAATGGCGATCATCCCACCTGGAAGATGAACAGCTCCATGGCGAGGCAGATCTAAGGCAGCGGCACCATAGAGCGTATTTGCCCTGAGGCTTGTGGTCTGAGCAGAGATGAGCAATTGAGCATCGATAAAGTACCTGAGCCTATCCGAGGCGTTACGTAAATGATGGGAGACCGGCCGCACAGCATCTAAAGCAAGGTATCCTTGAAAATGATCTGGAAAATCGGTGACCAACCACGCCATCGCCTTCTGGATCAGGAGACCTATGTCCCCAGCAGTTTGGGGAGGCCATGGAATGCCGCGCAGCGCAAGATCCCATAGCGCA
>MGNI01000140.1:24222-25145 GCA_001795115.1 Chloroflexi bacterium RBG_16_48_8 | reverse complement strand
GCGCTCCTGCCAAAGCCAGAACCGTTCCGATTCTGCTCCAAAAGCTTCACGACGCTCTTCCCATCTTTTCTCTCCGGCCCATCGAGAGATAGTTGTGCCATCAGGAAGATGAACGACCATGGCTGGGTCGGATGGGACCGTTGGCCACTCCTTGATTCCAACAGCTTCTCCGACGAGACCCATGGGATCTCCGGGGTAAAAGCCAGTTGAGAGGGTTGCCCCAGCGTCGAATTGGTATCCTTGATGGTAGAAGGTACTGGCGCAACCGCCGGGATAGATCTGGGCCTCAAGCACGGTCACATCCCAACCGGATTTAGCTAAAAGGGCCGCGCTGGTCAAACCACCGATTCCAGCACCAATAACAACCACTCGTTTCATGGTGATCTGATGACCTATCTATTTCCTTCGAGTACGGACCCGGAGAGCGAAGGCAGTCAAAGCATACATGGCGGCAGCCAGCAGAAGACACGCTACAAGGGCTTTCCATAAGGAGGCAGCATCCCATCCGCTATTGATCACGCCTCGCATGGCCTCAAGGACGTATGTGATGGGATTGAGTTGTGCAGCGGTCTTCAACCAACCATCCATCCAGTAGATCTAAAGTCACAAAGGTTGGGGCTAGAAATATAAGCGGAAAGAAGATGAAGCTTGCACCTTGAGTGGCAGCCGCACTGTTGCTTCCCAACGCTGTCGAAACGGTGAACCCTGCGAAACCTGTTCCCAGCAGAACCGCTAACCCTATCACCACCAACAAACCGGGCAGTCCTGTGACGGGTTCCAATCCAAGGATCAATCCAATGATGACAACAATCGTTGCTTGCAAACCCAAGATCAAAGCGCCCGAGAGAATGGGACCGATCAATAACGCTGCACGCCGAATGGGCGTAAGCAGGAGTTTGTCGAAGTAGCCGCTCTCGAGATCT
>MGNI01000140.1:22324-24210 GCA_001795115.1 Chloroflexi bacterium RBG_16_48_8 | reverse complement strand
TGAGCAGCTACGCCCGCCCCTGAAAGGGATGAGCTTACGATGGAGAGGGGGAGGATAAAACCTAAATAGCTATTGGTTCCTAAGTTTGGGATGAAGCTGGAAGCTTTGCCCAGGGTTGAATCATAGATGATGAGGAAGAACAGGCTGATGGCTACCGGGGGCAGCAAAGCCTCTGGTGTGCGGAATATTGTCACCAGGCTTCTGATGGTAATAAGCGTTATCTCCGCTGGCAACCATGCGCGTGGTCCTGGGTCATTAGATGTTGTTTCAACACATTTTTCTTGAGTCATTTGTATAAATCCTTATCAGTCAATTTTCAATCATGTCTCAACCTGGACGGTTTCCTGTCGCTGGAAACGCTCACCCGTTACCTGCAAGAACACATCATCCAGGGTTGGCTGAGTAAGTGTAAGTGAGATGGGATTCAGGTCGGCTTGTTGAAGCCGGTTGACGACGTTCGGAATAGCCTGGGCCGCCTGATTGAGATAAACACGAACAACATCTCGATCGGTCTGGATTTGATCCAAGATGGAGCTAAGCTCCAACTTGGCCTTCTCAGCCAGTTCGTCCGCTTCTTCCAGGTACTGTGTGGTCAAGAAAATGGTCATTCCCAATTCTCGATTAAGGCGCCGGACCTCATCCCACACATCCCGTCGACTAGAAGGATCAAGCCCTGTGGTCGGTTCATCTAAGAAAAGGATCTCCGGTTTATGCACCAGTGCCAGAGCCAGGTCCAGACGGCGGCGCATTCCACCGCTGTATGTACCTACCCGACGGTCTACAGCATCCGTTAACTTCACCAATTCAAGGAGTTCCTCTGCCCTTGATTTAGCTTGCTTCCGATCTGCTCCGAAGAGTTGACCCTGAAGGGTAAGCAACTCCATGGATTTCATTATCGGATCCAGACCGATATCCTGAAGGGCGACGCTGGCGAATTGCCGGACCTTGCCCGCTTCACATACTACGTCAAAGCCACCCACCGTTGCACGGCCCGCTGTAGGAAGAGCAAGGGTGGTTAGTATTTTGATTTGCTTCTACTTCCCGCAAACTTTTACACAAACCCCCTTTATCTTCCGAGGTACTGAGAGAGGGTGGCTCTAATACGAAAGGATTGCATGTAGGGCGCGATGTTCTCTGGTGTGAAAGTGCGTGGGTCGGATACGAAATCGGTCAATGTGTTTTTGGTAGTGACATTGCTTACCGCAAGGAGTTCCAACAAGCTGCGTGTCACGGGTGGAGATGGGAGGAAAATTTCCATAAGAGTGACAACGAACCGCAGGAAATGCAAGGGAAATCGGATAAAAAGTCGCTTGGCTTTCAATGCAGCCAGCGTTCGACGCTCAATCTCTTCTAAGGTGAGGATCTCTGGACCACCCAGTTCGAATTCCCTCTTGATGGTCTTGGGATCATCGATCGCTTTAACCATCGCCTGTGCAACGTCGCCAACCCAAACGGGTTGAAACCTTGAGCTTTCGTCTCCGACGATGGGGAAGATGATGGGGGTCAGTGGGACGAGACGGGCGAAGGTGTTGGCAAATTCATCCTCGGGTCCCCAAACAACAGAGGGTCTGAAAGCAGTCCAGTCGAGCCCCGAGTTCGCCACGTATTCCTGCGCTCTTCCTTTGGAGGCCAAGAAGCGATAGGGCAGAGCAGAATCTGCGCCAAGCTGCGAGAGGTTTATGAAGCGCTTGATTTTCGACTCTTTTGCAGCGTCAACAAGATTTACCGTCCCTTGATAATTGATACGATCATAGGTGTTTTCTTTTCTTTCAATGGCAATGGCCACGGTGTGTATGACAGTATCCACACCCTGCATCGCGGCGTGTAGTGAGGCGGGGGCGGTTACATCCCCTGGGCTCCATTGGATGTCAAGGTCCTGGAGGCGA
>MGNI01000140.1:21621-22312 GCA_001795115.1 Chloroflexi bacterium RBG_16_48_8 | reverse complement strand
GCACGTTCTCGATCTCGAATCAGGGCGCGAACGGGCTTTCCCTGTTCAATGAGGCGTTTGATAATGTGGCTTCCGATATAACCCGATCCTCCTGTGACTAGGATCATTTTCTCCTCCATGAAGGTGTGGATAACCGATTCAATCTATCGGATAGGAATGAAGCATTTTTCGGAAGAATCTCTTTTTGCGCTGGAATGTGCAGTTGGTTTTTATTGATATCCTAGCTTGGCACCCACCTTCGGAATTTTTCGAAACTTTCTCTAAAACTCGCTCGAATCTCCTACCACTGCGTCATAGATAAACTTAAAAAATTCGCCAAAGACCAAGGATAGGAAGATGGTTGGAATTTTGGGCTTTGGCTTTTCCGCTTCAGCAAGAAACAACTTATCCCGTATTGGATCCATCTTTCTCCCCATTCAGTAGTGTGAATAAATAGTCGAAAATTAATGTGCCATCATCCCTTAAGTGCTTTGAAATGGTTCTGGCATATGCCGATAGATAGTTATTCAAGTTACTTTTTGGGATCCCAAGGTTTCCCAATAAATGCTTAACCCATTCAATGACATTGCCTAAGAAGGAGATATCCCCTAATGTGAGTGCAGCCATGATACTTTGAGCCAGGTTGAAATTGGCATTGGTTAATTGCGTATAAGGTATTCCAGATGCCTTCATTTTCCTCCAGATCCCTGAT
>MGNI01000140.1:20813-21591 GCA_001795115.1 Chloroflexi bacterium RBG_16_48_8 | reverse complement strand
TTTAATGCTTCTTGATAAGCCAGCGATGGTTCTTCGATTTGCTTCTGAGTTGGGGGATGGCTGAGGAGGCGGTTGGTAATGCCAGGCGCCTCTTCCAATGCCTCCCCCAGGAAGGTTCCAGGAATACGTTCTCGAATTCCCGGTGTTAAATTGAAGATACGACCGCCGTAAGCAACGGGGATCCCCATCGCTTGAAGTTCTTGTGCCATGCGAAGCAGGCTGGCGGCTGAGTGGAGCTGTTGGGCGGCCATGATGACCAGATTAGGTTTCGTGCTTAGAATGGCATTTTCCATTTTCTCCACAGGTACGTTTGCCCCCAGGAAAATCGCATACCTGCCACTTCTCCGCAGTAAGTATGTTAGTAGGAGAGGGCTGAAAGTATGTTCTTCGGATGGAGGACAGAGCACCAGGACCCTCCCAGGAATCGTGGGAGGGGGCGTGGAGGTTATCAGTGTTTCTAAACGTCGTATGGCCAGTTCCGTGGCGAAGTGCTCCTGCTGTACGATGATATCCCCTTCATACCATCTGGTTCCAATTTGGGATAAACCCTTCATGAGCACCTGAATACAAACTTGATCGGGAGGATAAAGTGCAAAAGCACGGGTGAGGATATGGTCAGCTTGCTGCTCGTCAAATGCCTTACATGCGTCAATCCAATCGTTCCTTAATCTATCAATTGCAGCACCTGTGGTCATGGTATAGGCTGGCTGTCCAGTCCCCATGGGAATCGCTACCAATGGATCTTGCCCTTCAGCTTGAAGTTGATGCCACAAATCCA
>MGNI01000140.1:20433-20673 GCA_001795115.1 Chloroflexi bacterium RBG_16_48_8 | reverse complement strand
AGCCCTGTCTCCTTTACAACCGCTTTCATATTGAATGTAGCTGCATCCCGTATATTTCTCTCAATCATCATCAACCCCTTAAAGGTATTCATCCGTTGGATGT
This sequence comes from Chloroflexi bacterium RBG_16_48_8, assembly GCA_001795115.1. Classification (GTDB taxonomy): domain Bacteria; phylum Chloroflexota; class Anaerolineae; order Anaerolineales; family E44-bin32; genus MGNI01. Next base: position 20,570 of record MGNI01000140.1, on the reverse strand, counting down.
TGTTCTAATATCCAAGTAGAGTCTAGATTATAGAAAATTTTATCTTACTTTTGTCCTGAATCGTAGTGGCGTGGTTTGAATGATGCCTCGAGCCTCCAGAGCCAACACAGGCTCCAACCGAAGCTCCTGTAGTTAAG
>MGNI01000140.1:18693-20388 GCA_001795115.1 Chloroflexi bacterium RBG_16_48_8 | reverse complement strand
ATCGTTGACACTGCTGTGGTCGATGGTCGCTTTACGACTTTAGTGGCTGCTGTTCAAGCCGCTGGCCTGGTTGACGCACTTAAAGGTGAGGGACCACTAACCGTTTTTTCCCCAACGGATGAGGCTTTTGCAGCGTTGCCCGAAGGTACCCTGGATGCTCTCCTTGCAGATATCCCAACCCTTACGGATATCCTTCTTTATCATGTCGTGGAAGGTAAAGTCATGGCAGCGGATGTTCTAGAGCTTAGCCAGGTCCAAACTTTACAAGGGCAGTATATCGATATTCGTGTGGAAGACGGCAAAGTGTACATCGACGGCGCTGAAATTCTCATCGCGGATATCGAAACCAGTAATGGCGTAATCCATGTCATCGATGCAGTGATCCTGCCGGAAAGTCGTGACATCGTTGATATCGCTGTTGAAGATGGACGATCTGAGAATTTGGTGGCAGCAGTCCAGGCTGCTGGATTGGTCGAAGCCCTGAAGGGTGAAGGTCCATTGACGGTCTTCGCTCCTACCGACGATCCCTTTGCTGCACTTCCTGAAGGAACTGTGGTGGCTCTGCTCAATGACATCCCAACCCTGACAAATATCCTGCTCTACCACGTTGCAGAAGGCAAATTCATGGCTGCGGATGTGGTGGAATTGAATGAAGTGGAAACACTGCTCGGGGAGAGTTTAAGCGTAAGTGTGGACATGGATAAGGTTATGATTGGTGATGCTCAGGTCATCATCACGGACATCGAAGCATCCAATGGTGTCATTCATGTGATTGACGCCGTGTTGATACCCGCTTCGTAAAATGACTGAGTCACACTAAGTGGAAGTACAAACAAAAATAGAAACAGGTTGGGATCATCTCTCAATCTGTTTCTTTATCTGCCCTGGCATAAGACTTCTATGTGGATCGTTGTAGAGACGCCCCGCCGGGGCGTCTCTACACGATTGATAATTCAATTCGTAAGGTTTCATTATTGAGGATTGAATAAGTAGTTGGGCTTTCGCGTACACGAAGTTTGCCTTTCGGGCACAATTACACGAACCAATGAAGGCTATATTTAACTTTCAATCAACTGAGGTGTGGATCACTTCGAAGATCCCGTCTGCTCCTTTTTTTCGTTGGGATCAAGATGGTCTATCGTTGGACCCAATCCTCCAAGCCTTTGGCCACGATCAGGGCCCAGAAACGGTTCCAGGCGTCCTGAAGCTTGGCAGCGGCTTCCCAATATTTTAAGATAGCGGGAATTTTATAAAGCTGATTCCCTGTGTCGCAGAATTGCTCTACGTTGTCCAAGGCTTCCGTCCAGGCTTGGCCGCTTTCCAAAAGCAGAGTGTGGATCTCAGAGGCATCCGATGGGGGAGATAGACTCTTAATTTGATCAAGGACTCCTTTCATTGTAGCGTTGTCTTGTTCTAGGCGACCATCACAGAGTGCAGCGTCATTGCCATCCTCGGTTTCTTTAAATATTGCCCCATCACGCTCCAGGATCTGCCCTGCCTGTGATAGCCAGGGGTTGAGATCGTTGGCGTACTGCACGATGGCTTGGAGTTCACTTGATCCAGGAAGTTCATCCGGGGTGGATGCTGGCGGCGAGGGGATCAGGAAGGGGGTCACAGTTGGTGGAACTTCAAGTGTTGGGGTCTCTGTAGGTTTCTGTTTGTTCTGTCCACAGAACACAATGGAAAGAACCATGA
>MGNI01000140.1:15515-18682 GCA_001795115.1 Chloroflexi bacterium RBG_16_48_8 | reverse complement strand
CCAGTATCCCCAGGGATTACCTGACCCAAATATCTTTCTTCATCCCATCACCCATCCTTTAGACGTAATCCATGGCAACCATCCCCATTAAGATATACGATTTTTGTCATCCCTACAAGAACCCTAAGAAGAAAGGGTTCATCCTTTGTAATGCCGTATTCTGTTAATGTTATGGCTGGTGGATTATCTACGGGGTACTAGGGTTATAAATCGGGGGTCTCATCGATCTCATCTTCCTGGATCAGATCGGGTTCTGTATGAATGATCACACGCCCCAATTCTGGCAACCTTCTTCGTATCTCACTCTCAAGCTCAATGGTGAGTTGATGTGCCTGGCCTACAGTCAGGTTGGCGTCTACATGACAATGAAAGGTGACGGATGACTCGTTTCCATCACTGTGAATCTTTATTTCGTGACAATCGCAGATGCCGCGAATTTTCTTTGCCAGTTCAAGGACAATGTTGTGCACTTCTTCTGAACTTAACGTAATGGCAGACCGTCGGATCTCTTGATCCCCCACAGGCTCGATGTGTGTAACAATATCTTCCAAGCCTTCGATCTCATCTTGCAGATTGTCCTCAAAGGTGCTCACCCGTTCGTGGGCTTGACTTATTGTCATCCCTTCGGGTATCTCAACATGCATCTCTAAGCTGAGGTGTCCCATTACGTCATGGGCACGGATTCCGTGTACCCTCAATCCATCCATAGCCGCGATGCTCCGAACCAACTCGATCAGGCTGTAGCGGTCTTTTACAACGGGTTCAATGTGGACCACAACGTCACTTCGAGGGATGATTTCTCCGACGGTCTCCTCCACTTTCATTGAGACCAGATGGGATTCTTCGAAAGTTGCGGTTCGAGGCACTTCCAAAGTCATGTCCACAAAGGTTTCAGGACCACTTTGGCGGACACGCAGCCGTTTTACCGTTTTTACACCTTGAATATTGGTTACGGCTTCTTCGATTTTTTTAACCGTCTCTTTCTCGGCTGCATCCAGGAGAACATTGATTGTTTTCTTCCCCAACTTGTAACTGACATAGACAACAATCCCCGAAACGCCCAAAGCAGCTATAGCGTCAGCCCGGTACAACCATTCGACCGTGATCCCCGCTCTAGATTCTAGCCATGGGGCTAATCTCAAGGCGATGAGTCCAAGGATAACAACAGAGGAGGACCATATATCAGTCGAAAAGTGAAGTGCATCCGCTTCAAGGGCCTGGCTGTTGTACTTCTTGGCAGTTTTCATCAGGACCCGTGACCGTGAGAAATCCACGATGATGGAGGTGGCCATCACAGCAAAACTCCAAAAGTTCGCTTCCACATGAACGGGCTCAATCAGGCGCGAGACGGCCTCATAGACAATCCAGATACAGGTCGCAAGGAGTAATATTGTCTCAAACAATGCCGAAAGATTTTCAACTTTTCCATGACCATACTGGTGTTCGCGATCGGGTGGTAGGTCAGAGACATGCACAGCAAAATACGTGACTCCAGCCGCGATCAAATCCAATGCGCTGTGAGCTGCTTCGGAGAGGATGCCCAGGCTGTTCGTCAAGAGCCCCACCACGATCTTGATGGATGTGAGAAAGATCGCCATAAGTACGGAGGAGAGGGCGACCCGTTTCTTTTCACGTTCAGCGATGTGATTGGATGTCTCTGCCATGATCCTCATCTACCAGGGAAAAACGAAATCCAAAGGATGTAACCTTGTCTTAGGTTTAGAGCGACTTCTCCTATTCCGAGAAGCTTCTCAAGGGTATATAGCATAACATTCTCATTCAAAGTTTCAAATGGCATCTTTCTATTTTGATAAACGGTTAGGTGACCGCAACTTACATACTCATGAAGGATACCACCGGCAGGAGTGAGCGCTATTTCAATCTCTTGACAGCTTGTTTATTCATCTAAAGGTTCCTCAATATCGTTTCCATTCCATGGTAGCAAGATATGGGGGTCAAATTGCGGATTAGGTCGCTGGATCTCTTTGTGTTATGAGGAGGATGGTGTCAAAATCATTGCCAGGGAGGCTTTCATCCATAAGATCGACACATTCGAAGGTAAGAGTAGCTGATTTGTTTCTGGTTCGCCTGCGCGCTTGTTCAATAGCTACTTCAGAGAAATCCATTCCGAGAATAATCGAGGAGGTGTAATCGTGGATGTATTCCGTAATAAAACCATTGGAACATCCAATTTCCAAGATCTTTGAGTTTGGAGAGATCAGGGAGATGAGAAAATCCAACTCCTCCATATCCATCAGGCCATGCTGGCAGAGGTCTTTGCCGTAGACTCTCTCGCAAAATACTGGATGTGCAGTGCTGAAAACCGCTCGCCGGAAGTACTCGTTGTACCAGTCTTTGGAGAACATTTCCAAATGATCCGAAGCATCGTGTTCCAAAGTATTCACCTCGATGATGAAATTCGACCTTGTGAAAGCAATCGATCAGGATGCCTAAGAATATGAAAGGACTCCTGAGACCAGCAGAGCAAATGCATGGGTATGCCATGAACTAACTTGTGCAAGGATTCTATGCGCAATTCCGAGGAGAAGCGTGATACTGCCTTCTATCCTTTCAACCTTCGATGTCAGCAGAACCCCGAATGAAGTTCCAATGATAAAAATCACCATCACCCCATCCATCCGATTTTCAATTTTCAGAATGGCATGGGTCTCACAGCACCAGAATCAGAATGACCTTTGTGAAAGGTATCAACGTTCTTCAGCACTCTCCTCCTTAAGGAGGATGAGGATAATGGCGGCCAGTGCGGCCATGCTTGCCCAAAATATAAAGGGAGTACTTGGATTGATTTCAGCGATACTGTTTCCAATCGGTGGTGAAATCAAGCTGCCAAAGGAGGAGCAGAGATGAGCCAGCCCCACAGCCGTTCCTGCGTAGTGTTTTCCCACGTTTTTGGTTTCGATGATGGTTGTCATGAAAATAGCCATAAAACCGTCGCGGAAAAGGCCAGTCATCATGACGAGGGGCCATATCAAATTGCCTTTGACAATGGAGAGCAATCCCACACCAATGACGGTCACAAGGGCTCCTGTAATGAGAATCGGTCTCCTCCTTCGCAGACGATCGGATAGAAGCGCCAGGGGGATGACGAAAACCATACTGAAGGCATGGAAGCTGGCCAGTGCACCATCTGCACTTGCTTCTGACCA
>MGNI01000140.1:14986-15174 GCA_001795115.1 Chloroflexi bacterium RBG_16_48_8 | reverse complement strand
TGTTTTTTCGAAAACCAAACTCCGCAGGTCTTATGCACGTTTGTCGATATCGATGGAGTGATAAAACCGTAAAGCAACACTGACATGGATAAGGTTGCGAAGTCTGTGGAGAGGCCTCTCAGTGCACCGGCTGCGCCGGTGAGAAAACAGGCGACCATGAGGGTACGTTTAGTCCCAAATCGATCCCC
>MGNI01000140.1:11673-14980 GCA_001795115.1 Chloroflexi bacterium RBG_16_48_8 | reverse complement strand
GCCCCCGATAAGGCTTGTTAAGATGCCTGTGAGTGAACCCATACCCCAAATCGCGCCAATTTGAACCAGGCTTAATCCCAACTCGTCGGAGATTTCCTTAAATAGGACAGGCATGGCCATGGAAGGTATGGCAACAACGATCGTATGCGTGAATGCGCTAAGCGTGAGGATAAGCCACCTGTAATTTGATTGGGATGGTTCATGAGTGGCATCGATCACAATGTTCTGTCCTCAGGAGGAATAATACCTTTCCGCCCCACTCCTTTTGGTTTCATTTTCCTGCTCTCATGCAGACGATTCGGTTTCGCAATATTACCGCAGGATCGATTTTCATCAAAGAGGATACCGGGGATGATTACTGAGAGTGAACAAACATGATGGTATCGTTTTTTCCCCGTTTTTTTAAAGCTGTAAAAGGGCGCCCAATCTGAGACGTAAACGGCTTTTGCATTCTCGAAAGCTATTGACCTTTCAAATTCCTTTTTCTCCTAGACCATTCCTTCGTCGATAAGACCTGGATAGTGCAGCAAAGATAGTAGAGACTGCCATCCGTGGCTGTTCTCACCGATGTCCACTCAGGTTTAAATCTGGAGGCGCCCCGCTGGAGCGTTTTTAGATTGAGATCTACATCAGGGTTATGCATTCGTTTGTGGTCGTAAAGGGAATTGAGCTTTGACGAAGCAAAGGCTTTTCCCTTACATTGATGATGGTTGTTCGAGACCACGACAGATGATATTTGAGTTTGGTACTGATGAGTCAAACTCGAATGATCTGGACATCAGCTAAGACTGGGATTCTCAATCGGCATACCAACCATACTGCCCCATTCTGTCCAGGAGCCATCATAGCTGCGAACGCGCGGATAGCCAAGGAGGAAGTATGCCGTAAACCATAAAAAAGTGGCTCTATGGCTCAGGCGGCAATAGGTCACAATATCTTTATCAGGTGTGGCACCTCGAGCTTCGTATGCTTTACGTAATTCCTCAACAGGTCTCCAGGTTTCATCCTCATTGACCAACTCATCATAGAAGAGATGCTTGGCACCGGGGATATGTCCTTTACGTTCCGCTCCGTGATCAAAACCCGGTTCGGGTTTCACTCGCAACCCCTTGTATTCCTCGGGTGTACGACCGTCCAGGATCACACGGTCGGGGTTACCCAACCCTGCCAGAACACCATCTCGGCTGATTCGCCATGTTTCATTTGGAGCTCGTATAGGATAATTGCCCGGTGTAATACGAGGTACTTCCGTGGTCATAGGGAGACCGTCCTGAACCCAGCGTGTACGGCTTCCATCCAGAACCTTCACATGGGTATGCCCACGCAGCAGGCAGGTCCATAAAGCATATGTCCCAAATTGGCAGCGGTCACTGTAGAAGATAATGGTGGTCTCCGGTGATACACCCGAACGGCTCAGCGATTGAGCAAAATCTGAAGGTAAGACAAATTCACGCATTTTCTGATCCCAGAGGGATTCCCTCCAAGGCCAATGTACGGCTCCTGGAATATGACCGTCGGGATAGGTCAGTTCTCCTAGCGATGAAACTTCGATAATGCGTATGCTGGGATCCTCCAGATGATCTGCTAACCAGTCGGTTGTAACGACCATCTCAGGATGTGCGTATGAACCCATGATGTCTCCTCCTCGATGCAGATTTAAGTTTGGATTGTGTCCCAAGTAGGATAGTCGAAACTCACCTTTGAAGGTAAGGTTTGGCGTTTATTTGTCGGTAATTATACCGTCAGTTAGGATAGTTGCGTGGTCTTTTTTTCAATCAATGCAAAGATGGATGGAACGTTCTTAAAAATGCACCTGCATTTTTAAGGAAATCGCTCACATTGCGGGTTAGATCACTTTAATTCATGCCGACCACAAAGAGAGTCCCCATCATCGCATCCAGCTTTAAGAGGCTTGGGGTGAAGCTTTCTGATGGCTCCGCGTTGAGTCGATCTTCTACGTCAGCGACATAATCCATGAAATGATCATAGAAAGCATCATCCATGGTGATCGATTCGGGATCAGGCAGGTTGGGGTGGGAGATTGGGAGAATGGCGCTGATGTAGTACATCCCATCATCCGTTATTCCTTGAAAGGTATAGAACATATCATCACTGTTAATGGGCCAGACTGCCTGACCGTACTGGGTTAGAAAGCGAACGCCAGCGCCATTTTGAAATCTAAAGTACCCTACCTGCGCTTGCATGAATTGACCAGCGTTGAACACCGGTAAAAAAGGAATTTTTTCAGGATCGGAAGGCTTGTTTTCAAGAAGCTGCTGAAGTTGATAGATGGTGTCTCCTGCAGTGGGGTTGATAGCATTGTAAGCATCCACTGGGAAGACCAGGATCCGGGGGGTGTGAAAGGAGTCTGGTAATGGATACCCATTGAACATGAACTGGATATGTTCCGGTGTGTTCCAGGCTTCAACAGCCGCATCCTCTTGGGCAGCGACCGTTTCCGGTGTCACAGACGAGGCAAAGGTGTCATCATAGGAGAAATTCACACCCTGATAGGTGACATCCGGTTCAGCAGTCGGCTGAATCTCCTCAACTTCTTGGGTGCACAGGGTTGGTGGGGTGGGGGCAGGGATGGTCCAGGTGTTGTTATCTTCATTCGATTCGTCTATTTCCTTATTGACATCAGTGGTTACCACAGCTCCAGAAAGGTTTGAATCGATGTCAAAACAGATCGCCTCGGAAGGACCTAACCCAGCTATCGTCCAGCTTGTGCCATCATTGACTGTAAGCAAAAATGAGCTCGAAGAGGCATTACCCCGGTTTTCTGCACAAATTCTGGTTGTTATAGGCCCATACTCTTCCAAACAAGCACCAGTCAACTCCATACCTGCCTGACCTGTCGATACTACCAGGTCAGGCTTTCCGCTAGGTGAGGTTTCTTCATCAGATTCCGGAAGGATAACATTGCAGGCCAGGGAAGCCAGGATGAGTGCTATAGCCACAAGTAGTAAAACGGGCAGTCTATGAGGGAAATTGTGCATATAAGCTATCTCCTTATCAAACCAGTTAAAATTAAAAAAGAGACATACTTGATATTCCTTAACGGAAACCAACCTTACACCTGTAAATGATCATTTCTAGGCCGGCTCAGAAGCGTTGGTTCTCTATCAACGTGGAAACATAGACCTTTTCGATGACTGGCGCAAGTGGGTTGTGTCATGATTAGGGGGAGAAATTAGGGTTGGTGAAATGCGCTCAATGGCATGGGCGCACTGTCATTCCTCATTGTCTTAGTGTATCCATTTGTATCATGATCCCTCGAATTTTGCTTATGGATAGGTCTCTGCCT
>MGNI01000140.1:9462-11657 GCA_001795115.1 Chloroflexi bacterium RBG_16_48_8 | reverse complement strand
TTCTTGCTCATCGGCATTGAGATCAGCACCGTGGTCTATCATTCTTTCAACAATTGTTTTCCATCCTTCGTATGGTTTCGATTTGCTGGTAACTCGGGTTAGATCATGGCATTCGGAACAACGCTCTATCAAGAGTGTCTTTCCATCCAGCCCGGTATCCACGCCGGAGGGCTCAGTTGGGTTTGGTGCTGGTTCATCTGTAGGTTCAGGACTTGAACTCGATTCCAGGCTTGATGGTGCCACCTGAGTGGGCTCTAACTCAAGCTTTTCAACTGCGGTGGGTGTGGTTTCGTCTAAGCTTCCGTTGCAGGCTGAAGTAACCAAACCTGATAGAAGCAATAACACGGTCAAGGTCAATACAATAGAGGCTTTCTTCATCATAAAAGGTGTTCCTCCGTATGCTGAAAAATTCCGTGATAGATTTTCCTAATCCATGTATCTCTATCGATGACTCGCCTGAAAAAAGGGGACTCAACTGAGAGGAACATATGCCTCTCTCTTCTATCTTGAAGGGCTTTTTTCGGTGGGATCATAGATGATTTTGGGGGATTAGGCCAATATTTTATGATTATACCGATCCTCTGGGGAATGCTAACAGGGGATCTTGAGGATATCTTCCAGATGCCAGCTGATCGATCCACTTTTTCAAGCGTGAAGCAGTCATATGGATGTTGGCATAACTTTTTAAACTTTCAAGTTATGCGTATATCGGTCTGGGGATAAGCCGCCGCGCGGTCACTGACAAGGCACGCCACGTTAACCAGAACGACAGGCTGGCAGAGAGCCCGACGTTAACCCGCGCGAAGCGCTATCGCCTTCATCCCCTTGTGCCGCCTAAGCCCACAGGCGTAACGCCACCCGACTGAGGCCACCGCCATTCGTTGATGTTAAGCTTCCCCCGCGAGTCGCGCCTTGATGTTTGTTTCATCCCCTCGATGAGCCAGAGTGGCCTAACAATGCTTGGGCGGCGTATCGTTCATCCACCAGCGAGGAAACGTCCATGTTGATTTTATATTCGAGCTGCTTGGTTTACGTGTGCCTGCGCGTTCGCTCATAGTGTCGGCGTTGCTTAGCCCGGTTGCCGCAATCCTTGATATCACACCAGCGGCGGCTGCGGTTCTTGCTGTTATCCAGGAATAGCCAGCCGCAGCCACGGTTGTCAGCACACTGACCTACGCGCTTGCACTTCTCAGAGATCAGCAATTCCGCCGCCGAGAGCGCAATCGGCCAGATCAGCGAGTCCAGTGCGTCTTCGTCTACGTCCCAATTCCATGCAAACCCCTTCGCCGTTTTGACAATGCGCGCGCCACGGGGCATTTTTGTGAGCGTGTTGTTCAGTTCAGCCAGGTCGGCTTCCGCTGGCGATTTCTCATGAATCAGCGCTACGAAGATACGGTAAATGGCCTCCCGCAGGGCGGTGGCTCGCTTGAGCACCCGGCTGGCTTCTGCAGGTTGGTCAACCGCATCGCGGAGCAGTTCCTGCGCCGCGCGGTTTGATATGAGTCTCACTCCCTGCGCCCATGTCACCAGGTCCGCATACGAGTGAAGTGTCTCCTCTGGATGCTCACTCGCGTGCCATAGTAGGGTATTAACGAACTCCAGGCACAAGCGTCTGGATTCCTGGTTGGAGTTGACCCCTTTGGATTTGGGCATTTCGACCCCTTCATATAACTGCCAAAATAGTATTGACAGGTTATACTTTTTTGTTATGATATAACTTGCAAATTTATTATAGTAGGTTATAGACATAGCGCAAGAGGGGTGAGAGGAGACCACGATGCAAAAGCATTTCACCGGACTTTGGCGCCACCCCAATTTCCTCAAGCTGTGGGCTGGCGAGGCAATCTCCCTTCTCGGTTCTCAAGTTACCTTCTTGGCGATGCCACTCGCGGCCGCGATGACGCTTAACGCGACTGCGCTGCAAATGGGGATTCTTGGTACTGTGCAATACATCCCCTGGTTGTTGGTTGGGCTGCTCGCGGGCGCATGGGTAGACCGCCTGCGCCGCCGCCCGGTCATGGTTGCGGCTGATCTCGGACGCGCCGTGCTTCTGGGTCTCATTCCGCTCGTCGCTGTGGCTGGCATTCTACGGATGGAGCATCTTTACGTTGTGGGCTTTTTGGTTGGCATTATGAATGTCTTTTTTGATGTAGCCTATGCCGCCTATCTGCCTACACTTGTGCCGCGCGATCGTC
>MGNI01000140.1:9215-9385 GCA_001795115.1 Chloroflexi bacterium RBG_16_48_8 | reverse complement strand
GCCGGTGGTCTCATTCAACTGCTGACCGCGCCTCTCGCGATTGCTGTGGATGCTCTGTCCTTTCTCGTGTCGGCGTTATCCCTGACATGGATTAGCGCGCCAGAACCCAAGCCCGTCCCAGCCGACGACTCGCGCAACATTCTGGCCGAGATTCGTGAGGGACTGCGGCT
>MGNI01000140.1:6724-9088 GCA_001795115.1 Chloroflexi bacterium RBG_16_48_8 | reverse complement strand
CTCGGCAGCATTTATGCAGTAGGAAGCATCGGCGGCTTGCTCGGCTCGCTCTTTGCAGAACGTTTGGTGAGATGGCTAGGCCTGGGGAAGGTCATCGTTGGAGCGCAGATTCTCGTCACCTTCGCAGTACTGGCGATTCCGCTCTCGGGTCGACAGTTCTGGATCGCCGTGCCGCTCATCGTCCTCGCAGAAGCGCTGTGGGGATTCGCCGTAGTCGTGTATGTCGTCAACACGGTGAGTCTGCGTCAGGAGATTACGCCCAATCAGTTTCAGGGGCGTGTGACGGCGAGTTTGCGATTTGTGACATGGGGTATCGCACCTCTAGGTTTCTTGCTTGGCGGCATACTGGGAGAGACTATCGGGTTGCGGGCGACTCTGCTGGTCGCCGTGGTCGGCCCACTCCTGAGCGTTGCCTGTCTCGTGCTCTCACCTGTACCGGGGCTGCGCGAGCTGCCTGCTCCTGAACCTATCCCAGCTCCAACCGCAACAGATCCCTGAACGGACCCGCGACGAAATGATTGTGAAACCGACGGTAACCTGCGCCGCGCACGATGCTCTGATGGGAGTGCGGCAGACCCTCTCTGTCGCATTGAGCGGAGCGGCCTAACAACAGAATTCTAGAACTCTTTTCCCCGATGGTGATGCAGGAGCCTTTGAAGATGGCTCCTGCAAATACTGTGTCGTTTTAAGAGATCCACTCGATGTTAAGAGCGTTATCCATCCTAGAAAACGATAAGATAGACCACAGGGATGGACAATAGAAAAAGGAGGATGATAATAGCGATAATTGCCCCAACCCCCAGAGGTTTTATAAGTTTAACATTCTCTCCTTCCAGCACTTGTCTGACGGCACGTATGGCATGACGCACCAGTATATCTTTTCTCAAGTGTTCCACACCTGCCCATTCCCATCCCTCTGCACGAGAAGGGACCAGGATTTTCCGAGCCGAACTCTTTAGTATCGCTTGCGCGAGATCATGTGCAACAAGACCCCCTCCCCAACCAGATACAGCCATCATCCATGGTCCAACGATGATCGTCGCTTTGCGAAGTTTTTCCAATAATTCTGGCTCCATATGTTCAACATCGACATCCTCATGTGCTTCAGCGACAGGAATGGTTGAGATCGAAATCCCCGGAATCTCTTTCTTCAATCTTTCAGTGAAGGCCTGCATCAGGTCTCGATCGCCCAATTCCACAACCGAAAGTTGAGTGTCTTTGTACTGAGCCGCTTGATCTGCTTGCAATAACCTTTGATCCCCTCGTAGCAAATACCCGTGGTAAAACCATATCCCTATTGCGATAAGGCTGTAGGCCAATGGTTGTCCAAGTTCACTCAGGGTTGGACCAGGGTCTCCAAGGATCATGCTGAGGAACATGAAAACAATGAAGATAACACTGGATAAAACCGTCATTGTGGCGATAAATAAGAAGAAGTAGAGGTAAATTTTTCTCACCACCGAACGCCGCCCACGATCACCTTCAGATCCGGAGAGGAGGGCTAGATTCTGGACCTGTCGCCACGGCAGCAGCCATAGTGGAAGTCCAGCCAAGGTCACCGCCATGAACCAGGTCAATTGACTTTTTAACCCCAACCCAAAGGAACCTGCTTCCAGAGAACGGATCAGGACACTGAGATCGCCACTGATGCCGGTCAGGAAGGCAGCCAAACCGATTCCCGCGATGAGATAGAGATACAGCCGCTGGATTCCCTCCTGACGGGGAATATCCTCGGCTATTTTTGCATCCTCTCGAAGGACAAATGCATGATATGCCCAAACCACCCCTACACCGATAACAATAGATATTGGGATGCGAATATCACTTTCCGAGTAGCCAGAGGAGGGAACATCAAGCACGCGCCGGAATAATCCTTCCAGGATGTAGGTGATGCTTGTGACAGTCGCCAGGACGGACAGGAAGATCGTGAGATAGAGATAGAATTTTCGCAATGCAGATTCTTGCTCTTCCTCATCAGGTCCTTTGAATAGTTTTTCGGCCCAAATCCAGAAAATCAACCACACAGTTAGTCCTACAACCAGCCGCGCCACTTCATATACAGGCCCTGCTCCTGTGAAAATGTCCATCTCAATTTTTCCCCCTACTTGGAACAGGAGCCAGCGGACCAAGCTGATGATGGCGATAGTTGTCATGGTGAGGCCGGCCCCACTAAAGCTCAAGACATAAAGCCGCCGGACAACAGCTGCTGGGCCGACTTCCGCTACAACTTCTGAATCTTCCTGGTGAATTCGATGATGGTAGTACCATAAAACACCCAGTACGAGGATCGCGAGAAAATAGTAAAGGATGGTTTCACCGGACGAGAGGCGGGGATAGATCGACCGAGGAGTGTCTCCCGCTGGT
>MGNI01000140.1:5539-6709 GCA_001795115.1 Chloroflexi bacterium RBG_16_48_8 | reverse complement strand
CCTAGCACTGCAAAGGAGCTATCGATCATGGGAATCAGGAATCCGGCCTGCATACCATAGAGGTAAAATCTTCGGATTACAGATTCTCTTTCCTCCTCATCTTTCTTTGAGAGTCGTTGCCCCCACATCCAATGCACCAGAAAAATTGGTACACCTATTAAGAGGACAGAAATTTGGAAGGCCATACCGGTGGTGCTAGGCTGGAATTTTGATATCAATAGGTTCCGCAATAGTGAAATGATCGCCCAAGCAACAGCGTTCAGGCTGATAGCAGATACAGCATAGATATAGAAACGTCTGGGTGTGAACATGGTTTCCTCCTTTAATATTGGCAGCCGGTTTCACTGCCCCAACACCAAACGAAGTAATCATCCGAGTCAGTAATCACCCATTTGCCCTGATCAAGCAATAGATGCATCCCGAAAATGCTGATACCTTGGCTGCTTTCGAATAAACCTCGTTCATGGAATCGATTTTCACGTACTGTAACTGTGGCATGCGAGCCATTGAGCTCAACCGAATCAATGGTCAATGTCGTATCTGCTCTCGTTTGGAAATTCCAGGAGTACCTCTCGATGGATTGAGTGAATTCTGAAAGGTCCTTGGGATATCCGGGGAGAGTCTCTGAGAGGTACGTATAGGCACGATCGTAGTCCTCTTTTTGGAGAGCAAGAAGATAGTTATGGGCAACCCCTTCAGGTGTATCCTCGGATTGGTAAGTTGGCTCAGGTTGTAAAAGCACGACCGTGAAGGCAATTCCGATTAAGAGAATCACCCCCGCAACGATGGCGATAAGGAACTTATCTGAACTTCTCATGCGGTTCTCTCCCTTTCCTGAAATATGCTCTTCCTAATATAAACCCTTTGCGTTATAAGAGCATCTTTTGAGGTGTTATCCTGAAAGATCACGGCGGGAATATCCTTTGATGAAACATTCGTTGTAAGGTAATCTTATGTGGCAACGTGAGATCTGTAGGATGAACCTGGGATGACGAGGCGTTAATGAAGAATGAGGAGTGTGTGGATTGAGCATGTTCGAATGGTTTGATATGACTTGATCGGTCCCTGATCAATCGACAGCATTTTGACAGTACAATACCATATTAATGCCAAAAAGATGCCTTCAATTTCCTCTTCTGCCATTTTGTATAGGCATATCCTGTCAGCAGA
>MGNI01000140.1:828-5496 GCA_001795115.1 Chloroflexi bacterium RBG_16_48_8 | reverse complement strand
AACTGCGCAAGGATGATCCTCTGGAATGCGATGGACCATTCTTGCCAGAAGGTCGGAACCTCCCTGATGGACAGGAGCAAGTGGCCCATGTGGGGCAGGCCAATGAAAGCCAATAGGAAGGTGTAGTAGAGATAGTAAGAGAAAATTGCACTTCTCCACACGATGGCTCCAGCCAAGGCACACAGGCGAAGGTTGCCGGATCGACGATGAGAGGATCCTCCCTTTCATTTTCCTTGGCGCGCACCGCTGCCATCCAGTGTGCAGTCAATCCAAGGTCATAGCCAGATAGGGTCTTCTTCGACATGGGCTTCTTCTCCGTGCTTCCTCTTGAAGAGATGTAACCTTACAACCGATCGCCGATAGACTGTAAGCTATCCAGTTTTATGATTTCAGCGAGCTATACGCTGGGCATCTAAACTCGGGCATAGCACAACCCTTGTTTTGCTCACAGGTATTCTAAAACTGATCAGCCTGCATCGGGTAGACCATTATCATCATCTGCGACCATGGAGCACCGGAGAATGGCAGTCAAATGTGGAGTGTGGTCATTTTGGGAATCAGGTAATCCATTTCCTGTGAATATTTCTCAAACTTATGGTAAACAAACCTGCACAGAAAGTTGTAATGATCAAGAAGTCCAAGCTTATTGGCATACTGTTCTGGTTATTTATGGCGCCATGAAGGATGTCAACACCGTAGGTCAGTGGGAATACGTAGGATAAGGGACGCAAGAATATCGGTAGAGACTTGATCGGGAAGAATAGGCCGCAAAGGAATATCATGGGGAAACGGAAAAAATTGGAGAAGGTCTGCGCCTCAAAAACCTCACTAACCGAGACCGCGATGAAAAGTCCTAAGAATGCTGAAGCGATGGCGATCATCACAACAGCAGGAAAGACAGCCATCCAGTTAACCTGAGAAAGATCGGTCAGGAAGAGGGCTAGAATGACTGGCACGAAAGCATTGACGACACCGAACAAGATTGCGCCAGCTGTTTTAGCCAACATGAGGACTTCCAATGGGATTGGAGCCAGTAACAATCGTTCGAAGGAGCGGTTCTTCTTCTCGAATGTGACGGTGACTGCCAGCATGGAGGTGGTCCCAAAAAGGATGGAAATGGAAATTACGCCTGGGAGTAATGATAGGATACTTTCAATACCGCTGCCTGACTTGATGAAAAACATCCCTGTCCAGGCGATCGGGAAGATCAGTCCCCAGCTTATGTTGGGCGGTTTCAGATAGTAAGCCCGCATGTCCTTGAGCAGGATATTCCAGAATGCAATCCAAGCTTTCATGCGTTTCCTGTGCCCCTTTCCTTTTCCTTTCTCATCGCATCTGCCTCGATGCCGGTGATCTGGACGAATACATCCTCCAACGATGGGCGTTGCAGCCGTGCCTCTTTCACCTCAATCTGATGATCCTCTAAAACCTTTATCAAAGGCCCCACGCGGATTGGGTTGACAGATTCGATGCGAATTTCTTCGGAGGAAAGAGACTGGAATTTGAAATCAGGAAAGAGGGAGGCAAGATCAATGCTGAGGGCCTCACCTGAATGCACGATCGAAATGATCATCCGATGTTTTTCCTGCACCGGTACTAAAAGGTCTTTGACGGTGTCGATCCTAACAATCTGCCCCTTCACAATAAAGGCGATCCGATCGCATAGCCTCTCGGCTTCCTCGATGTAGTGGGTCGTCAGAAAGATGGTTGTCCCGTTATGGTGAAGATCTGCAATAAGCTGTCTGATTTGGCGGGCGCTGGCCACATCAATCCCCGAGGTCGGCTCATCGAGGAAGAGGATTTGCGGACGGTGGATCATGCCTGCGGCGATGGTGAGCTTACGTTTCATGCCCCTCGAATAACCCGCAAACTTACGGTGAGCGGCATCCTTCAAGCTGAATGTTTCCAGCAGTTCTCGTGCTCGGGCCTCACGTTCGCTCTTACTAAGACCGTAGAGTGCTCCACAAAAAGAGAGGTTATCGAAACCAGATAATTCGGGATAGAGGTTGCTCTCATCGGGAACGACGCCGATGAGATGTTGAGCAAACTTGGGGTTTTTTGTAAGCTCCAGGTTGCTAACCCGAATCATCCCTGAGTCCGGTCTGGCAAGGCCGATAAGCATGTTGATCGTAGTGGTTTTACCTGCGCCGTTAGGACCGAGAAAGCCGAATAGCTCCCCATGCCTAACGTCGAAAGATATCTTATCGACTGCAGTGATATCCGCGAACTTCTTGGTTAAATTCTGCACTTTGATTAAAGGGACTTGGTTTGGGTTTGATGGGTGGGTTTCTTGCTGAATTCCCATTTTCATTTCCTGGGTGGACGATAAGACATTTAGAGTTATGGCGGGTTGGTTTTGTTTTTGTAGATTCCTCTTTATGGTTGATGAGTATAAATAGAATGAATTTACCAACAGCATTAAGTGGATTTGGTTAACAATGGCCTACTTGATAACGGTTCAAATTTGGCGGATATAAACCATAGGTTCGTAGCGTTATCTCCTATCTTCCCACATAAAAGGAATGGTGTCTATTTTTTGACTGATTTTGCCCTGGGGATCGCAGGATCTCATATTCCTTTATCTCTTGACCTTCCAGAAGGCTGAAGCCATTCTGGAAAAACAGGCGGTTGACCTGAAAATCCCAGAATCCTAATTCACTTCCTCATTTTGTGTCGTAATTTTATGGAGGATTCGCACTCGAGAGAAGTTCAAAAAGTCGTTAACCTTTGTTTTGAGCATTTCCTTCTCAAGTGATGAGGCTTTTGCATTGTAGGATTTCCCGGCAGCCTGAATGAGAGGCTTCCACTCCGGAAAGGTGTCCTGAGCCCATAATGCGCATGTGAACTTTGAGACAACAACATCCCGCCTATGAACGGAATAAATTAATCGGCACAGATTGAGGATGCAGTAGTCTGGGAATTCGTTGAGGTGATCTTCAATAAAACGCAACTCGCCGAGGAGGCTGGTTTCCAATTCCTGCCAGGAGGATGGAGGAAAGATCTTCTTGGGATCAGGGCCATGAAGGATGATGCAACGACCGGCGATGCCTGGCAAACACAACCCGACTATGGGTGTTAAAAATGAGGCGGCTATTGACAGGGCAGCATACTGTTAACGTCAGCGTCCAACTGTGATGTTTGAACATCACACAAAGAAAAAGGGCTTATTTACATGTAGACACAATGTATATCATGTTGACATAATGTCTAATATATTGTATATTACTTATACATTTCGTCTAACGGTTAAACAAAATATCAAATGATAAATACAGAAGCTCTTTTTAAGATCTTAAAACAACAAGCAATAGCGCTATCTAAATTACTTAATCCTTTTTGTGAGGTTGTTGTACATGATTTTTCCGACCTGGAGCATTCGATTGTAGTAATAGAAGGAAATCTCACCGGAAGATCTATTGGAGGTGCCCCTACTGACCTGTTGCTTTCAAGGGCAAGGAAGGGAGGCGCTGACGAGGATTTATATAACTATATAACCAGCCTTCCGGGTGGCCGACTCATGAAATCCAGCACGATATTTCTTCGGGATGAGAATGATGAGGTTTTTGGTGCCTTTTGTGTCAATTTTGATATCAGCCAGTTTTTGTCATTTAGTAAGCAATTAAATACTTTAGTCAAGACAGAAGAGGACAATGAAGTTAGCGAGCTATTTTCGGATGATATTATGGATACAATTCAGTCAATTTTGACAGATACTCTTTTTGAAATGGGTGAGTCCGTTCCGGATATGACACGTGAAAACAAGATTGAATTAATAAGCCGTCTTCACAATAGAGGCGTATTTCAGGTGAAAAAGGCCGTACCAATAGTCGCAGATCTTGTAGGTCTAAGCCGAGCAACAGTTTACAACTATTTAAGGGAGGTGAATGAAGAAGATTAATCGATAAGAAACTCTAATTTAGAAAGGATACTGGATTTCAAATCACAAGGGGGGAGAAAACGCCTACAATTATCGCAATTAATCTCATAATTCATACTTTGGCTGCCGCATCGTTTTTCTAAGGCTATTCTAACCACATTTATAAAAAAGCTGCCAGGTAACTCTACTGCCAAGGCGTTTTTAGACATCGCACTCCAGGCTCATATCGTCGGGCTATCAAACAGACTCCCTATACATTCTGATTGGCTTTCATTAAGAGGTGAAAATCAGAGGTTTTGATACTGAGTAATATCTAAGAAATATCGAGCTGATTTAATAAAGTCCTCAACATTGGACCCATATTATTCGAGATCTGAGTGATGTTGTCAAAAAGGATGAATGGAAATGACCCTGCTGCTCAATCGTGAGAATGTTGAGTCGCTTCTTTCAATGGAAGATACGGTAGACGCAGTTGAAGCGGCTTTTCGTGATTTTGCGTTAGACAAAGTCACAATGCCTCAGAGAACCGCTATACGCCTCGCAGCATATGAAGGCCTCCACTTAGGAATGCCAGCCCATATTGCGGGAGATGTTGGCGCATTAGGGTTGAAGGTAGTGACCATTTACCCGCACAATCCAACCAAGTACAAATTGCCCACAACTATCGGCGTCCTTCTCCTAAGCGATCCGGCTACAGGGGCACCATTGGCGGTAATGGATGCTGGGTACTTAACAGCAATGCGGACCGGAGCCTCAGGGGGGGTGGCTGCTAGGCACCTGGCTCGGAAGGA
>MGNI01000140.1:0-782 GCA_001795115.1 Chloroflexi bacterium RBG_16_48_8 | reverse complement strand
CAATTATGGTCCGTCTGCACAGTCCGCCCTATTGAATCAGCAAAAGTTTATGATGTGGATAACAAGAAGGCTTATGAATTTAGTATTGAAATGACTGAGCGACTTGGTGTTGAGGTAAAGCCTGTTTCCGAGCCACGACATTGTGTCGAGAACATGGATGTGATCATCACTGCATCCAGCGCTTCAGCACCAGTATTTGAAGGTAAGTGGCTTGAGCCTGGGCAGCACATCAACGGTATCGGTTCTCACTCTCCAAATGTGCGTGAGTTGGACACCGAAACGATCGTGCGGTCTAAAGTTGTCCCGGACTTCAAAGCTGCCTGTCTGGCAGAGGCAGGAGATTTCCTCATACCACTCAAGGAAGGCGCCATCACCGAGGAACATTTTTGGGCAGATCTTGGTGATATTGTGGCCGGGAAGAAGCCTGGGCGTGAAAGTGATGAGGAGATTACTCTTTTCAAATCAGTCGGGCTAGCAATCCAAGATGTATCAACAGCAGCGCTTATATACCGCAGAGCACTTGAGAATAAAGTAGGTTCGGAGTTCACCTTCTAGGTATAAAACCAGCAAGTTCGAATGCGGGGATCTCCACAGGATATAAAAACTGAAATATTTGTCAAGCGTGGGTCTCTCGCAATAGATTACTTGAAACCCTCAATGACTATTTACTCTTCAGTAGGCAATCGGGAGTGGCAACTTGGCGAATGCAATTGATGCGAAAAATGTATCTGTGGAATACACCCTGATACGCAAGAAAACCCGGCTGCTGGCGTTGTATGATT
>MGNI01000139.1:8585-9527 GCA_001795115.1 Chloroflexi bacterium RBG_16_48_8 | reverse complement strand
TAGGTCGAGTAGGGCATATAGGTCATTCCGTCTAAGCTGTGGGGAGCCTCCTCCGCTATACGATCGGTTATTTTTGCGGGAGAAGCTGTGAGGGGATACAAGGATGCCATCAATGTAAGCCCGATGACTACCATGATCCAACCCATCCGCCAATTTCTCGTCCATTGTGAAAAATCCCCTAAAATCCATGCAAACCCAGCGACAGCAGAGAGACTGAAGAGGGTCCACACCTGCAGATAGAATTTAAAGACGGTGTTCATCCGGCTGATGTCACCTTCAAGGACGACCAGTTCAACAAGAATGGTCAAAGCTGTGCCTGTACCGATCATGAATAAAACCGCACGTTTCTCTACGGGAAGACCCGCCCAGAGGAATAATACCCCTGCCATCGACAAAACAAAAAAGGATAGCGTTGCGATTTGCATTCCCGAATAGGTAAGAAGCACAACGCCAGCAAGGCTGAAAAGGATAGACAAGATGATTATGATCAAGGGTTTACACAATCGGTTCAAAGCTACGAGAGGAGTCCTGGCCATCCACTGTCTGACCTCCCACAGCATCCAGGAAAGGATCAGAAAGAGGAAGAAACCATGAACCACAAGATAATCATTGAGTTGGGTTTGGGAACCCTTCCATAAAGCAGGCTTGTCATAACCCAGCCTGTACCATTGGTGATAGGGTTGATATAGGAATTGCGCCAATCCAAAGAGGATGAGGGCGACCAATACTATCTCACCCAATGCATAGAGGTTCGCTAACGAACGCTTTTCACGGGTGTCATCCCGCCTCAACCATGCTGCCGCGATGACTGCGATCCCCGCGAGTGCCCAGTAAGTCGGGAAATCCCAGGTGTTGGTTGGTCGTAGTGCCCCCAGAATCATCCCTCCTATGAATAAGACGACAGCCGTATCTACAATTCCAAGATGTCCCTTCTCTCGTGCA
>MGNI01000139.1:8102-8378 GCA_001795115.1 Chloroflexi bacterium RBG_16_48_8 | reverse complement strand
CGCACAATGTATGTAATCCCACTGGCAAAAGCAGCCTGGTCCTCGCCCGGCCAACCACCCAAATCCCTGAATCCCTCATAAATGAGGCGCGCTGATCCAAGGTTGCCCAGAATCACAAGAGCTACCGCAGCGATCACACCCACACTAGGCGGATCCAATCCTTCAAATTTCCCCTTTCCCTGACGCAGCCGGTAAACCAGATTGTATCCAACGGTAAAAGCGCTCAGTCCGAGCAATGCAAACAGCGTGGGCAGCACTAGGTTATAGGCAGTCGAA
>MGNI01000139.1:5750-7999 GCA_001795115.1 Chloroflexi bacterium RBG_16_48_8 | reverse complement strand
CTTCAAAACGGCATTCAGGTAGGAGAAATTCATCGGCTTTTCGCCGCCCTTGAAGGGATGCCAGAGATCAGGGTTCCCTAATCGGATGCCAAGATCCAGCAAAAATAGCGCCAATGCTAAGACTTCTACCCAAAGAATCTCCTTCTTTTTCTCCTTGAAGAAAGTCTTTAAAGCCTCACGATCGCGCCAGGCGATTGCAAGCGATAAAAGAATTAAGATAAACAACACTCCCAGGATAAGCGTTCTTCCAAAAGGAAACTCGACACTGGCCAATAACCACGTCAGCCAGGCCAGGAATAGAAGCCCCACAATTCGAGCCAGAGCGTACCCTCCATCGTACAAGCCCTTGAAAGCAACTCTTGTTATAGGAAAGGCAATGAGACCAAGCATCCCTATCGTCATCCACCAAAGAAGCACTGTTAAAATGGAAGAGCGATTGATCAAACTATCTCGGTTGAAATATTCCGACCAAGTTCCCCCTGATTGCTGAATCTCAAGTCGATCACTGGGAAGCATGATGTTGGAAGGAATGGAACCTAGCTCACCCGGGGGCGAATTGTCCACATGGCTTACATCGACTTGCGATAATAAATCGTATACAACCGATTCGGAATACTCAGAGCTCTTTTTGAAAATCATGACTTTGGGATGGTCATAGACTGTGAAGGCTTCTTCTGCAGCCTGATCGTTGATCTCCATATTTCCTAATTTGGGATTGCTCTGAAATACAGCCTCGAGTTCGAAGCCGAGCTGCCCCTGGATCTGCCCTACCTGCGCAATGGTTGCGCAGGCAGAAACTGATTGGGGCGCTTTACAACCAAACAATGCTCGATAATAGGCAGTTGAGAGAGGATATCGGGTTGGTACTCGTGCGATTGTGCCATACTGCCGATTGGTAGAGATAACGAGATAGTCGCCTTCATTGAGGGTATCGACGATTCGCTCCAGTTTATCGGAGACGTTATCGACATCATCGTCTTGATCATCAGCCCAGTACATCTCCTGGTTCACGCCTTGGTACAAACCCCCAAATCCATCCCGCCCATCCATGCGCATGGGAAGAGGCATATCCCATGTGGTTTCATGGATGATGACGGAACCTCTCAAGCTGATGGCTTCGCCTTCCACCAGATTCAATCGAAGTTGATAGGTCTTGCCCTGTTCCAACTGAATCGGCTCTTCAAGAGGGATCTTAATGCCAACCTCACCTTTGGCTGTAGTTACTCGCCGGTAGGTTGAGGATGCCAAGGGATGATCCAGAAGTGCTGTATCATAGACTTCTACCTCAAGAACCAGGTCTGATCCCTCGGATCCAAGGATGGAAGCATAAGGGATGAAAATGGCATGGGCCTGACCGTCAATTTTACTATTGATGTTTAGGGTCGAAGTGATCCCCTCCAAAAGGGTATGTTTTTGAGGGAGAGGCAGGGAATCGAAGACCTCGTTTCCATCCCGGTCAATCTTCAATTGGAGATTTTCATGAAGACCGATTTTCCCTCCGTTAATGAGCTCCAGCCGAACAAGGTAATTTGCTTGGGGAAACAGAAATAGTTCCAGATCAGATCCGAACGTAATTTCGATCTGGTTCGAGGTTGGGATCCCCTCAAAATCAGCGATACCGATGGGATTATAGGCATTTTCAATATCCAGGATGCTAACCTGTAACAAAATATTGGAGTCGAATGTTCCTAACATATCAATACCATTTAGAAGGATACTTTTCAGGTAACCAGCAGATTCAGGTTGATAACTCAGCTCCAACAATGAGGATGATTTCGAGATTAATGCTGCAAAGGTGGGAACCGTCCCTGGCTCATAGATTTCCCCCTCCGCTGAATCCAAAACAAAATTGACCGCACCCGGGATGTGCTGATAGATCCAGCGCGAAGCCGCAACCTGGGTCATAGGCTCCTTGTAGATATTCACAAAAGCGAAAGCCCAGAGTGCAGTACTGACGAGGACACAAATACTCACTGCTCCGACCAGGACCTTCCCTGCATCTCTTCGTCGTTTCTGCGTGGACTTGGACACAAGGTCCCAGGCCTTCCACAACCCCCATGCAGCCAGGATGCTTAAGGTGGGGTAAACCGGAAGCTGATAACGCATGGCTGGTGTGAATTGAGTCGACTGCCAGAGGAAGATGACCCCTATCCATAGCACGAGGATGGCATGCTCCGTCTCCTTCTTCCGGAGAATCCTGACCAAAGCCCAAATGAATGCAGCCCATGAGAGCACCCCCAGCGGGACAC
>MGNI01000139.1:5471-5715 GCA_001795115.1 Chloroflexi bacterium RBG_16_48_8 | reverse complement strand
AAGACCGGCGTTCGCATCGCCCACTGCAGCGCAGGGGGGAAGTCGGCATCCCCGGCTTGCTGGTGGCGGATTTCGGCTATATTCGCCAACCATCGATCATTCAAGCCAACCCCAAAGATGGAAGGCCCCTGGAAAGCGTAGGGCTGTAAAACACGGAACGTAATGAGAGATAGTTCGGCCGCTAAAACAAGCCCTATAACGACTCGGAGAATTTCAAGACGAGCTTCTTTATCCTCAATCTTCT
>MGNI01000139.1:4015-5455 GCA_001795115.1 Chloroflexi bacterium RBG_16_48_8 | reverse complement strand
AGCAATGAGAAACCATAATCTGAAGAAGAAATCAAGAATGACATCGATGATATGCTGTTTAACATCAGGCTTCCCATCATCACTCTTTAGTAACCTGCTGAGACGAGCAAAAGCTGCCACTACTACAATAACGGCCAAAGGTGCTGCGCTGATCTTCGAGGCGACAGACATCCCCAATGCAACCCCAAATAAGGCACAGTCCAGATAGCATCCATGATCAAGAACACGGACTGCGAAGTAGATCCCCATCAAGATAAAGGTATTGGCGAAGCTATCGACGACAAAGAAATGGGAGTGTTGGATGAGCAGAACGGAAAACGCGGCAAAGGCAGCCGCAAGCAGCCCCACTCGCTTTTGATACAACCGGGAGCCAATCAAGTAGACAAGGATGATGGAGATCAAGTCGAAACTCGCTGCAGCTGCACGCCCCACAAGTTGGACCTGGTCATACCCGGTCATCTCGACCCATTCGGCGATAAATCGCACGATGAAAATGGGAAAGGTGCCATAGACGAAGAAGGTGTAGCCAACGTTGTGAGGGTTGAGAGGAGATTCCTGGGTGTTGAAATATTCGCCCACGCTTTTCGGGATGCGGAGGGCAGACTCCACCATGGTCAGGAAGCGTTCATCTGGATGGGGATGGGAATTTTCATCCCAATTCAAACCGACAAACCTGAGATAGGCTCCAACGCCCAGGATGATCACCAAGATCAAGAAGGGGATTGCTTCTTGAATTCTTTTTAGAATGGTCCTTTCTTCACCAATCATCATGATCGAGTTTAACCCTTCACAAGATGTACCGTTATTGTCCTGGCAAGATCATGTCTAACTCAATACTTTCGTCAGGAAAGACATAGTAAAGCATAAAATCCCGACCTTCGACATCAGAATAACCCTGCCTTAGAACGCCCTGGGGATAGAGCTCCTTCAGCTGCTCAAGGGCGATGGTATCTTCTGGCTTAAAGATGAACAGCTGAGGACGATCCGGTTCCGGGGGAATTTTATCCAAATCCTGAGGCCACACGCCGTAATCTTTAGCAGGATCACCGGCGTTGATACCGACCAAGCGCGTATCCACCCAGTGAGGGTATGGAATAACATGGGCTGTCTCATAGGATCCAATTGTCTCGGCAAAACCTCGAACGACGGCTCCTATTTCGGTTGTATTCCAGGTGCTTTGACGATGCTGATCCACAAACTTATTAAATACCAGGTTGTAGTTCAATGAAGCTGCAAGGAAAAACAGCGCAACAGACAAAGCTATAGCGACCCCTTGAGCAATCTGGCTCTTAAAAGCATCCTTAGCCCACTTCGGCAAGAGCACCAATGGAATAGCCGCAATCGTGAATACAGGGACGATTGCCCCTGAGGCCCTGTTCGGAGCTGGATTTTCACCAGGAAATGCCAAAGCCAAAATGGATGGAAGCAAGAGGATAGGGA
>MGNI01000139.1:3741-4004 GCA_001795115.1 Chloroflexi bacterium RBG_16_48_8 | reverse complement strand
CAGATCCTGCCAACTGCGCCTCCGCAGGAATCGAACGAAGACAATAACCACTCCCAAATGGAAGAATGCGCCTGTCACCCAATCCAATGCAGGTCTATAGGGAATGGATACGACCCAAATCTCACCATCATCCCAGGCGAACATCCGCAGACCCCTCCAAAGGTTCCCGATGAGTAACTTCAAGGGTGAATCAGGCAATGGCTGCTCAGTAGGACCTATTCGGCTTATCATTCGATCTAAATACACAGCCAATAGTTCCTTAT
>MGNI01000139.1:3035-3734 GCA_001795115.1 Chloroflexi bacterium RBG_16_48_8 | reverse complement strand
GCCAGAGCTATCACACCCGATAGGATTAGCCAGGTTAACACCTTCTTTCGTTTTACCTTAGAACTCTGGTACATAAAGTAGATGAGGACACCAATCACTACAGTTAATGGAAGGACGCGAGCAGAACTATATCCTTGCAGCCCGATCCCTACAGCAAATCCACTTAAGATAAAATCATTCCTCTGTTGAAGGCGGATTCCTCGCAATAGATAATACAGGGCGGGTGCCACAAAGAGTGGATAGAGTGGGAAGCGAAGACCTAATCTGCTGATCACATTAGGCCAGTAGCCCACTCCTGCCAGGAGCACTGCCACCCATCCCACATACTGCCCCCCAAATTCTTTAGCGAACAAATACAAATAAGGTAGGGTTAACAGCCCCGCGAGAATCGACGTTATCTTGAGTGTTTCGAAGGAGATGCCCGTATTGAGAAGCTTTACGATCCCAGCAGCCATATAAAACTGTAGTGGCTCCCTGCCTGTATTGCGTGGGAAGAAAATGGAATACCGGCCATCCAAAACATCCATCACATCCCAGAGTTTTTCAGCTTGATCGCTCGTCATCTCATAGGGAACACGTTCGATCTGTGTTAATCTGAAGAAGACAATGACAAGGATCGAGGCAGTTACGAGTATGTGCCAGGGTCGGATTTGCAGATCCAATCTCCGAGCTTGCCATTTGGATTTTACCCAGTTTAAA
>MGNI01000139.1:346-3012 GCA_001795115.1 Chloroflexi bacterium RBG_16_48_8 | reverse complement strand
CTCCCAGAAGGCGATGAGGAAGGAAGTCAACGAGCCAATCCAGAAAAGGAGGTTGAGTACGGTAAATCGATTATTTCTTGATGTGAAAAAGGTGAAGAGTGAAAAGACAGCACCCGCTCCTAGATAGGAAACTTTTACCCCTTCCTCAGATGTTTCCTTTTCAATGGTTGAAGGTAAGGTTAAACCGAAATCCCCTGCCCATGCCCCCCATCCTACAATTATCCCCGCCAAGAGATAAATCGCCACGACAAATGTGATGTTCTCCGGTTTTAATTCGAGGCAAAATTGGGCAAAAAATCCTAAAAATAAAGCAACTGGCAAGCGCAAATGTTTTGCGGAAAATTGCAGACCGATGGGTTGCGCTGGAGCCTCAAATTCCAGCTGGGGTTCTTCGAAAAGAGCCTCAACCTCGACAAGCGGAGATGCGACCTCCATGGGTTCCGGAATTTCTTCCGGTTCTGGTATTGGGATGGGTTTAAATCTTAAGAGAGATTTTACCCAATCTAAAACGGTGGGTTCGCTTGCTGAGACTGCCGGTTTGTCTTCCTGTGTCATCCCCGGACTCCTACAAAGGACACATCCGCGTACACCTAAACTCCCTTATGAGGCTTACCCTCGCGAATTTGTCATGATGGGCTCTTATCTTTTCCGCGCCAGGTAGAAATTATACGTCCCATCATCGCTTGGCGCTTCCTCAACATAACGGCGCACTAATCGTTCTGTCAGTCGAAGATTCCACTTGGCAGGTACCAGGATCCAACGACCCGTGAACCAGCGAACAAGAAGGCACGGGGCACCAAAATAATGTCCCCACTCCAACGCCTTCAGTGCGGATGGCGAGAAATATCGCCTCGTTTCCAATACGTCAAATCCCACGCCGTCTAACCGTCGTTCCCATTCCGCTTCATAAAAGAGATTTACTGTTCTGGACATGCGGTTAAACCATCCCCGATAAACCTCCGCCAATGAACGCAATCCGATTTTCTCGGAGATCATGGGAATACTGAGCATCGTCTCATAACCCGGATTGGGGACTGTGAAAACAAAAGGGGCGCCAGGTCGTAATACTCTTGATAATTCGTGCAGAACATCGTCAAGTTGAGGGATATGCTCCAGCACTGAATTACTCAGGGCGCTGGAAAACGTGCCGGCTGCAAAGGGGGAGATCGCTCCATCCGCCTGCACTAGCAGCTTGTAGGCATTACGTCCTTGGGCTTCTCTCATTGGCTTGATGGAGGGATCAAGACCGACATCCAACACATCGCTATAGGTCACAGAAGCAAAATGCCCATCACCGCATCCCAGATCCAGGACAGGCTCGGGAAGTTCGACCTGCTGTACCAGGCAACTTTCCACAGCGCGGAGGATGGCACGAAAATAGGGCAATTCACGCAGGTTGCGCCAGAGGATTTCCTCACTCATGACTTCGATGATCTTCCCTTATATTTAAGCAGATTTTGGAAGAGCTCTTCATACCTTTCTGCTGTTTTCATGGGTGAGAATTGCTCTTCAATCATCCCAGTGTCGCCTGAGAAGGACTCCGGATGATGCAGGATCTCCAGAATAGCCTCTGCAATGGCATCCGAGTCTCGCAGAGGAACTACTTTCCCCATCCCTGTAATCATGACCGGTTGACGTACACCAGGTAAGTTCGATGCCACAACCGGTGTCCCACAGATCATTGATTCGATCTGGACCAGGCCAAAACTTTCGGTGCTGTTCACGCTCGGTAAGACGGTCACATCACAAGCTTGATAGAAAGAGGCCATCTCGTCCGGTGCCAAAATCCCTAGGAAACGCCATTGGTCTGCGAATTTCTCAAAGAGAGGTAGCAACCGATTGTGGTATTCGGCTTCACCTAGGACCTCTTCATGTTGTCCGGCGAATAACACCATAGCTCGCGGGTAGGCCACTAGGATCTGCTCCATGGCTCCAAGGAGGTATTCAACCCCCTTTTCCGTGGCCAGGCGAGCAGCGATGCCAATCACGGGAGTATGTCCCCGGACATGCATATCCGTAAATGCTTCCAACGCCTCAGCCTCTGGCTTCGTTACCTCAACTGGCGGAGAAACAACAACAAGCTTGTGTAAATACCTGGACAAGAAAGGAGAATTGACCGCAAAATCCTCGGTATAGGCCACAACTCGATCCGAAAGCCAAGCGGCAACACGATTAGCAACCTTAACAACATGATTGGCAGCAAAATTGATCAGCCCCTTGGGCAGATGAAGGTCACAATGGTAGGTAAGAACTGTGGGCTTCCCTAATAACCGACCCCGCAATGCAATACCCCAGGCATCCAGCTGAGGGAGATGGATGCTGATAACATCATGATGCAGAACCTGTCGTGTAGCTTCAAGCCCAATGGTCGGCATGACAACGCCCTTACTCACGCGAAAGGCAACCGGTACACGAAGGATGTGAACACCATCTAAAACTTCCTCTCTCAGGAGACCTTTTTCAAATTGTGAAGTCAAGATCGTCACATGATGTCCGCGAGCCGCGAGGCTCTTCGAGAGCCTCTCCACATAAATAGTAAGTCCGGATACCCAAGGGCGGTAATAGGTCAGTGCAACAAGGATTTTCATGAGACTGGTTTGTTCTGAACCCTTCTGAAAAAATTTTGCGTTTTCGTCGCTAAATCGAGGATCGTTCGCCCCTCACGT
>MGNI01000139.1:0-275 GCA_001795115.1 Chloroflexi bacterium RBG_16_48_8 | reverse complement strand
AGCCACTTCGCGGGGGTATCCGAAAACAAGGAGACCCGCAACGGCTGAAAGTTCAAAGACCCCGATCGCTCCCGGTGATGATGGAATGGCCGCGCCGAAAGCAATGATCCCTGATACAAAGAGGGAAACGATAAGAGAACCTCGAATGCCGAACATCTCCAGTAAAATCCACAACTGCAACCAGGTTGTTCCCCATGCCACGAGACTCCAGAAAGCGGCTCGCAGCAGGATGTTCAAATCCATTAGAACCTCTATTCCCCCGATGAACTCATCTG
>MGNI01000138.1:31707-37856 GCA_001795115.1 Chloroflexi bacterium RBG_16_48_8 | reverse complement strand
AATTGGAAGACGTAGGATGGGTTCAAGATTAAATTTTTCATGTGGGAGATCGAGAATTATAGATACCAGTCGATCTTTTTCCTTGTTATGGATGACTTTGACAACTCCCGGTAAACATAGAGCTTTCTTCTCTTCAAGGGTACTCCAACAACCCGTGAGGACAATCTTAGCCGAAGGATTCCTTCTATAAGCCTGCCGGGCTAAGGAGCGCGAATCCGATGCGGCGGCGGATGTAACCGTGCACGTATTGATAATGACTAGATCGCTTTCTTCAACTTCTCCCACGATCTCATGCCCAAGCATGCGGAATTGGTTGGAGATACGCTCAATCTCGCTTTGATTTAATCTACAACCAACGCTGTTCAGGAATACGTTCATAGAATTTTATAAAGAACCATTCCTGGATATCCATTCAATGGGAGGGATTTCTCTCATTGTATAGGAATGGTGCAGGATGCGTCAGGGATTCTTAACTGAAAAATGGTCGAAAAAAACTTCTGTTTTTCCATCTTCATAGTTGCCCGCGATGAGGCCAACATCACCAGATTTTAGCTTATCAGACCCTGCTTGGTTAACCAATGAGCCATTCACGTATAATGATAATTGATTCCCGACGCATTGAGCTTTGATGAGATTCGTGGTTGATCCTTTGAGGATAGCATTAGAAGGAAGCATTGATTCCCCAGTCAGTAATTCACGTTTCCCTTCGTAAAAGAGACCGATCCCTGAGTAACCATCACTGGATATTACGAAGAAGTAGAAATTTTCCGAATCGCGGTAACGACAGAGGACTCCAAAGACATTATCCTCAGGACCATTCACACTCGTGCCAGCTACTTCAACAATCACATCGGAGAAATTTAATCCTGGCAATGCCCAGGCTTCGACATCCTTTTCAAAAACTGCAATACGGTAGGCGCCATCAGCATAATCAGAGATATAAGTCTCTCCACGATAGCGGTTCCAACCACTATTTGGAGATGAAAAATCGTCCTGAAAGAGTAAAACACCTGACTCATCGGGAAGGTTAAAGAGTGTACAACCCGAACTTATTAGTGTCACAATGAGAAGGAAAAGTGTGAATATCCAGGACTTCCTCCAGATCATGTCCGTTGATGCCAATTGTACCTTTGCCTGTAGGTTCACCTTCCACAGAAATTTAATCATGGAGGATGAGTTCTCCTTAAGGTAGTAAAGTGTCCAGAGATCGTTGGGCCAAAAATCCGACACCTCCATCTGGATCAAGCTCTTGAGCTCGTTTGAGTGCAGCGATGGCAGCTTCAGTTTCGTTTTGATGGAATTTTAAAAGGCCCAGGTGATATTGAGCTACGGCCAATGAAGGATCCAATTCTACAGCATGCTGGATGAACTTCTCAGCAAAATTCATATCTCCTAAAAGATAATAACTATAGCCTAAAGCGTCCAGTGAGGGTGGGTGGAGCGAGTTAAGAGCCAGCGCATTTCGGGCTGCCGGCAAAGCAATTTCGGATACCTCAAATTCATATTGAAGGCTTTTTTGGGAGAGGAGAAGCCAGAATTGGGGATCTTGAGAGTCGATTTCTGCAGCGGTTCTGTAGCTCCGAATGGCATTTTGAATCTCTCCTTTGGCTTCATACGCGGCACCGATTTGCACAAGGATTGCGGGATTCTTTGGGTCCAATGAAGCGGCTCTCTCAAATTCAATTAATGCCATATCAACTTTAATTTGATCCAACCAATGCATCCCTAAGAATAAATGCGGGATGGCAGAATCTGGATCCAATTCTACGGCTTTAAGCAGCTCGATGATACCATTCTCTTCCAGCTGATCCAGGGATAGTCCAAGGTAAGCGTAAGCTTCAGCATAATCGGGCTGGATTGTAACTGCATTGCGAAAAGCTCGAGAAGCAAATTTCCAATTTCCGATACTGGCAAAAGTTTGCCCTACTGAAGCCAGGGTAAAGGCCGGATGATCAAAGGCACGAGCATCCTCAATTACTCGATATAACTGCTGTGCGAAGAAGTTCTCATTTTGAGAAAGGTCATCTGCTGAACGTAGGGATACAAGAGCCTTCTCAGGGGCATAAGTGGAGACGATCATTCCCAATAAGAAATGCACATCTGCCTCTTGGAATTGAACCTCGCTCAAAAGTCTGAGTAATGTCTCAGCCTCTTCGAGGTCTCCTGCCTCAATCAACTCATCGATGAGAGGTAGAAGATCTTGTGTGAAGTAGGGACATTGGCGATCCGCTAATTCCCAGAACTCAAGTGCTTTCTGTTGATTCCGTAGGCCAAGGAGCGCTTCAGCTCGAATGCATAAAAGCTCCATCTCAACTTGAGAATCTCCTTCTATAGAGCTGAGATGCTGTAATGCAAGGGTATATTCTCCTGTTATAAAGGCAATTTTGGCAGCTGAGAGGCGAAAGTGAACATCCGCGGGATAATACTCCAATACCTTCTCAAGATGCACCAGAGCTGCTTCCGGTCTTCCAGACAACGCGGCTGTTTTGGCAGCCATGATGCTGTTTAACGCTACTCGATTTATGGGAGTAGGTCTCAAAAGGAAAGTGATCATAAGGATCCCGATCACATGAAGGGATCGCAATCGAAGGTTTTCATTCATGATCAGTTCATCCAGAACTATCCCAAGATTATAGCCTGCCTCTTCGTCTCTGCCGAGTGGGGAAACGATAAGGTGTGGATTTCAAGGGATGGAGGAGCGACCTCGGTTTACCCTTCCCTCTAACCCAACAAGAAAAGTCCATGGCAGCAAGGAATGGAGAAAAACCAATGATAGGACGGGATTTATGGGATCCTTATCATCGGCAAGGAAAAAAATCCAATAGGATTTATGAGTAAATAAAATTGTCGCTCTGTAACCACAAGGCTATAATCGAGGCACAACTCACTGGAGGGCTCAATGGATTTTAATTTATCAAGTGAGCATAAGATGGTACAAAGAATGGTCAGGGACTTTGCTCAAAAAGAAGTGGCGCCCGTGATCAAGGAGTGGGATCGAAAACAGGATATGGCGCCCTTTGTATTACCGAGAATGGCAGAGCTTGGCATTTTGGGTGTTTGTATCCCTGTTCGCTACGGTGGACAAGGGATGGACTACATCACTTTAGGACTGGTTTGCGAGGAGCTCGAAGCGATAGATTCAACCCTTCGAGTAGTGATGTCTGTCCACATGGGATTATGTTGTTTGGGGATCTTCCAGTTGGGCACAGAGGAACAAAAGCATGAACATCTCATTCCTTTGGCTAGAGGCGAAAAGATTGGGGCATATGGACTGACAGAACCAGGTGTCGGATCAGATCCTGCCAACATCTCATCCACTGCCCGCCTTGAAAGGGATGAATATATCATCAATGGGGAGAAGATGTGGATCTCTTTGGCAACAAAAGCCCACACAGTGCTATGGTTCGCGCGAACCGCGCCCAAGGGCGAAATCCCTCATGAAGGAATAACGGCTTTTATTCTCGATACGAGTTTAGCGGGTGTTACCCGGGGAGACATCCATGGAAAACTGGGTGTTCGAGCCGGGTCAACAGGCTGGATCAACTGCCAGGATGTACGTCTTCCTATGGGCAATCGGTTAGGTGAAGAAGGCGAGGGCTTCAAGATCGCTATGTCTTGTCTTGATAATGGGCGCTATACAGTCGGATCAGGTGCTGTAGGGTTGATCCGTGCTTGTATTGAAGCTAGTGTCAGCTATGCCAATGAACGGCATGCCTTTGGGCGTCCTATCTCAAGGTTTCAATTGATCCAGCAGAAAATTGCGAAGATGGCTCAGTCGTATGAAGCCGCGCGGCTGTTAAATTTGCAGGCAGGATGGATGAAAAATCAAGGTCTTCGAAATACCAAGGAGACATCATTGGCCAAGTGGTTTGCGACGGATGCTTCATTTGCGGCTGCGTCAGAGGCGATTCAGGTCCATGGTGCTTATGGTTATAGCGATGAATATGATGTGGAGAGGTTTTTACGAAATGCAAGAGGGGGGATCATTTATGAAGGGTCCAGTGAGATTCAGACGCTGATTCAGGCAGGTTATGCTCTTGGATTACGAGACGATTCCCCTCTGCGTTGTGAACTGCCAGGTTATGATCCCGATGATTGGCAAACGGGCGCATGAGGTAGTTCTCGACACCGAAGCTTCATACTTAGATTCTCATTCAAGATAAATTCATAAAGGAGAAAAAAGCATTAGATCTTCCACCCAATGTTCCAACGTATCAAGCACGAGATAACCAAAATGAAAGGAGGCTAGATTGAACATTGTTGTCTGTGTCAAACAAGCCCCGGATACTGCTGCAACCGTCACAGTCCAAGACGGAAAGGTGTCGTGGGGTGATGCGCCGTTGGTGCTCAACCCTTGGGATGAATATGCTGTTGAGCAAGCATTGCTAACGAAGGAAGAACATGGAGGAAAAATTACCGCAATCAGTTTAGGTCCTGAAGATGCCAAAGAAGCGTTAAAGACTGCATTGGCAATGGGCGTTGACGAGGCGATCCTTGTGAGTGATCCCGCCTTTGCAGGTGCAGACACCTTGGTGGCTTCAAAAGTTCTTGCAGCTGCAATTTCCAAGGTTGAGGCAGTGGATTTGATTTTCTTCGGTCGCTCAGCTGTGGATAGTGATAGTGGAGTGCTTGGCGCTCAAGTCGCTCGACGACTGGGGTGGCCATCTCTCAGCCTTGTTGCTGCGGTGAACAACCTTTCACCAGAGGGTGGTACGATTGAGGTTGAGAGAATGATCGATGAGGGACGACAGATCGTTAAAGGTTCCTTACCTGTCGTTGTCAGCGTGGTGAAGGGAATCAATGAACCCCGATACCCTTCCTTCATGGGCATTCGAAAAGCCTCTCGCGCTGAAATTCCCCTGTGGACCGCTGTCGATCTGGGATTGACAGCGGTGCCTTCACCTGCAATGACGTGGCCAGAGATCTTCGCTCCACTGAAGATCGAAACAAAATGTGAATTCATTGAGGGCGAGACGCCAGTTGTAATTGCAGAAAAGCTTGCGGATCGGCTCATGGAAGAGAAGGTGATCTGATGGCCAACAAAATCTTCGTATATATCGATCACTTTGGCGGTCGTGCCTTGCCTGTTTCTTGGGAAGCTGTAAGCGCGGCGGTTTCATTAAAAACGAGCTATTCAAGTGGGGTGACAGCTGTTGTCAGCGGATATGAGGTTGGTGCGATCGCTGAAGAGGCTGTCTCCTATGGTGCGGATGAGGTCTTTGTCGCCAATCATGAAAAGCTCAAGGAATTTCGTCCTGAAGTCTATACCTCTGTCTTGGTCAAGTTAATGAAAGATTCTGTTCCTGAAGTCTTTCTTATGCCCAATACCAGTAGGACGCGCGAGCTTGCTGCAATGGTTGCAGTGGATCTGGAGACAGGGATATCACCCGATGTAGTTGCCATCGATGTTGTGGATGGCAGCATTCATGCGACTCGGCCTATTTACGCTGGCAAGCTCCTTACCAAAGTCGTATGCGCGATCGCCCGTCCTCAGATACTCACATTGCGAAGCAGAGCTTTCAAGAAACCAGAACCTGACACGAGCTTGAGCGGAGAGATTATCCAGGCCGATGTTGAAGTAGAGGATCCAGTCACAGAAGTCCTGGGGTATAAGGAATCAGAAGCTGGCGTTAGTTTGACTGATGCAGGCATCATTGTGTCCGGAGGTAGGGGGGTTTCCAATAATCCAAGCCTCACACCTATAGCTGACATCACTGATGAGAAGGGAAAGGAGATTTGGCGCGCCCAGCAAGGTTTCCAGCTTGTACGCAAGTTGGCAGAGGTTTTGGGGGCAGCCATGGGCGCAAGTCGGGCGGCGGTAGACGCGGGCTACATCCCCTATGCCCATCAGGTTGGACAAACAGGCAAAGTTGTCTCGCCTGATCTCTATATCGCCTGCGGTATCTCTGGAGCCATCCAGCATTTAGCTGGGATGAGGACTTCTAAGATGATTGTGGCGATCAATAAAGATGCGGATGCTCCCATCTTCCAAGTGGCTCGTTTCGGAGTTGTAGGAGATCTCTTCAATATTTTGCCAGCCTTGACAGAAGCGTTAAAAAAGCGTTTGGGTAAATAGTGCCACGAGAGAGGCAGGGTGACAGAAAATCTTCCTCCATCAGCTGATGGAAGAGGCGAAAGGAGATAGATCG
>MGNI01000138.1:29718-31693 GCA_001795115.1 Chloroflexi bacterium RBG_16_48_8 | reverse complement strand
TCTACTGGTTCTGTAATTTGGCTGTAAGTAAAATTTCACCAGGGTCGTGCTACTATACATTTGCAAACCATCTGAAGTGCAGCTGTCAGGAGGCAACAGCCTACATAAAGTGTAGAGTTGCTAGAGTCTACCCACAGACAAGGTCAGACCTGCGCTCCTAAAAATTAACCTACGTCCTCCGGACGCCAATAAGATGGTTTGCAGAAATCCTGACGAGCCCTCGTAACTGACGAGGGCTCGATATTTTATTTGACCTCTTTTTCAAACACAACCAATGCTGTCTGAGCACGCCGGCGCTGTTCCTCCAACCATCCGGTTTCATGCGCAATGCGCTGAAGTTGTCCCATCACTGCCCGTCGTTCTTCTTCAGAGAGAGAATGAATCGCCACGGTGATTTGTGAGGGTTCTTCTGAAAGGATCTTTGACCAGAATAATTCCAGATTGGAGTTCAACGACCACCTCTACATGAGGATTTATTCGAAATCGGGCTGGTACTAGATTTAGTCAATCGATTTTAACCCAGATGACCCCAATAGTCTTCAATAGGGAATATTCGATTGATTGCCTCTCTCTTCTATCTTGAAGGGCTTTTTTCAGTAGACTCATTTTATGTGATGGTTGTTTTTTGGTTTTGATGTTCTCTTGATATGAGCTCTCTGCTACAATTCATCTGGATTCAAATGGGAGTATTCAATGACAAAATTAGGAGCCTTTACCTTTGTTCTTCATTCTCACATCCCTTATACCCGCCGCGCAGGCCGATGGCCTCATGGGGAAGAATGGCTGCATGAAGCAGCCGCGGAGACCTACATTCCACTCTTGAATGAGCTGAACGTTCTCCTGGAAGAGGGTATTCCAGCACGGTTAACGCTGGGTTTAACCCCAGTTCTGATGGAGCAGTTAGCAGATGAGGATATCCAGCGCAATTTCACCACTTATTTACAGGATCGAATTCTTGCAGCCGACGGGGATATCCCCCGCTTTCAGGACGCTGGGGAAAAGCACTTCGCTTATCTTGCCAGGTATTGCAGGGATTGGTACATTGAGATTCGCAGGAGTTTCTTGGAAAAGTATGAGGGGAATTTGATTCCAGCATTTCGAAAGCTGCAAGATGCAGGAATGATCGAGGTTATCACGTGTGGGGCTACTCATGGTTATTTGCCTCTTCTCAGTCATGATGAATCGATCCATTTACAATTGCGAACTGCAGTCGAAAGTTATGTCCGTCACATGGGGTGCCCGCCGCGGGCGATCTGGCTACCGGAGTGTGCTTATCGTCCCGGTTACATCACGGAGGATGGACGCACCAGAGCAGGTATAGAGTATTTCTTAGAAAAACATAACCTAAAGCTTTTCTTTGCTGAAACCCACATGATAGAAGGCGGACGACCTGTTGGTGTCGCAGCTGGGGAAGCCATCGGCCCTTATGGAGCTGTCACTCGCCGCTATCTTGTCCCATTTTCTGATGTAACTCCTGAGTTTCCGGCGACGACCTATAAACCTTACTACGTTTCGCAGCCTGAAGTCGCAGTGATTGGTCGAAATAATCAAACGGGTCTGCAAGTTTGGAGCGCAGAGTGGGGGTACCCTGGAGAATATGATTATCGAGACTTCCATAAGAAGGATGGTATTTCTGGGATGCGGTACTGGCGTGTGACAGGAGCGAATGTGGATTTGGCAGAGAAGGATGCCTATCATCCCGAATGGGCGCAATTCAAAGTCGATCAGCACGCCGAGCACTTTGCAAAACTAGTTGAAGTTCTTCTTACGAATTATCATGAAGAAACGGATGATTTTGGATTTATCTCTGCAAATTATGATACGGAGCTTTTTGGTCATTGGTGGTTTGAAGGGGTCACCTGGATCGGTTCAGTGCTGAGGAAGCTGGCCAAATCCGAGAGTGTAGAGTTGACAACTGCATCAGACTTTATCGAAAAACATCCACCTGAAACCATCCTGCACCTTCCGGAAGGAT
>MGNI01000138.1:27939-29586 GCA_001795115.1 Chloroflexi bacterium RBG_16_48_8 | reverse complement strand
GATCCTGATGAGAATCTTAAGACCGTTCTAAATCAAGCAGCGCGTGAGCTCCTTCTCCTCCAATCCTCAGATTGGCCGTTTCTCGTGACAACTGGGCAGGCCAAGGAGTACGCCATCCAACGCTTCCAGCAACATATAGAACGATTTTATTTGCTTCTTGATACATTGAGAAAGCCAGAACCGGAACCTTCCATTGCAGATGATCTGTGGGAGAAAGACAAGATCTTCCCAGATATGGATTATCACTGGTATCAGGCATGAAAGTCCTCTTTCTTGCAGCAGAAGCTACGCCCTTCGTTAAGGTTGGCGGATTAGCGGATGTTGCTGGAGAGTTACCACCCGCTCTCAGGTCCCTGGGTGCAGAGGTCCGTGTCGTTTTGCCCTTCCATGATAGGCTCCATCAACACGACCTGGATCTTGAACTGGTTGCTGAAATGGAATGGAGCCATTCTCGTAACCGGCAGCTTGCTCAACTTTTCCTCGCACGGAAAAACAATCATCAAATCTACTTACTTGAGGGTGATCCTGTTCGTGGCGCGATAGGGGTCTATAGCGAACCTTCTATCGATGCCCATAAGTTCATATTCACGGGTGTGGCAGCAATGGAAATCATGCAGCGTTTAGACTGGCAGCCGGATATCCTGCATGCCCATGATTGGCATATGGCTCCTACCGTTGCCTGGTTGGCACAGCTCAGGGAGATCGATCCCTTTTACAGATCAGTCGCCAGCCTTCTCACTGTTCACAATCTTCCATACATGGGAGTGGGGGGAGAGAGCGCATTGCAAACATATGGAATAAGACCATCCGATCACCCTCAACTTCCGGATTGGGCTCGATTTCTACCGCTCCCTGTAGGACTTGCCTGTGCGGATTGGATCAATACCGTCAGCCCGACCTATGCCCGGGAAATCCAGACATCTGAATTTGGGAACGGATTGGAAAAATTCCTTAAAACTCGGGAGGATAGACTGATAGGCATTTTGAACGGAATCGATGTTCATCAATGGGATCCCGCGACAGATCCTATGCTCCCTATCCATTTTACGCGCGATACCTTGGTTGTTCGTCGTCAGATCAAATCGACACTTCAAGATGAACTCCATCTAGAGATGAACGAACGGATTCCCCTCCTAAGTGTCATCTCCCGGCTGGATTATCAGAAAGGGATCGATGTAGCCATCGAGGCTCTGGAAGAGTTATTGGATGAGCGTTGGCAATTTGTCCTGCTAGGAACCGGAGACAAGACCATCGAAGAGAAAACGCGGATCTTCGCTGAAACCCATAGCAAGAGAGTGCGGATCATTCATCGCTTTGATGCTGCTTTAGCGAGAGCTATTTATGCCGGATCCGATATGGTTCTCATCCCATCCAGATATGAACCCTGTGGGTTGTCACAGATGATCGCCATGCGGTATGGATGTGTGCCGGTGGTATCTTCAACGGGTGGATTGAAGGATACCGTATGTGATTATGATCAGGATAAGTCAAGTACCGGATTTGTTTTCCATCCTTTAAACCCGCAGATCTTGGCTCAAACCGTTCGTAAGGCGATTTCGATCTTTGCGGATCAGCGCAAATGGCGTGGTCTTCAACTTCGGGGGATGGCGAAGGATTTTTCCTGGGAATGTTCCGCCAATGATTATC
>MGNI01000138.1:26477-27919 GCA_001795115.1 Chloroflexi bacterium RBG_16_48_8 | reverse complement strand
GAGCCATTGCAGGGAGAAAGTCTATTCAATGAAGCCAAAACAGCTCACACAAAGGGTAGGGGGGATTTTACTGCATCCAACCTCTCTTCCAGGTCCGGATGGGATCGGGGATTTAGGAGA
The DNA here is from genome assembly GCA_001795115.1 of Chloroflexi bacterium RBG_16_48_8. Lineage (GTDB taxonomy): Bacteria > Chloroflexota > Anaerolineae > Anaerolineales > E44-bin32 > MGNI01. Next base: position 27,799 of record MGNI01000138.1, on the reverse strand, counting down.
TGCGGTTTACCATTGGCTGGATTGGCTCCATGAGGCAGGGGGTCAAGTATGGCAGGTGCTTCCCTTGGGTCCAACAGGATTTGGGGATTCGCCTTATCAAAGCTTCTCGGCTTTGGCTGGAAATCCCCTGTTGATCAATCTACAAAGTCTGCAAGCTGAAGGACTCCTCTCTTCTAATGACCTTCAAGATAAATCGGATTTTCCTAACAAGTATGTTGACTATGGCCAAGTCATCCAATACAAAAACCGACTTTTTCGTCGGGCGTGGGAACGCTTTCACTCTGGGGGAGTGAGGCATCTGCAGAAAGATTTTTCGATGTTCTGCGACGGGAATGCAGATTGGTTATTGGATTTTGCCTTATATATGGCATTGAAAGAGGCGAATGGAGGAAAACCCTGGACTGCATGGGATCCAGAGCTTCGTCAGCGTCAACCAGGTGTCATAGAGAGAGCCACGAAAGAATATAAGGGGCCTATTGAAGATCACTGCTTCCGTCAGTTTTTATTCTTTAGACAATGGAAGCAGGTTTCGAAAAGAGCCCGTGAGTTGGGAATTCAGATTGTCGGGGATGTGCCCATCTTTCTCGCTCAGGATAGCTGCGATGTTTGGGCACAGCAAGAACTCTTTTTCTTGGATGAAGAAGGATTTCCCACTGTGGTCGCGGGAGTACCACCCGATTATTTCTCGGTTACAGGTCAACTATGGGGAAATCCGCTTTATCGGTGGGATCGACTTCGTGCAGATGGATATCGATGGTGGATAAGACAGTTAGAGGGTGTACTTAAATGGGTTGATGTCGTTCGTTTGGATCACTTCAGGGGTTTTGAAGCTTATTGGGAGATTCCTGCTTCAGCGCCAACGGCTGAAACTGGGCGATGGGTGGAAGGGCCAGGTTCTCATTTTTTCTCAGTTTTAAAAGATACGTTTAATAAGCTGCCCCTGATCGCAGAAGACTTGGGGGTGATTACACCCGAGGTGGAAGCCCTTAGAGATGCGTATAAATTAACAGGGATGAAAGTTTTACAATTTGCTTTCGATAAGGGTTCTGATAATAACTTCCTTCCCCATAACTATCCTAAGAATTGCGTCGTTTATCCAGGAACACATGACAACGATACGACAAGGGGTTGGTATGAGTCGGCTTCGGAGGATGTTCAAGACTTCTGCCGCAGATACCTTGCCACGGATGGAAAGAATATCGCCTGGGATTTGATCCGTGCTGCCTGGGCTTCCGTCGCGGATATGGCCATCGCTCCTTTACAGGATTTTCTGGCTTTGGGGAGTGAAGCCCGTATGAATTTCCCTGGTCGGGCAGAGGGAA
>MGNI01000138.1:25919-26402 GCA_001795115.1 Chloroflexi bacterium RBG_16_48_8 | reverse complement strand
GCTTATCCCCCGAATCAACGGAAGAGGAGGATGTCAGGTTCCTATAGCCCTCAGGAAAGTTAGTGAGGATCAAGACAGACGAGGATGGAATCGCTCTACGCTTTGATCATTCGGGAGGGTGGGTTTCCATATCCGCCCAGAGAGAAGGATTGGAGCCAAAACAGGTAAGAATGGGATCTCGCTCTTAAGATCTTGTTATGAGCACAATTTCCCGAATTTCTCTCATACATTCATGGATACTAAAAAGGAGGGATATCATGAGAATTGCTGTGCTGAGTGACTCACATGACAATATCTGGAAGCTGCGCGAAGCGCTCCCACTTTTGCAAGAGGCAGAAGTGGTTATCCACTGCGGGGATCTGTGTGCGCCCTTTATGATCCGTGCATTGGGCGAGGGATTGGGAGGCCCCCCACTTCACGTTGTGTGGGGAAACAACGATGGGGATACATCCCTGATTTCCAGGCAGGCTGAGTCTTTTCCTG
>MGNI01000138.1:24933-25808 GCA_001795115.1 Chloroflexi bacterium RBG_16_48_8 | reverse complement strand
CATATCCCTCATGATTCCTGGGAGGGTGATTGTCTATTTTTGAATCCCGGGGAATTGATGGGATTGAATGGTTTAAGCACATTTGCATTTGTGAATTCGGAAAATCGAGAGATTGAGCGGATTACGTTATAGCGACATTGGATTCTAAGAATAGAAAAAGAGGTTTCAGTTCCTTCACCTGAAACCTCTTTTCTCCAACTCCTTAACCTTATAAGCTTTGACATCATCCTTCACTGAAAACCTCAGGATAGTACTGCGCCAGCCGGGAGATATCCGCCTGGAGGATGTGGTTCGGTACTTGTAGATAATGCTGCCACAGGTCTTTATAGATCAATTCCGGGTCACAATTCACACCTTGAGCTTGGAAGTAATCACAAATTCGTCGGATATCGCGTGCTAGGAAAGCAGGTGCGTTACGATTTGGATGGGGATCCACCACTTGTGGAAAATCGATGATTACAATCTGACTTTGCAGGTAGAGGATGTTGTACGCTGATAGATCCGCATGAATCAGATGGTGCTGGACCATCAATTCGACGTTTTTCAGGACTAAGTCGAAAAGTTGATTTGCTTCACTTTTTTCTAATCGAATGGTGTTCAAGGTGGGTGCAGCTATCGCATCAGATCCAATAAAGGACATCAAGATAGCATTGGGTCCAGCCAGATACGGCTTTGGGACATTCCCGCCTGCATGATAGAGCTGCTCTAAGGCTTGATATTCGTGCATCAGCCAGGAGGTGTGGGAAACCTGCTGACCAAAGGTAGATTTCTTTCCGATGGCTCGTACGACCCGGTCCTTATTCTCATGTATGACATGCCCGTCTGCGGTGAGGATATCACGGCCTTCCCGGTAGATTTTGTCGTTGGTCAGGCCA
>MGNI01000138.1:14729-24908 GCA_001795115.1 Chloroflexi bacterium RBG_16_48_8 | reverse complement strand
TGGCCGCCAGCCAATTCGTATCCATGCTAGCATGGGCTTGACAGCAGTATACGCTGGCTTCCTTGCCACCTGTGATGAGTGAGAGCACATCAGAAATAAACCCTTGTTCGAAGAAAGGTCGTAGCGAATCCAGGAGCCATCCCGCCTCATATTTCGATGGTCGATAAGATGTTTGGAATTCATTCTCCCATCCAAGCTCATCCGTGATCTTCTCCAGGATCTGATCCTGGGTGACTTTGGGTCGATGAACCGGCTTGGGAGACCGTTTGCGTCGTGCCTTACGATCCATCCTCCTGGGATCAAAGAAAGCCTCATGGTCAGCATCTAGATCATCGTCAAAATTCTGAAAGTTGTGTTCTATGTTCATCTTCTTGTTTTCCCTTATTCCTTTGAATATTCGTTTCATTTTTCACATCGAAGGATCGAACTTCATCCTGCGTCAATTCAAGTCTCATGGCTGGGCTCCTTTCTCCCTTTTCCGGGACCAGAATACGTGCTTATAAGCTGACAGCGAAAAATGACCCATGGTCAATTCCCGATGAATTCCCTTGACCTTTTCTCGTTGTGTCGAAGGACAGGAGGGACTATGAAGGAAAGAAAAAGGTCACGGGCCTGCAATTGCGCCCGTGACCATGAACGTCTGGATGACGTTGAGGTCCAGTAAGGAGTGTTGCTCAGCGAAGCAGAGACTCCCAAGGCGCACCCGCATCTTTGCGAGAAGCAACTTTTTTGATTCTTGACATGTGATGCGCCTCCTTGTGAAGAATTTTGGTTCTTTGAGCGTTGATTGACACTCAAATGGCTAAGTGATATGACTTTATCATGCTTGCAGATGCTCTGTCAAGCAAGGATTTTCAACTCCCTGAACTACAAGATAGAACGAACCTCGTGTTGAGCAGATCTATTTATCCATTTCAACTTCTTTTCCAATGGGTATCAACCCAGTCTCAATTTCCTCTCGACGTGCTTCCAAGAAAGGTGGGAGCACCAATTTTTCACCCAATGCCTCCTGTTCTTCATCAATACCAAAGCCAGGACCATCGGTGGCAATCTCGAAGAGAATGCCATTGGACACTCGGAAATAAATGGAGCGGAACCAGAAACGATCGATGATGTTTGAAACATGTAAACCCGATTCAACCAGATGAGAACGCCATTTTTTCTCTTCTTCGACATCAGGGACGCGGAATGCGACATGATGAACGCCCCCAGCTCCTAATCGTGCGGGGTTTTTTTCGGGTTCTTCCAGAAGCCAGATTTCGGCACCGGCACCTTTACCTTCCAAGGTCTGGAAAATGATGGCTGGGGTTTCACCATCCAACCAGGTAGTGCGTGCTTTTTCTTGGAAATTTAAAATCTCGACCAAAATGGGTGCAAGATTTTCAAAAGAGGGTATGGACAGAATCACACCATAGAAGCCGCGAAGGGCATATGCATCCGGGATATCCGGGTGATGCCAGATTTCACCTTCGTATGCTACCCCCGCATCATGCACCAGGTACAGGCGTTGCCCCTCTCGATCTTCAAAGGGAAGAATAGCTCGCGCATTAAATTCTGTTAACTGTTCATGGACTACAGCAAGCTCTACAAATCGGTCTGCCCAAAAAGCCAGGGCATCATGACCAGATACGCGAAAAGCTGTTCCAACAATGCTATCCGTTCCGCGCATCTCCGTACCCATACGAGGCCAATCAAAGAAAGTCATATCTGTGCCTGGAGAACCGAGTTTGTCGGCATAGAATAGGTGGTAGGCGGAAACATCATCTTGATTGACAGATTTCTTCACCAAACGCAACCCCAAAACATTGGTGTAGAAATCGACATTGCCAATAATTTTTGCGCTGATAGCTGTTACGTGATGAAGGCCATTAAGTCGCATAATACCTATCCCATAATTGTGACTTGATCCAATCTTTCAGACTCCTAGAGCTGTGATTTTCTTACCTTCATTGTCAGAGCTTATGAATTCAGCTTGAGGGAAGAGAAGGGGGATGAATATCTAAATAGGTTCCTATCGCAGCGATTTCCTGTTTCCGAGCATGAAAGCGAAATTTTTCATAGATAGAAGCATTTAACCCTTTATTAGGGGAAGTAATTTTGCCCAAAGTAGGCCACTCCCCTTGAGAAGAATCGTTACGACCAGGGATATTTATTGATCGAGGTTTGAGCATAAAAATACGTCATTTTAATTTCTCTGCAGCATGGGATCTTGTAAGCTGGATTTGGCGCCAGAGATATAATTTGTATATCGTAATGCTCACCATTTACAATACCAATCCTAATCCCGGTATCGCATTTGCAAAAACATTCTGTGTCAGAAAGGAAGCAGCAACTGCCTGCCACTGGGTCATGCAGAGCCCTATCGTCATGAGAATTAATACCATGGAGCGTTTCGTTGTAGCCTGCCATAAATAGCAGATCGTCGGTATAAGAATGAAGAGAACGATAAAAGAATAATGGGTTACGGTTTGTGGCAGCGCCACCATAAATGGGAGGTACAGCGCATAAGATGTCATTTCTTCTTTTTGATTTCTTCCCATTTTGTGATCTGCATATATCACGATGGATATAAGCGCTGCATAGATAACGGCCACAACGATAGGGACGAGGGATATGAGCAGAATATTGGCTTTGATCGGTATTCCGAATAAGCCCAGCAAAACCAAAATCAATACGGTTGTCGCATATAAACTTCCATTCTCATCTAACCTGAGAAGACCTTGCGAGCGCTCAAGCAGAATATTTCGAAAGTCTAAGATCCAAAAGCTCGATGCAATCCCCCAGAAGACTAACCATAGCCCACACCACACAAGCAACCTCCAACGACGGTATAGAAAAATGGGCAGGAGGATTACTATGGTATAAATCTTGAAGACGATCGTTAAGGAGAAAAATAGCCCACTGATCCATTCTTTTTTGGGTTTTTGTACAAAGAATAGCCCTGCACAAATGAAGAGAAGAACCCAGCCATCGATATTCGTTCGGTTGAGAAGGAAGTAAAAAGGGTAACTAAAGAACAAGGCTAGAAGTCCGCCAAAGAGTATCCGTTTTCTATCCGATTTGGGAAATGGGAATAATGAGGTTGCCATGAAGGTCGCAATAGCCACGGAAAAGGCAATGAGCACAAACATGATGTTTCTGGCTCGTTCAAAGTCGAAGGGGACAAATAGGGTGTTCAACAAAGCGGGAATGGGTGTTGGGACATAGCGCGTGTTTATGATCTTATAGGGGCTAATGTTGTTCAGTATGTTTGTCGATGCCCTAAAATAATCGATGTAGTCAAGCCCAGGAATATTCAGATAATATCAATAATAAAGGCTTATTGGAAATCACATGGCCTACAGCGATCACTCCAAATGAAGTTAGCAGAAAAAGTGATATGAAAATGGCTGGAAATGAAGTTCAAGATTTTATATCCATTGACAGCTTCATGACTGTGGAAAGGCCAGAAGATAGGTCTATTCAATAGTTCGCTAATGTCCTATACGATTTTTGCATTTCGACTCATTTTATGCAACCGCATCGAACCCGGTGAGGGATTGCTAAAAATCCCGTATTACAGGTCTCCAAGGTGAGAGTGGGGTGGTGTAGGGCTGCGGTATCGTCTTGTACCACCCACTACCTCCAAAGCAATGGAAGTATGGAACATAAAACGGAATGCACCCAACCAAGCTTGTATAAAAATTGTTATTTGTTTTGATCAAAACCCATATCGGAAGGTCTATGATTTTTCCGATATCTTTGAGGACGATGGCTTTGCTGGAGGGATCTGGCGTATAGAAATCATCAATCCCGGAGCTGAATTTTTTCCTTGTTCGTAAAGCCTCATGGAAGCCTGTCCTTGCTTCCTGAGGGTAGGCCATTATTCTACACTCTTCATTTTTATATCGTTCCTATTTTCTAAAAGCCTGCTATTGTTCATTGTTTCAGTTTGTAGTGATTTCTACAGTCCCAATATATTGGGCGAAGACCTTGTTTGAAGGTTGGTCCAGGTTGGTTGATCAACCAAAAGGCTTCAGATATGGATGGATAGCAAGCATGCTCCCAAGAGCTCGACACTCTACGCTCCAGGATTTCTTCCATTGAAGACAAGAAGGAAACATTGCGAAGAAGGTTCTTGACAGGGAAAATCATTGTATGTATACTCGATATACATAACAGGTATATATCATGAAGAATCTATTCCTTGCGTTACTGGCTCGACAGCCAACCCACGGTTATGAACTCATGCAGATGTATGAGGGCATGTTCTCAACGGTGTTGCCTACTCTGAATGCAGGACAGATCTATACCACACTGTCACGGATGGAGCGGGATGGATTGGTGCGCAAGTCCACTATTGTGCAAGCGCATAGACCCGATAAGCGGGTATATGCCCTCACCGAAAAGGGGGGGGAAGTCTTACAGGCTTGGTTCAACGAAGTGCTGACTGGACCCCGCATCAAGGATAATTTTTACCTGAAGTTGATGGGAGCGGGGTTATCAGGTACAGTGGATCCGAGCCAATTGATCAAGAATCAACGTCGCGAATATTTGCAAACATTGCACAACCTGAACACCCTCTCCCTCGAGCCAGAGATGACTGAAAATCCCAGCAAGTTGGTGTTGATCCAAGGAGCGATGCTGCATTTAAAAGCTGACTTGGAATGGCTGGACCTATGTGAAGAAATGTTTAATGAAGGAGCCAGATGATGGAAACCTATTTATTGGAAACCAAGCAATTGACCAAGGTATATCGGAATAATGGTAGCAAAGTACACGCACTGCAGGAAGTAGATCTGGCTGTTAAACCTGGAGAAATGGTGGCAGTAATGGGACCCAGCGGATGTGGAAAATCCACACTGTTGCACATTTTAGGTGGGTTGGACAATCCGACCTCAGGAGAAGTACATATTAACGGCCAAAGGCTCGACAAGATGAGTGAAGCTCAAAGGGCAGTGCTCCGACGGAAGCAAGTGGGTTTCATGTTTCAGGCGTTCAATTTGATTGGCAATCTTAGCGTAGGAGATAATATTGAGCTTCCAGCTCTGGTAGCAGGACTGTCTGTACGCCAAGCACGCAAACGCCGCGATGCCTTACTGGAAGATCTGGGGATAAGCGATAAAAGTCGGAATATCCCAGCCCAGCTTTCGGGTGGGGAAAGGCAGCGCGTGGCACTGGCTCGAGCCTTGGTCAATCAACCCACGATTCTCCTAGCGGATGAGCCAACCGGCAACCTGGATAGTAAAACCGCTTATGAAGTGTTGCGTTTGCTGAGGCAGACGCACATGCAAGGTCAAACGATCTTGATCGTAACGAATGACCCAAATGTTGCCAGCCTTGCCCAGAGGGTGGTCTTTATGCGAGATGGGCGGATCATCAATGAGACCATTCTTCAAGAGCGAGACGATACCAAGACTTTGCTTGTTGAACTTCTGAATTTGGAGGGTGGGTGATGTTGGTTGCAGTGTGGCGTAAACTCTGGGCTGATATCAAGTCCCATAAGTTACAGTTCGTTTTGATCGCCAGTGTGCTGACTCTTTCAGCCATGCTATTCACGATCTCCTTGCTGGTGATGGGAAGTGCGCACGAACCCTGGGAACGGATTTTTGAGGAAACCAATGCCCCACACATCTGGATTTCGAGTCATCAATATGACCTGGATTTCACCCCTATGATCGAACACCCGGAGGTCAGCGAAACCACAGGAGGCATGGCAGCCCTGGCAAACAACCCTTTGATGATCGAAGGCGAAAAACGCCCGGTTTATCTCTATGCCATGGATGATCCACCTCAGGTCGCTCATCCAATATTGGCTGAAGGTCGCTGGATTCTTTCGGGCGTTTTGGACGAGATTGTATTGGATTATAGTTTTGGGCATTTTTACTCTCTTAATGTGGGAGATGAAATCAAGGTATTGGCTGCCGATGGCACACGCGATCTTGAAGTGGTAGGACTGGCAGTTACGGCTCACTGGTTCCCGTACAATGAGGTGACCAAAGATATCGCTCCTGCGGTGGGATACCTTTCCCAGGTTACTTTAGAAGCCATACAACCAGATATGGAGCAATGGTACTCCGTTATTGGGCTTCGTCTGAAACAACCTGAAATTAGCAAGGAATTTATTGACCGAGTTTATGAAGCATTCCCCACACAATTGACCTCTGCAATTGAATGGCAGTGGGTGGAACAGAACGCCACTTTTGCAAACACGATCAATGTGATGTTTATGGGATTGTTCAGCGTGCTGGGGTTAATCGCAGTGGGGTTGATCATTTTCAATACCATTGGTGGGCAGGTTCTCAGTCAGTATCAGGAGATTGGTCTTCTCAAGGCTGCTGGATTCAAACCAGGACAGGTAACGCTCTTGTTCCTTTTGGAACACTTAGTAGTGGGTCTTCTGGCTGCCGTGGTGGGGATAGGTCTTGGTTTGATGTTAGCTCCAGGGTTGATTAGTCCGTTAGCAGAGAATCTCAATACGCCTCCACCTGACATCTTCGCACCCGGTCCATTGCTGATCGTATTTTTCCTCGTGGAGAGCGCAATAGCTATCGCAACGCTATTACCTGCTTGGAGGGGAGGAAAGATCAATACCGTACAGGCGATTACAGTGGGCTACCAGAGTCAAGATTACCGCGTCTCTGGTCTGGCACATCTGGCAACAAGGTTGTGCTTACCCACCGTAGTGTCTTTAGGCGTCAAGGATACTTTCTCAAAACCCCTGCGAGCAGCGATGTCAATCACGGGGATGGTGTTGACGATTGTGATTGTAATCACTTCAATAGAAGCGCAGTCCACCAGTAAAGAACTTGCGAAGAACCGGGTTTACGACCAGGGAACTTCTGCGGATATGAAGGTTGTGCGTAACTTTGTGCCGGAGGAAGTGATCCGGAATGAGATTTTAAATCATCCGGATGTAACAAGATTCTATACGGAGCTCCCCCTTTTTGGACAAACGCCTGACTATAGTGAACAGCCAATCCTCTTTCGCCTGTTAAGTGGCGCATACCAGGATTTTAATTTTCAATTGAAGGAAGGCCGAATGATTAAAGCTCCTGGGGAAGCAGTGGTGGGGTATGCGGTCTTGGATTTGTTGGATGCGAAAATCGGGAATCAAGTGGAGTTCATCATTGAAGGTACGCTAGTTGAGCTGACGATCGTGGGAAGGTATATGGAAAGCTTCAACACAGGGTTTGTAGTTCTTTCGAACTTAGAAACCTACAAGGAGAAGTTGGGTATCGAAGTGCAGCCGTTGGTGTATTATCTTCGGCTTGAGGATTTCACCGCCGCCGAATCATTACGGAGCGAGTGGCTGACGGAAACCAAGGATTTGATCAGCATCAAAATCATCAAGAAAGAACCTCCAACGTCAACAGCGCAATTGGTCGACCTGATCACGAGCTTGGGATTGATCATGGTGGTCGTGACAGGAGCCAACCTGATGAGCACAAGCTTGTTGAGTGTTCGAGAACGATCGCGGGATTTTGGGATCCAAAAAGCATTGGGGCTGACACCCGCGCAGATCGGTCTCAGTGTCATTATTGGGTCGATTACGATAGCGGTTATATCATTATTGGTTGGTATTGCGATAGGACTGCTGCTTATGCAGGAATTCATCCAACAAGTCGGTATTCAAATCGGTGCTGGACCGGATTTTTTCTTCATTCATTGGGGATATATGATGATGCTCCTTCCTTTGGTTGTACTCCTGGCGATTGCCAGCAGCTTGTGGCCTGCTTACTGGTCTGCCCGCTTGAAGGTAGTTGATGCGTTGAGGTATGAGTAGGAAGAGGGAAGCGTTGGTTTTATCCCAATTTGATTATGGCGGTGTTGTGTTTCTCAACACATCTGTTTGATGTGCGAAGTTATCATGAATCAAAAATGCAGGGTTACAACCTGCATTTTAATTTTTATAGCGCCCCTGCGGCGACTCGAACGCCGGTCCCTGCCTCCGGAGGGCAATGCTCTATCCACTGAGCTACAGGGGCATTCCTATAGGCATTCTAACGTAACCCTATCTGAACTTCAAGTCCCGGCTTTCCACGCTGGTTTCGACAAGCTCAACCGGCGGATAGGCCATACTTGGGCTGTTTCCTCAAACGCAGTCTAGAGATGGATCAAGCCGTCCTGACTCATCCCTTCTCCCGGCTCTGGGCATCCATGAAAGCTATGGCAGCGATGTGCACAATATCCGCGACCTCATCTCCCCGTCTGCAGTACATGGATGGGCGCATCCAGCCCAAGCAGGATGGGACCAATGGCACGGGCTTTCCCCAACCTGGAGAGCAACTTGTAGGCTGATGTTGGCTGATTCGAGGGAGGGGAAGACCAGGACATTCGCGTCTTTCACCTGGCTGAAGGGGTAGCGATCCTCAATGATCTCAGGTACAACAGCTGTGTCCGCTTGCATTTCTCCATCCACAACCAGATCTGGCCTCTTATCTCTGATCAGTTCGACTGCTTTTCGAACCTTCTCGGAGAGTGGATGACGGGTGCTACCGAAGTTGGAGAAGGAAAGCATATCAAAGATTCCGATATCAGCGAAGGCTTTGAAAAGGACGCCTTTCCCTTCCATCACGGGTTTGGAAGCCAACGCGCCCCGATTCCCCAGACCAAGTATGGCAGATCCATTGGAGATAACTGCCACAAGGTTACTTTTGGCGGTATAGTCGTAGGCTTTTTCCGGATTTTCAGCAATCTTGAGGACGGGTACTGCAACACCAGGCATATAGGCAAGGGACGAATCCTGCTGTGTTTCTAAGGGTTTTCTGGGTCTTACCTCGATTTTGCCAGCCCTGTCTCGGGTATGATATTCGTGTGCTTCCTCATCTGTAATGCCTATTAAATTTGCTCCTCTTTTGGCTCGTTATATAGGCACTCCTAAGCAACCAACTTCCCAGAACAACTTCTTCTTGCAGGTCTTAGAGAGAAGGTTCTTCATCACATTGGTTGATGGGTGCAAGTTCGATGTGGGATGAACTTTCGAGAATTGTACCCGGGTCGTTAAAGTGGATCAATGAACTCCAGTATAAGTATGCGGCTAGGTAACCTTTGATGGTATTGAAATTTTGCTTCTTAGGCATTTACTTGGTGATTGGAATTGCTGGAAAAAAGGACGAACTCGTCCTTCAGCGACCTTATCGATCCAATACCGAAAACGTGTCCATGCGGATGAGTATTGTGAGTTGTAGAGGGGCCCCGGCGAGGCGTATTAAAATGAGGATTGTTGTATGACGTTGCACGCAATATATTTACACTTGACCCGCGTGACTTCAGTTACCGGGTGTTATGTCATTTCCATTTCTGAATAAAACAAAAGCCCTCACCTTTGTATTCAATGAGGGCTTTGGTCGGGGCGGGCGGATTTGAACCGCCGTCCTCACGGTCCCGAACCGTGCGCTCTAACCGGGCTGAGCCACGCCCCGAATTCCATGCATACTTTATCACTTGGAGTACATAAGGTCAACGATGCGTATTTATCCAACTCCGTTCAAGATGTGCTTCACTTGGGGGAGAGTGTGGTCATAGATCGGTGATTGTTTGGTCAGAGCTATAAGCGTTCTACTACGCAGGTCATAGCGGAGTAAAAAAATCCGACATCCGGCAGATTTGTCTTTACTCAAGCAAATGGAATTATGCTGTTTTAAACACCCGTGCAGCAGCTGAGGCCGTATTCTCATCAATGGGGAGCATGAAGCAGAAGAGGCTGCCCATACCTTCCTTACTCTCACACCAGATCTGACCGTTGTGCATCTCTACCATGGCTTTAACGATGGAAAGGCCAAGGCCCATACCGCCATGCCGTCGGGTAAGGTGAGATTCAACCTGATAGAAACGGTCGAAGATCCGTTCTTGCTCCTTCTCCGGAATGCCAATGCCTGTATCCACTACGAGTACTTTCACGTAGCCGTCATCCGTTTCCGCCTTCACGCCCACCTGTCCACCATCATCTGTGAATGTGAGGGCATTCTCAATGAGATTCGTTAATACGACAGCAATCTTCTCTCTATCACCGACAATATTCAAGGGGTTGTGAGGGGGCGTATCGACATCAAGATTGATGCGCTTTCTTCTGGCTTCATCCAGAAATTTTTTGGCCACTTCTACGATCATCTCGCTGATGGAAAACTGCTCCTTGCGCACACGCGATTGGCCCTTTTCCTCATGAGCAATTGTAGCCAAATCCTCAATGATTTCTTT
>MGNI01000138.1:8636-14693 GCA_001795115.1 Chloroflexi bacterium RBG_16_48_8 | reverse complement strand
CGAGGCTCTCTTTCAGGAAAGTCGAATGTCCAAGAATCAAGCCCAACGGCGTTCGAAGTTCATGAGAGGCAATGGCGATAAAATCGGATTTCATCCTGTCCAGCCGCATCAGCTCGGCATTGGCATCCTGCAATTTTTTCACCAAGCGCGCATTCTCAATGGCAATGGCAGCCTGACCAGCCAGGGTTTCAAGGACATTCAGGTCATCTTCCGTGTATTGCCCTTTGTTTTTCTTATTGATTGCCTCGATCACACCGATGGGTTTCTGTTTGACCAACAAGGGAACACCAAGCAAAGATTTCGTTTGTGATTTGAGGGTTTTATCTACTTCCCTGTAAACACGCGGATCCGAAGAAGCGTCCTGAAGCACCATGGCACGAGCGTGGGTGAAAATCCACCCTGCGACGCTCGATTCAAGAGGGACGGATATGGATTTCAGACTGTTGCGTTGGAAGTCAGGTGCAGCCTCGAAACGCAACTCACCTGAAGCTGGATCGAAAAGCATGATAGAAGCCGCTTCGCTCTGAGTGAGCTCACATGCCACATCAACAATCGCCTGGAGCAATCTTGTGAGATCATGGGTTGAGGAAAGATATCGACTGATCTCAACAATATGTTCCAATTGGCGAACTCGATTAGGAGCCTGCTTAGGCGTTGCCATCTGTCATCCTCATGAAGCTTCTCGATTGTAGCATAGCCCTATTTCCAGACAAGGTTACTAAAGTCTTGAAAGGTTAAAAAAAATGGGTCGAAGTTGTTTGAAGTGGGGAGGGTGATGAGGTCAGTTGTATAGAAGATGCTGTACAATTTGTCAAACAATCTTTGCCGTGATGTCTTGGTTGAGTGATCTTTTTTGTTGTAAGTCTTGGAGATAAGGCAACATTCAAGGTAGGATGTTAAGTGTAAACAATCCTTCAGCTGATCACTTGAAAATGAGAGAATTCAAGCTGGGTATCCACTCTATGCGATAGGTGTTTTAAAATGAAAGCTCTCTACCTTGAAAAACCTGGAGCCATTGAAAATCGTCCATTGAGGGATGTGGATATTCCTGTTCCTTCGATGGGAGCCAATCAACTCCTCATTCAGGTAGATGCTTGTGGTCTATGTCATACGGATTTGCACACGGTTGAAGGTGAGATCATCCCACCGGAGTACCCCATCATCCCAGGTCATCAGGTTGTAGGGCGCGTTTCTGCCACCGGGAGTGAAGTTGAGGGTTGGGAGATTGGGGAACGTGTCGGAGTCCCTTGGTTGTATCGCACTTGCGGTGAGTGTGCCTTTTGTCAACGGGGAGAGGAGAACCTCTGTCAAGAAGCAGAATTTACAGGGCTTCATCGCAACGGTGGCTATGCTGAGTATATGGTCGCAGATGCAGGTTATGCCTTGAGGATTCCAGAGGGGTTATCTGATGAACTCGCGGCCCCTCTCCTTTGTGCGGGGATTATCGGATATCGCTCTCTCCATAAAGCCGATGTCAAACCGGGTGAGCGATTGGGGCTAATCGGTTTTGGTGCCAGCGCGCATCTGGCAATCCAAGTTGCTCAGTATTGGGGTTGTGAAGTTTATGTTTATACACGCAGTGAAGGTCATAAAAACCTTGCAAAGGAATTAGGAGCTGAATGGGTGGGGGAGGCAGAAGATCAAGCGCCAGCCCCCCTTGACCGGGCTATTTTATTTGCTCCTGTCGGGTATCTGGTACCCATCATCCTTGAGAAAATACGACCGGGTGGCACGCTGGCAATCAATGCCATTCATCTCTCTCCCATACCTGCGTTGCCCTACCCCTTGATTTATGGGGAGCGGACCTTGCGAAGCGTAGCCAATGCCACCTATCAAGATGGTGTTGAATTCTTGAAATTAGCTGCTAAGATCCCAATCAAAGCCAATACTCAGGCTTATCCGTTGAAATACGCCAATGAAGCTCTTCTTGATCTGAAGGAAAGTAAGATTGATGGGGCAGGAGTACTTATCCCATGATACGACTTGGAACATCTGGATTTTCTTATGATGATTGGATTGGGGAAGTTTACCCTGAAGATTTGCCAAAATGGGAGTGGTTGCCCTACTATGCACGTTCCTTTAAAACAGTCGAGTTGAATGTCACGTATTATCGATTTCCGGAGGCACGTTATGTTCGTGGCTGGATCGATCGGACACCGGAGGATTTCCTCTTCAGTGTCAAAGCACATCAGTCTTTAACTCATGAGAGAAAAACACCTGATTTTCATGGTTTTCGTGACTCGATTGATGAGCTTTTCACTTCTGGAAAATTGGGCTGTATTTTGGCACAGTTTCCTCATTCCTTTCATTCAACTTCTGAGAATTTGGCCTACTTGGCTGAATTAGCGAAAAATCTGGAGGGATATCCAGTCGTCGTTGAGTTTCGGGCAAAAGATTGGGTCAAAGAAGAGATCTTCCAGCTCCTCAACGACTTGAATCTTGGTTATTGTTGCGTGGATGAACCGCAATTACCTGGTCTTATGCCTCCGGTTGCTGTTGCTACAGGTCCTTTGGCCTATGTGCGCTTTCATGGAAGGAATGAAGAAAAGTGGTGGCAGCATGAATTTGCTTGGGAGCGTTACGATTACACCTATTCCACAGATGAGCTTAATGAATGGATCCCGAAAATTCAGGATCTTAATGATCAAGCACCTCTTACCCTCGTGTATGCGAACAACCATTATAAAGGTCAAAGTGTTGACACCATAAACAAACTCAAACAGCTTCTGGCATGGGAGGAATGATTCTTATTGAGCCTCCATCTTGATCCCTTGGTTGGGTTTGGAGGCTGATGGTATAATCTGGCCATCCAGGGGGACTGCCATCCGGCGTCGAGATTTTCTTTATGTACATTCAATTAGAAAGGATGAACGATGTCGGGACACTCAAAATGGTCAACGATCAAACGCAAGAAAGCCGCTGCCGATGCCAGGCGAGGGAACATCTTTACTCGACTCGCTCGAGAAATTGCTATTGCAGCCAGGGAAGGTGGAGGTGATCCTGATACGAACTTCGCTTTGCGCCTGGCTATCGATCGGGCAAAGTCCAGTAATATGCCCAAGGAGAATATTGAACGGGCGATAAGACGTGGAACGGGAGAGGATAAAAGTGGATTTGCACTTGAGCAGATCATGTATGAAGGCTACGCGCCCAATGGTATCGCATTGATGGTTGATGTGGTTACCGATAACCGCAAACGAACAGTAGCAGATATCCGCCATATTCTAGCTCGCGCGGGTGGGAGGCTGGCAGAAGTGGGGTCTGTCTCCTGGCAATTTCATCGAGCCGCATATTTTGCACTCTCATCAGAGGGCATCCACCCGGAAGAAATATTCGACCTGGCAGTGGATGCAGGAGCGGATGATGTCATTCTTGGTGAGGATGATATTGAGATTTTTACTCCCGTGGAATTATTCAAGGAAATGAACGATCTTTTAGAGAGCCGCGAGATACCTACCGACGAAGCTGCTTTGCGAATGATACCGAACTCACGGATACAATTGCCTCTCGATAAGACGCTTCAGGTAATGCGACTTATCGAAAATCTTGAGGATTGTGATGACGTTCAAGAGGTCTTTTCTAACCTCGATATCACGGATGAGGCGGTAGAGCTATTGGAGGCTGCCTGATTCGTTTTTGGAGTAGGAGGTCATTGCGCTATGCTGGTGATCGGCATTGACCCTGGAATGGCCAGCACAGGATATGGCCTTGTTCATCAGTTATCCAATGGTCAATTAGATTTGGTTGACTATGGATTGATATCCACAGCAGCTGGGCAACCCTTGCCAGTCCGGCTGCTGGATTTATATTCCGATCTTTTAAAGGTCCTGAAAAACTACAGACCTGATTCTGCTGCTGTTGAAAAGCTATTTTTTCGACGAAATGTCTCAACTGCACTGACGGTTGGGCAGGCGCGTGGTGTAGCTATGCTTACTTTGGCTATGGCGGATGTGCAGGTAGAAGAATATACGCCCAGCGAAGTGAAACTTGCGGTCTCAGGTTATGGAAATGCCGGTAAGCAACAAATGCAGGCGATGGTGAAAGCCCTTCTGAAGATGGATAACGTTCCAACACCAGATGATGCCGCAGACGCCCTTGCTGTCGCCATCTGTCATTGTCATTCTCATAAGATACGGCATCTGGGGGAAGAAGCATGATCGCTTCAATTCAAGGTCTGGTCCAACATATCGATGAGGGATCAATCGTTGTTGAAATTGGAGGCATAGGCTTGCGCCTTAAGGTCCCAACCTCCGTCCTCGATGCAATCCCTGCACTCGGAAGGACTATCCTCTTGTATACACGTCTGATCGTTCGTGAAGATTCACTCAATTTGTATGGCTTTATCAGCCCAGAGCAGAGAGATCTTTTTAATACACTCATCAATATTAGTGGCATCGGTCCTCAATTGGGTCTCGCTATCTTGTCGTATATCTCTCCTGAGATCCTGCAAAGCGCCGTTGCCAATAAACAGCCCGAGGCTCTAACGATTGTCCCTGGCATTGGTCAAAAGACAGCCGAGAAGATTATTTTCTTCTTGAAGGATCGCTTTAAAATACCCATGGAGGGGCTGAAACCTGCTTCGGTGAGGGATAACGAGCTGTCCGCAGTGTTGACTTCTTTAGGGTACAGCATGGTAGAGGTTCAAGCTGCATTGAAATCGATCCCCGCTGATTCACCAGAATCAATCGAGGAGAGACTTCGTTTGGCATTGCAGTACTTTTCTCAGGCCTGATCCATCCCTCATCATGTAGAAGGCCTTTCCGAATTCAGAACGTTGTCATAAGGAAAGGCCAAAATCGCTTTGTTGGAGGCATCTATGCTCAATGAGCTTAAGATCGACTTCATCGGACCAGGGGTCATGGCGGAAGCCATGGTTAAGGGTTTGATCGAACGAGCTGGAGTCTCTTCTGATCAGATCCTTATGAGTGGTCCTAGGGTCAACCGATTAGAGGAGTTATCAAAGACCTATGGTGTCTTAACAACGACGGATAATCGACTTTCAGTGAAGGATGCAGATATTGTTGTGATCGCAGTGAAACCCCAAACTTTGGATGCCGCCCTGAGAGATTTGCCTGGTGCACTGCCTGAAAAGGCCGTGGTTCTATCGATTGTCGCAGGCGCAACTTTAGAGAGCCTCTCTCAGCATCTGAACCATCATGCCATTATGCGAGCGATGCCCAATACACCGGCACAAATTGGAAAAGGGATTACCATTTGGACTGCGACCCAACAGGTGACAGAAGAGCAACGTGCCCATGCAAAGGAGATCCTCTTGGCTTTAGGGGAGGAGATCTTTGTCGAAGAGGAGGACTACCTTGATATGGCTACGGCACTTTCAGGAACGGGACCTGCATATGTCTATCTATTTATGGAGGCTTTAGTGGATGCTGGAGTCCACCTGGGATTTCCTCGGCGGATCGCTGAAAAGCTGGTTGTTCAGACCATTTTGGGGTCGGTTGCATTCTATGATCACTCAACGCTTCATCTAGCTCGCCTTCGAAATCAGGTTACCTCACCGGGAGGGACATCCGCAGCAGCGTTATATTACTTGGAGAAAGCCGGATTCCGAACAGCCTTATCTCGAGCAATCTGGGCTGCGTACGAAAGGTCTACACAATTGGGCAAAGGGAAAAAACGCGGACAAGTTGAGGACGTGTAGCATCTCGGGTAAAACTTTATTTGGCGTCAGAAGAGTTGTTGTTATTTGAATGTCTGTGGATGAGAGGCGGATGGGATGATTTCAAAACCTGCTGCGCGGATCGCCCGGATGGACAATTGCTGGACAAATAAGATCACCTCCAGTATTATTCCCCTGTTCACCGTAGATAATCCTTTCCAACAAATAGAAGACTCACTTTGGTATCCTATGTTGATTGATTGAAAAGACCTGGCCCACTTTGAATTTCAAGGTGCGACGAGGTTTTTATTTGATGGCCATTGATAAGAAAGCGACTCCTTCAAGAGTGGAGGTTTTATGTCAGAATTGTGGAAAAACCTTTCAGCCGAACTCCAGACACAGATTGAGGAGTACTCCCCTGAAGTTGAATTAAAAGACAT
>MGNI01000138.1:0-8574 GCA_001795115.1 Chloroflexi bacterium RBG_16_48_8 | reverse complement strand
CTCAAGAACTTGTTCAATTTGAGAATGGGGTAATGGGCATCGCCTTCAACCTTGAACGCCATGATGTCGGTGTCATCATTATGGGTGAATACGCCGGGGTCGATGAAGGGATGACGGTCTATTCAACCGGTCGGATTGCCTCAGTGCCTGTAGGGCATGATCTAATAGGCCGCGTGGTGAACACATTAGGTGAACCCATTGATGGGAAAGGACCCATTGTTTCTGAAGGTTATTACCCTATCGAGCGGATCGCACCCGGGGTAGTTCAGCGGAAAGATGTGGACACACCCGTTCAAACAGGGATCAAAGCCATCGATTCGATGATTCCTATTGGTCGGGGGCAACGTGAGCTCATCATTGGGGATCGTCAAACCGGGAAATCTGCTTTAGCCATAGATACGATCATCAACCAGAAGGGCAAGGATCTGATCTGTATCTATGTGGCGATCGGGCAAAAGCTCGCCGCTATCGCTCGAACGGTTGGCACCCTTGAGCGATTTGGTGCAATGGATCATACGATTGTCGTCAGTGCTGCGGCGGATGAGCCTGCAGCGCTGCAATACATCTCCCCCTATGCGGGCTGTGCAATAGGTGAATTTTTCTCTGAACAAGGTTTAGATGCCCTGGTGGTCTATGACGATCTATCCAAACATGCATGGGCATACCGGCAAGTCTCTCTTCTTCTCAGACGCCCACCAGGAAGAGAGGCTTACCCGGGCGATGTCTTCTACCTCCACAGTCGATTATTGGAGCGAGCTGTGCGCTTAGCAGATCATTTTGTCATCGTCCCCAAGGATTTTGAGGCCGAAGCCCAGTTCGCGGATGCTGTCAACGATGCGGAATATCTGGGACCATTAGCGATACATGAGGCGAAGGAAGCTCTCAAAGCGATGGAAAATGCCGATGCATATAAAGTCATGAAGGTCAATGGAACGGGTGGTTCTCTTACAGCCTTGCCCATTATCGAAACCTTGTTGGGTGATGTTTCAGCATACATCCCAACCAATGTCATCTCCATCACCGATGGACAAATCTATCTGGAATCAGATCTATTCAATGCAGGTATTCGCCCAGCCATCAACGTAGGTCTATCCGTCTCACGTGTGGGAGGCGATGCTCGCACAAAAGCCATGAATCAGGTTGCGGGAAAGCTGAGGCTGGATATGGCTAATTTTCGTGAGGTGGCAGCTTTTGCACTCTTTGCTTCTGATCTGGATGCTGCTACACAAGCCCAGCTTGCCACAGGACAACGTCTACAGGAGATTTTGAAACAGCCTCAATATCAACCCCTTGAGCTCGAACAGCAGGTTGTCGCCATTTTCGCAGGGACACAAGGGTATGCCGCAGAAGTTGCTGTAGATCAAATTAGTGCTTGGGAGCGCGCTTTGCTCCGCCATATGGAGACAACACACCCAGGGATCTTGAAGGATATTGCTGAAAAGAAAGAGATCGAGCATGAGACGGAGGCATCCCTGCGGGAAGCCTTGGATGAATTCAACCGTGGCTGGCACATTTAAGGCTTTTTAAAGAGGATGGTATAGATGGCTTCAGATCGGGAAATGCGACTTCGTATTCAAGGCGTGAGCAATATTGCTCAAGTCACACGTGCCTTGGAAGCTGTAAGTGCCAGTAAGGTTCGTCAAGCTCAACGCGCTGTCGAACTCACGCGCCCCTACGCCAGCAAAGCCTGGGATGTTCTTCAACATCTCTCTCGCCAACCTGCCCGCGATTTCATCCATCCCTTGCTAAAAGAGCGGGAGACCATTGATGAGATCCTGGTTATTCTCATTACCGGGGACCGCGGTCTGGCCGGCGCCTATAATTCCAATGTCGTTCGGTTTGCATTGGAGGAGTTCAGAGAAGCGCCGGTACCTGTACGATACATCCTGGTCGGGCGTAAAGGCAGGGATATGATGGCTCGTAGAGGCCA
The DNA here is from genome assembly GCA_001795115.1 of Chloroflexi bacterium RBG_16_48_8. GTDB lineage: Bacteria > Chloroflexota > Anaerolineae > Anaerolineales > E44-bin32 > MGNI01. Next base: position 6,644 of record MGNI01000138.1, on the reverse strand, counting down.
GAATATTCAAGCTGAATTCAGCCATCTTCCCGCTGCACCTAGTTATGCGGATGTATCAGCCATTGGTCGTATTGCTGTGGATGAATACCTGGAAGACCATGTGGATCAGGTGTATCTGGTTTACACCCAATTTGTGAACATGCTTCGACAGGTGCCAGCGAAAAAATTGCTTCTGCCTCTTGAAATGGAGGAGGAAACAGAGAGGGTGAAAACCTACGGTCAGAGGACGACGGGTCCAGAACCAGCCTATATCTATGAACCCAGCATGGAAGAGCTCATTGAGCGGATCGTTCCAAGATTAACTGCACTGCAGATTTATCAGGCAATCCTCGAATCGCTTGCCAGTGAACATGCGGCTCGTATGGTTGCTATGAGAAATGCCACAGAAAATGCTAACGAATTGGTCTATGCTTTACGATTAACTTACAACAAAGCACGACAAGGCGCGATCACAAGTGAGATTTTAGATATTGTCGGTGGTGCAGAAGCCCTGGCCTCAGCACAAGAAGGAGGTTTATGAGCGTGGAATCGGATCGATCGAAAACAACAGGACGCGTCGTCCAGATCCTGGGTGGTGTCGTGGATTGTGCATTTCCTCCAGGCGAAATGCCTGAGATTTATGATGCCCTGGAATTGAAAGTAAATGGGGATAAAACATTGGTCCTGGAAGTCCAGCGGCACTTAGGTGATCATTTGGTACGTACTGTTGCCATGGATTCGACAGATGGTTTGAAGAGAGGGACCCCTGTGACAACAACAGGCAATCCGATCTTGGTTCCCGTGGGTGAAACTACTTTAGGCCGTGTCTTCAATGTTCTGGGACATCCTATCGATCGAAGAGGGGATGTAAAAGCCTCAGAATATCAACCCATCCATCGTCCCGCGCCGCCTTTCGAAGATCAATCCCGAAGAGTGGAAGTCTTTGAGACGGGGATTAAAGTGATCGATCTTGTTGCACCTTTCACGAAAGGCGGTAAGACAGGCATCTTCGGAGGGGCCGGTGTCGGAAAAACAATCATTATCCAGGAGTTAATCCGATCGATCGCCACGGTTCATAAGGGCAATTCTGTCTTTGCTGGAATTGGCGAACGCACGCGTGAAGGTACGCAAATGTACCGTGAGATGATCGAGTCGGGTGTGCTTAAAGATACCGTTATGGTCTATGGACAGATGAATGAACCGGCTGGTGTACGTTTGCGGGTTGGACTAACAGCTTTGACCATGTCGGAGTACTTCCGTGATCAGGGAAGGGATGTTCTCCTATTCATCGACAACATCTTCCGTTTTAGCATGTCTGGCTCCGAGGTCTCTGCCCTCTTAGGTCGAATGCCATCAGCCGTGGGCTATCAACCCACATTGGCTACTGAGATGGGGGAATTGCAGGAGAGGATCACATCCACACGAAGCGGATCCATCACCTCCATGCAAGCCGTCTATGTGCCTGCGGATGATTATTCTGATCCGGCTCCTGTCGCGACCTTCACCCACCTGGATGCAACCATCGCCCTGGAGCGTTCGATTGTTGAGAAAGGTATCTATCCTGCTGTCGATCCACTGGCTTCAACTTCTCGAATCCTTGATCCTCAAGTAGTGGGCGAAGAACACTACACCATCGCCCGTCAAGCTCAGCGGGTTCTGCAGCGTTATAAGGATCTGCAAGACATTATCGCTATTCTTGGGATAGATGAACTCAGTGAAGACGATCGTCTTCTAGTCTCCCGAGCTCGTAAAATTGAGCGGTTCTTTTCACAGCCTTTTCATGTTGCTACCCAGTTCACTGGCCTGGAAGGACGTTATGTCCCTCTCAGGGAAACCGTGCGAGGATTTGGTGAAATCATCCAGGGCAAACATGATGATCTACCTGAACAAGCTTTCATGTTGGTCGGCACCATTGATGAAGCCGTTGAGAAAGCTGAGAAAATGGCAGGCGTTGCCTGATTCCTAAAGAAGGTTGAGCTATCATGCCAATCCAATGCCAGATCGTCACGCAAGATAAACTGCTTTTTGAAGGACCAGCGGATATTGTTATCGCACCTGGGGCGGAGGGGGAGATGGGTATCCTTCCCAACCATTCGCCTCTGCTCACCACACTCGATTTCGGTGTGCTGCGAGTGAAGTACGAAGGCGTTGAGCAAGCCTTTGTCATTGCGGGTGGGTTCTTGGAGGTACGGCCAGATGTGGTAACGGTCTTAGCGGATGTGGGTGAGCGAGTGGATGAAATTGATGAGGCGCGCGCACGAGCGGCCAGAGAGAGGGCGGAAGAACTTCTCAAGAAGGGTCCTCCTGCGGATAAAGATGAATTTCTGGCCATTGAATCTGCTCTCAGACGGTCCAAGCTTCGCTTGGAGGGGGCACGTCGGTACGGGCGTGTCCGCCAGAGGCCACGGATGGCCGAATCAGATGAGGAATCCTAGCAATGCCTTTATTCGGAAAAGATCTGGGAATCGACCTCGGGACAGTGAATACCATCATCGCTGAAGGTGGAGAAGTTGTCCTTTTCGAGCCAACCGTGGTCGCTATCGATATCGAAGAATTGAAAATTGTCGAGGTGGGTCAAGCGGCGCGTGAAATGGATGGTCGTGTGCCCGATACTATTGAAATCATGCATCCCTTACGGGAAGGTGTGATCGCGGATTTCGAAGTCACCCATCGGATGTTGGGCCACTTTGTGGAGAAAGTCTGCGGTCCTGCGCGCTTGTTTAAACCCAGGATCATGATGACAGTACCCTACGGTGTAACCAGCGTGGAAAGTCGAGCCGTGCATGAAGCTGCGCTCCAGGCTGGAAGTCGAGATGCGTATCTGATTCAGGAGCCATTGGCAGCTGCCATCGGCGTGGGTCTGCCTGTCGCTACACCTTCTGGGAACATGGTTGTTACGCTCGGGGGAGGAGTGACACAAGCTGCTGTGATTTCCACGGGGGGCATTGTCTCTGCAGATTGCGTACGAATTGGAGGCATGCGACTGGACGAGGCCATTATTGCCTACATAAGGAAGAAATATGGATTGGTGATTGGCTCGAGAACAGCAGAAGAAGCCAAAATCAGGGTTGGAGCAGCTGTCCCTCAGGATGAAGACCGTTCTATGGAAATCCAGGGTCAGGATCAGGTTACTGGGCTTCCCCGGACAGTAATAATTGTAACAGGGGAAATTGTGGAGGCGCTGCAGGAGACCTTACAGCTTCAGCTCGCAGCCGTTCGGAATGTGCTGGAACATACTCCACCAGAACTTGCCTCCGACATTATTGATCGCGGCATGGTTATTACGGGAGGTGGTTCCCTTCTGAGAGGAATAGATAAATGGCTCACTCAGAAAACCGGCGTTGCGGCTTATTTAGCAGAGGATCCTGTTGAATGCATATCAAAGGGAGCAGCACGGGCGCTCACGATGCTGGAAAAAATTCGGCGATATCTGCCTGCGGTGTGATCGATGGGCATGTTGGTCATAGGGTAGAAGGAGAATATGCACCCATCAGGGTGCGTTTATTTTTGCTTATCCAAACCATATCTGAGAGTTACGAAAACCAAGGGAGAAATGGCTGCTTTAAAAAGATTCGCCCAAGTGGAATGCATCGATGGGTATGAAACTTGATGCAAAGCATGCTAATCTCAATTGGCAAGATGTGAAGAGGGCTATGGAGAAGGAAGGGAGTATGCCCAAAATGAGTAGGGTTGGGATGGAACTTAGGGCATATAGTAGGTCATCCTCTGCAGGTGGAGGACTGGATCGATATATTGGATGCGAACATCCTCTGGGACTTTTAAGGACGTAGGTGCATAACACAGAATGGCTCGAATGCCTGCTTTAACCAATTGATCGGCAATCCCTTGAGCTTCGGAGGCGGGGACGGCAAGCATCGCTACTCGAATCTTTTTTGTGATGATTTCATCCACTATGTTTCGGGTGGCTCGGACAATATACTTTCCGGCAGGTTGCCCTACTTTGTGTGGATCGTTATCATAAACTGCGACGATCTGAAAGCCGCGATTTAGAAATCCTCCGTAATTAGCGATGGCTTTGCCAAGGTCTCCTGCCCCGATTAGGGCAACATCCCAAATCTGATTGACATGAAGGATACGCCGCAATTGATCAATCAAAAAGACGATGTTGTAACCAGTACCTTGTTTACCAAATTCCCCAAATTGGGAGAGGTCCTTTCTAATCTGCGCAGACGAGATCCCCAACCTCGCTCCTAATTCTTGTGAGGAAGTTATCTCTTTGTCTTCGGTTGCCATTTTGCTCAATGCGCGTAAGTACAAAGGAAGTCGGCCGATAATAATATCAGGGATGGCAGCCGCGCACATTTGACCTCCGCTATTCCAAGTAGGCTATTCAAATTTATCATAGGATAAGCATAAGTGCAAATTTGCACAAATACATAGGTGTATTCCAACCAATGTTGCATCGTGTACTCCCAAGGTAAGAGGTTGGTGGTGTGGGGTGCAACTGCCCCTCGCCGCGCTTCGGATTAGAACCCATGGTTTAACACAACCCAAATCGAATTCTCCCCAGACAGATCCTCCAGGTCTTTGCTATAATGAAACAATCTGAAAGTTCTGGACATCGATGAAGGATTTGAGTGTTCTATGTTCTTAGATGAAGCTCGTATCCTCGTCGCCTCAGGGCGGGGCGGAAATGGAATCGTTCATTTTCGCCGAGAAAAATATGTCCCGCGGGGTGGACCCGATGGGGGTGATGGCGGAAAGGGTGGTGATGTAATCTTCGAGGCAGACGAAAACCTCTCTACCCTCACGACTTTCAGGCACAAGAAGCACTACAGAGCTGAGGATGGCCGATCTGGAGGTGGGTCCAATAAAACAGGAGCGAGCGGTGAAGACATACTTATTCGAGTTCCTTGTGGCACATTGATTTATGATGATGAAACAGGGAACCTTATAGCGGATTTAGTTGAGCACGGGCAACGAATAGTCTTATGTAAGGGGGGGAGAGCAGGACGAGGCAACGCTCGTTTTGCGACTTCCCGTAATCAGGCTCCAAGGATGGCTGAGCGAGGTGAACCGGGTCAGGAACTCCGGCTGAAACTTGAACTAAGGCTCATCGCAGATGTTGGCATCGTTGGTGTCCCTAATGCAGGGAAATCGACTCTTTTGGCAGCTGTGACCAATGCCCGCCCCAAAATTGCCCCCTATCCCTTCACCACATTAACACCGAATTTAGGTGTTGCTGATCTGGATGCAGATATCCAACTTATTCTGGCTGACATCCCCGGGTTGATCGAAGGCGCCCACGAAGGTTTAGGAATGGGATTTGGTTTCCTCCGACATGTCCAGAGGACTCAAGTGCTCATTCATCTTGTGGATGGCAACTCCACAGATCCATTGGCAGATTTTTCGCAAATTAATTCAGAAATAGCACTCTTCGATCAGCGTTTAAGGGAAAAACCACAGATTGTGGCTGTGAATAAAATGGATCTTCCCTCGGTAGAAGAAGCCTGGCCAGAATTGGAGGAGAAATTTAAGAAACTAGGTCATACTCCACGTGCAATCTCTGCCCTCACCCATAGAGGCTTGATGCCTCTCTTGTGGGCTGCCTATCACGCCCGTGAACAGGTGGAGGAGTTATCCGGAGAGGAAGTTCCCGTCTACCGATTGGAGGAAGATCCGCAAGCCTTCGAAATTACCCGTGAGCCCGATGGTGCCTGGCGTGTTCATGGGAAATCTGTAGAGCGAGCTGCCGCAATGACTTATTGGGAATACGATGAAGCTGTACGACGTTTCCAGAAAATCCTGGAAAAGCTTGGTATTGAACAGGCTCTAAAAGAAGCTGGAACAAGGAATGGGGATACCATCCGTATCGGGGAGTATGAACTCGAATGGCAGGATTAATCGGTGTTCTTGGAGGGACTTTCGATCCTCCCCACATTGGTCATCTCATCCTGGCAGATGAAGGCAGAGATGCTTTAGGTTTAGAAAAGGTTTTTTGGGTACTGACACCATCTCCTCCCCATAAACTTAATCAAACCCTCACTCCCTTGGAATATCGTTTAAGGATGGTTCAGGAAACCATCAAGGACAATCCTGCTTTTCAACTTTCAGAAGCTGATATCCACCGATCTCCCCCCCATTATTCCGTAGGTACGATGGAATGGCTAGCAGAACATCATCCCGATCTAAGATTCGTGTTTATCATGGGGAGCGATTCCTTCAGGGATCTCCCCACTTGGCATGAACCCCATAGATTTGTAAAGCTGTGTGCCGGATTAGGTGTCATGCAGCGGGAAGGGGTTGTCCTCGACCTTGAGGCAATTGAAAGGGAGATCCCGGGAATAAGCGCTAAGACCCATTTCTTTGATGTTCCCATGATTGGGATCTCAGGGAATGACATTCGCGAGCGTGTTAGAGAAGGAGCACCTTACCGATATCTGGTTCCTCATGGGGTATCTGAGATCATCCATCAGGTGGGCCTATATCTTTGAGCCTCACAGCAATTTCCATCCTGGTTGGATCAAATCGAACCATCATTGGAAGATCCTCGACCGTTGTGATGGATTTTGGAAGTCTCCCAAATGGCTTTCATTTCGAAATGAAGCCGGTAAGTCCCATTCACCCGATCGATTTGTTTCATCCGCCAGTGAAGTGCTGATAGAACAAATAACACATCTTCACATTGGATTAAAATTGAACAG
>MGNI01000137.1:9998-12769 GCA_001795115.1 Chloroflexi bacterium RBG_16_48_8 | reverse complement strand
ACGATCTGGCGCCAAACAGAAGAGAATGTAGAATAGATCAAAGGTTGTTAAACTGATCCAGGTACCAAGCTGTTTTATACATCCCCTGTTTTATTGGTGAAGCTTTGTGTGGTTGTGAGGTAATGGCGTGGGTCAACTATAGAGATGTCGGTAGATATTGAATTACGTAAGGCAGCAGCCTATATCAGCGCAGGTAGAAATGAGGCTGCACACACCCTCCTTTCTCAGTATCTAAAGGATTTTCCAGATTCTGATTTAGCCTGGTTGCTGCTGAGCTATGTTGTTGATGATCCAAGAAAACAACTGGCGAGCGTTTCGCGAGCTTTGAAACTGAATCCCCACAATAAACAGGCCCAAGAACGTATTAGTCAATTATCGGAAAAGACGAAAGAGCAATCTTCCGAAAGGCCTTATTTAAATGGGGAAATCCCAATGGATTGGCTGCCCCCCTATACCCCTTCCCAACCTGATAGTAAAGAGCGAGCTTACCAACATCTATCGATTGAGGAAAGATTAGCTTTTGTAACGCTAGAAGCGGATTCAAATCGGGGATACATGCCCAGGAACTATCCAGCGGAATCCTTCTACAATGGTGTAGCTTTCGATCGAGATGAGGCTCGCAAAGTTGGAAAGGACCGTCCTATCCGTCTCAAACATTTGCTGATAGGTGGAGCTTCGCTGATCGTATTAATCGTCGTTGTCCTGGTTACCATGAAATTCTTATCTGGAAGTTTCATCAGTAAGGCAGATGCGCAGGCGACAGCCCGTGTGGAAACGGCTATAGCGCTTGCAACCAAGGAGGCGAAGGGACGATTACCTCCAACCTGGACCCCAACCATTACACCGACCTTCACAAACACGCCCTCCCCTTCTACTACACCAACACCTACGGCTTCCCACACTCCTGAATTGCCCAATCCCACAGTATCCGCTCAGATAGAAATCCTCCAGCAGCAAGTCTCTGATCTACGTAAGTTATCGATCCTGGAAAATGTGAACACCTATATCATTATGCGATCGAATGTCCGCTCTCTCCTGGAGGGATATTTCACCTCCATAGAAAGCTCCTTGGATCAAATTGAAGACAACAAGATCATATTGGTTGCCTTGGGTCTCATCGATCAGAAATATGATCTATTGACAAATGTCCTGAACTCCCTCGTGGACAGTGTGGGGGGGTTCTATCTTCATGAAACCAATCAGATCTTTGTGATCGGGTATCGCTTCACAGCTGTTGAGAAATTCATCTATGCTCACGAGTTTGATCATGCTCTTATAGATCAGAATTTTGATCTGAAAGGGTTGAATGTGTACCCACACTGTGATGGAGATGAGGATCGTTGTAAGGCTATTCAAGCCTTGGTGGAAGGAGATGCCACCTTGTTAATGACCCACTGGTTGGCGCAAATCGCTACATCCGATGAGTATGATGAGATTCTGAATTACCATCCACCCAATCAAGTCCTTCCCGAGCAGGATCCTCCCCCCTTTGCGATGCGTAACAGCCAGTTTCCCTACAGTGAGGGATTGGCCTTTGTTGATGTTCTCTATGCCCGTGATGGCTGGAGCAGTGTCAATCAGGCCTTCTCTAATTTACCTTTGAATACAGAGCAGATCCTTCATCCCGAAAAATACCTTGCTGGGGAGGAGCCCATAAATGTGCCTTCTGTGTCGCTGGAGGGGATTCTGGACACAAAATGGCGGTTAGTAAATGAGAATACTCTGGGTGAATGGATGACTTACATGGTTCTCGGATACTGTGTCAATCCGTTGGCGCAAGTGGGCGAAAGTGAGGCTGTCCTTGCATCAGAGGGATGGGGAGGGGATCACTATCAGGTTTATGCTCATGAGGAGACTGGAGATACCGCACTGGTTGTACATTGGAAATGGGACAGTTCTAAAGACGCCAGCCAATTTACGTCTGTCATGCGAAATTACCTGGAGAGACGATTCTCAAATGGGAATATCGCTGGATTATATGGTGAGTGTTGGCAAGGGGAGGATCAAGTGTCCTGTCTCTATTCTGTTGATCGTCAAAACCTCTGGATTGTGGCTCCAACGATGGACATCCTGGAGTCTTTGGAGAGCCAATACCCCTCCTTTCACTGAGATATAGATTCGATCTGTTCGTGACACTCTCCGGTGGGGGTGCATTGCAGGAAAGGCTATTTCCTATCCTTTTTGCTGTGAGGGGTAGTGTGATAGGAGGAAAGCCTTCCACCTCACACCCTCCTCCCATGCAAGACCCAGGGTTACATGCCAGGTAAAATGAAAACCCCCTCTTTGTTAGATGTGATTTATGCAGGATGAGATTCGCCTGAGACCCCTTCAAGACTGGAGTATTTCCACTCCCGGTTTAAGCTGTTGAGCTTGTGTAAAATTAAGCCGAATTTTCATCCTAATTCATTCTTCTCTATTGCAAACCCGGCCGAAGTGGTTATGATTGAAACTGTGGAGCGTTTTTTAAGCTGGCCCTCGCTAAGTGCTTTGGAATGGTTGGCTACGAGCACACGAGTGCTGTGGTTGACATCCCTACTTATTGTTGCAGGCATGGCAGACAGGCTCTCGGTCTGGGTCATATTGGTCATATTGTTGTGGATCGCCTTCTCAATAACTGGACCGCTTGCGAGTGGGCAAAAGTGGCGTGTTGAGGATCTTAATTGGGGGGTTGCAACAATTGATGTTATCTTCGGACTTTTGCTGATCTCGATCTCTGGTTTATTCTCCAGCCCTTTATGGTCTTCCCTTCTCATTGGATCCCTCAGCGCAGG
>MGNI01000137.1:9647-9970 GCA_001795115.1 Chloroflexi bacterium RBG_16_48_8 | reverse complement strand
GGTGGGGGTGCTTGGTTCTGCCGTGGTTGGGCTCATATTGACCAAGGCTGGTCTTTGGACCTTGGCTCCATTAGGGATGTATGTGGGCGCCATCATGATGGCTGCAGCAGTCATTGGGTTGATTGCAGATCAGCTTCGCTGGATGACACCTTATAGCGGGTTAATCTCGACCGGGGGAATGGATGCGGATTATCAACGACAGTGGTTGCGGGCCATTTTCCCCATGGTGGCTGAATTGAATGCGACATTGAATTACGAGCGTGTCCTTGATATGGCTCTGGATGTCAGCGCCAGTGCCCTCTCCAATTCGCAACCAGAGGAGG
>MGNI01000137.1:5551-9598 GCA_001795115.1 Chloroflexi bacterium RBG_16_48_8 | reverse complement strand
CGTTTGACACACGCCGATAGCAGAGTGACAATCCCCGGCGATAAAGGCCTCATTGGGGATGTTCTATCTACTGGAGATCCCAGGTTGGGTCGCCATCCAGATAGGGATCCCGAGATCAAGCGTCTCGTGGGTTTTCACCCTTGCCGTCAGGTGCTTGGCATTCCCCTCCTGGCAGGTTTGGAGACGTATGGGGTAATGTTATTTGGACATCCGTCTTCGGATTACTTCAATGCAGAGCGTGTTGAGCTTCTTGAGGCTATTGGGCAACAAGCCATGGTAGCTTTGCAAAATGCACGCCTTTATCGGGACCTCGAGCAGGAAAAGGAACGCATTATGCAGATTGAGGAGGAGGCTCGAAGCCGACTGGCACGCGATCTTCACGATGGGCCTACGCAATCCGTGGCCGCCCTGGCGATGCGGGTTAACTTCGCCCGGAGGTTATTGGAGCGTGATCCAAAAGCTGCCTCGCAGGAACTCTTTAAAGTTGAGGATTTGGCGAGAAGGACAACCAAAGAAATTCGCCATATGTTGTTCACCTTGCGTCCTCTTATTTTGGAGTCGCAAGGCCTTGTGATGGCGTTGAAGCAATTGGCCGAGAAGGTCAAAGACACCCTGGAGCAGAATGTCATTATTGAAGCCGACCCAGATGTAGCTAAAAATCTTGAAATGGGAAAACAGAGCATCATTTTTTACATGACAGAAGAAGCGGTCTCGAATGCTACCAAGCATGCCCAAGCTGAACATATCTGGGTGCGTCTAAAAAATGAAGGTGATTTATTTATCCTGGAGGTTGAGGATGATGGCGTTGGCTTCAATGTCGGTGCGGTGGATAAAGACTATGCACAACGAGGTAGCTTGGGCATGGTCAATATGCGTGAACGCACAGAACTCCTCAATGGCCTCTTCCATCTGGAGTCAGAGGATGGCGTGGGAACCCGTATTACAGTGGTCGTCCCTGTTACTGAAGAATGTGCTGAAAGACTCCACCGGCCAGGTGGATTGAGCGATTAAATCCCGATACAATTTTTATAGTCAGATTGACGCTTGCTTGGATGACTGATAGGATTTTTCCTTCCGAGGCCATGGGTCATAGGTGGCTCAAAATCTTTTGAAAGAATATCGCGCGAAATCAATGATCAAGAATTATGGAACTCTTTTATGAAGTGGTTGCGGCGAATAGTCTGGGGGATTACCGGGATTGTTTGGTTTTTGTGGCTTGGATATGAAGACCGCAGCCTGACTTCTGTTATCGCTGTAGCAGCTCTTATAGCCTTCGCCCTCGGCTTAGAAGTACTTGCCAAGTGGACACAAAAAAGACCAGTAAAACCAACCCTGTGGCTGCTGCGATGCATCCTTATTGGAGCCTTCGCGGGTGCAATCGTAGGTCCAATCATTGTCGTGCTGGCAGTGGGGAAAATCTCTTTGCATCACCATCCAACGCCTGATTTTGAACTTGCTGGCATGAGAATGTTGATGGGGAAAAGTCTCACCTGGATCGCAGCAGGTGCACTATTCGGGGCAGCCGGTGGGTTTTTAAAATTATCTCAAAAATAGGTGAAGGAACGCTCATCCATTTTTGGTAAGATTCGATGGGTAAATCCTTGTCAAGTGAGATTCCTAAAGCAAGACTTGGATGGAAACTGAATTCTTGAGCAGGTTCATTAAAGCCGCGGCTGCTTGCAGACTCGGGATGTACCTGTTGTGTGCCGGAGGGATGATGTGGAGTTGCTGACCTGCAGTGCAGGTCATTCTGCCGATCCTTGTCATTAGGCATGAATAAATGCCAAGGTTCAGGTGGTCTCAGGAGATCCCAATGGGTGGCTGCAAATTATTCTACGGAACCTTTTGAACAATCTGGAGGACCTTGCACAGTCGTAATGACCTGGAAAACCTCTTTCAAGAAGAAGTGAGGAAGCTATGCAAAAGGAAGATATTGTCATTATTGGATCAGGACCAGCAGGGCTGACAGCTGCTCTTTACACGGCAAGGGCCAATCTCCGGCCGTTGGTCATCTCAGGGAATCAGCTTGGTGGTCAAATTTCCATCACCAGTGAGGTTGAGAATTACCCCGGGTTTCCTGATGGAACGACAGGACCAGAGCTTGTGGAGTTGATGCAGAAGCAAGCCGAAAAATTTGGCGCACGTATCCTGATTGATGAAGTGGCAGAAGTTGAATTTCGAAATGGCTCACCCTTCACACTAAAAACCTATGGAGACAGCTTTGAAGCGGATGTGGTGATCATCACTGTTGGGGCTTCTCCCAAACGACTTGAAGTTCCGGGGGAGGAAGCACTCATTGGACGGGGTGTGTCTTATTGTGCCACCTGCGATGGTTTTTTCTTCCGAGGAAAGGATGTCGTCGTCGTCGGTGGAGGGGATAGCGCGCTAGAAGAGGGCATCTTTTTGACCCGATTTGCGAATCAGGTTCAAGTGATCCATCGGCGGGATGAACTAAGAGCTGGCGAAACGCTGAAAAAACGGGCTTTTACCAGTGACAAGATCAGCTTCATCTGGGATAGCGTTGTTGAAGAGATCCTCGGTGAGAATAAAGTCGAGGCGGTCAGGATTAGAAATGTGAAAACGGAGGGAACGAGAGAGATCGCGACAGATGGGGTTTTCATCTTCATCGGTCATTATCCCAATTCAGATCTCTTCCAAGGTCAGTTGGAGATGGATGAGCGAGGCTATCTGATCACGGATGAGCATATGATGACAAGTGTGCCAGGTATTTTTGCCGCTGGCGAGATACAAGACCCTGTATTCCGACAAATCGCAACTTCCGTGGGACAGGGCTGCTCTGCCGCGCTAATGGCAGAGCGATGGCTGGAGAGACTGGAAGGATAGGGATGCCTGGACAAGGGCAACTCCATTTTAGACAGCATGGTGGGGGAGCTTCTGGATTGGGACATCCAGCACTTGTGCTCGTCCATGGAGCCGGGGGATCTTCCCTCCATTGGCCGCCCCAATTACGCAGGTTGTCAGGCGAAGTCGTATACAGTTTAGATTTGCCCGGTCATGCTCAATCAGCAGGGGATCCAGAAAAGAGCATCGAAAGATACGCGCAGAGATTGATTGCATGGCTGGATTGCCTCGAATTAGAGACTGTTGTCCTGGTCGGCCACTCCATGGGGGGGGCTATTTCTCTGACGGTCAGTATAGAAGCTCCCCATCGTATTAAAGGCCTGGTCTTGGTGGCAAGTGGGGCTAAGTTGCGGGTCCATCCGCAGATATTGGCATTGACCGACAATGAGACATCCTATCAACAAGCAGTTGAGTGGATCACCCAGTGGGCTTTCAGCGACCAAGCCGAGGCGCGAATGGTGGAACTTGCACAAAAACGCATGGCAGAGGTTCCGCCAGAGGTAGTTCATGCCGATTTTCTCGCCTGTGATCATTTCGATATCATGGAGCGATTAAGTGAGATCTCAGTTCCCACACTGGTTCTTTGTGGGATTGAGGATCAGTTGACACCGGTTTCATACAGCCAGTACCTGGTCGATCACATCCCTCAGGCACGGTTGGTAGTGATTGAAGGTGCAGGTCATATGGTCATGTTGGAGAAACCAGTAGAGGTCGTTAGACAAATTCAAGGTTTCATAAGGGATTGGGTTGGTAAGGGATTAATGGGTAGGGGTTAAAAGGCTACTCGATGGATCAATCAGTGAGGTCCGTCGCTTGAAAAGATTCTATGGTAGAGGTTCTTTCTTCCTCCGTCTTTAAGATTTCTTCCGCCAATACGATCAGTGCTTTCAGATATCCGTTTTTCATTCTTTTTCGGACTGTTCGAATGACCGTGGTTGGGATATCCTTTTCAAGTTCGGTGAGTAGCCGCTCTGCTCGATCGCGTGTTTCCTGTTCGCTTGCTGGATGACTTAGGGTGATCACAAGGTGTTCTAATGCCTTTTGGGGATTGCCCTTTAGCATGAGTAAATTCGCCATACCGACTAAAATGGACAAACAGATTGGGATTCCCCCGATTTCCACGGAAGCTTTAAAAGCCGCATGGAAGTGTTCATCTGCCTTCTGATGGTCTCCCAGAGCGAGCGC
>MGNI01000137.1:4249-5530 GCA_001795115.1 Chloroflexi bacterium RBG_16_48_8 | reverse complement strand
TAGGCCCATACTCCAGGAGAGACCGATCTCACGGAAAATCTCCACGCTTTCTTGATGCAGTTGAATGGCCTGCTCGTATTCGCCCATCTCGTGGGCGATCACCCCCATGTTGTTAAGACAGCTTGCAATCCCATAACGATCATTGATTCTGCGGAGGATGACCAGGCTCTCCTTATAGAGCCGCCTTGCCTCTGTATAATCTCCCTGCAAATTTGCTACTGTTCCAAGATTCTCGCGGACCTTGCTGATTCCCCAGAGATCACCAACTTTTTTAAAGATGGTTAGACTTTCTTGGAAAAGTTCTTCGGCTTCGACATACTCGCCTGTGGAAGCTGCCACAATGCCAAGATTATTACAAGCCCTGCCTAACTTCCGCAGTTCTCCCGTCTGCCTGCAAAGGTGGATGCTCTCATTCAGCAGCTTTCTGGCTTCGGTATATTCCCCGCGCAGACGAGAGATTTCCCCCAAGTAATTAAGGCAGAAGGCAGTCTCCCCTTTCTCATCATGCTGACGAGAGATGGCAAGGCTTTGTTCTAGCAATTCTCTGGCATTGCGATACTTCCCAAGTCGGTAGGCAAAGCCACCTTGTCTAGCTAGTGTCTTAGCCAGCATTTGCTGTAAATTCGAGTCTGTTCCATTTCTGGCTGCTTGGTTGGACTTTAGCCTTTTCACAGCTAAATCAAATATCTCCTCACCCTCTTTGAACCAACTTCGCATCTCATAGAAGAAAAATTGGGGATCGATGTATTTCTCCATTTCTGCTTGGTTAAGTCGCTCTGTCGCCCACCGCCAGCCCCAACGAATGTTTTCAATTTCCTCACCGATGATTCTTGTAGCTTCCTCTTGTTTTCCTCTCCTCAAATGATCGGATCGAAGATGGAGAAATTCAGCATAATATTGGCTATGTCGACCTTGGGTTTGTTCTTTTTCTTCTGGGACCTCATCCAATTTCTCTCCTGCGTACTGTCGTAAGACGGCGTGTATTTCATAACGTCCATCGTGTGAGTGGTAAAGGAGCGACTTATCTACAAGTGAAGAAAGCCCTGTCAGGGAGGCGCCTGCTACTCGCTGTGCTGCCTCCTTCTGGAAACCACCGCGGAATACCGACATGCGTCTGAAGATGCGTTGTTCCTCCAATGGAAGTAGTCTCCAGGAATGTTCAAATACAGCCCGGAGGCTTTGGTGTCTTTCAGGCATATCTCGGGAGGAGGCGATGAGGAAGTCCAGGTTATGTTCGATCTCTTGCAGGATCTCCTCACAGGATAAAACCCTCACCCATGC
>MGNI01000137.1:2954-4204 GCA_001795115.1 Chloroflexi bacterium RBG_16_48_8 | reverse complement strand
GATCACATTGGGTTGATCCTCGATTTTGATGGCGTCAATGCCACCGATCCTCTTCGCTGTTTGCATAAATAATTGCACGGCGCTGTAGGTTTCTGCCTTCTCAGGCTCATCGTCTTCTGGAACCTTCAACCCTTTGAGTTCGAAGACCCACTCCGCCTGCAAGTTCAATCGTTCCCTCGAGGTGATAAGGAACTTTATCTCAGGGGCGAATTCAAGGGCTTCATTGACGAAATCCGCCGCTTGTGTGAGATGTTCAAAGTTATCCATAAGAAGTAGCATTTTCTTTTCGCGCAAATAATCCAACAACTCATCCTTGGGATCACGGTTGGTATAAAAAGAAATTTGTAAAGCATCCGCAACAGAATAGATCAATGAGGTGGTGGAACTCAAAGAGGAGAGAGGGATGAAGAAAATACCATCCCGGAAATTCCCATTGATTGAACCAGTAGCCTGAATGCTCAAGCGTGTTTTTCCCATCCCACCAGGTCCAAGCAGTGTAAGCAATCGACAGCTGGGATCACTCAGGAGCCGGGAAACATCAGCAAGTTCCTCCTCACGGCCTACAAAGGGGGTCGTAGGAAGAGGGAAATTCTTCAGGCGCTTGACTGGCTCGATTTCTTCTGGCGGCTCTTTTTCCGCCACATCCACGGTTGGGGGTTCATGCACGGGGATTGTGGGCTTGGGCTCCTCAGCAATTCGATGGGGACGAACCTCCAACTGGGCCGATGGATGCTCTTGCAAGTACAAAAAAAGTTGGGTCGTCTCTTCTAGTGGGGGAACGTCCAACTCCTCTTTCAAGATACGAACACATTCCTGATATTGCCGCAGTGCAGCGTTCCTTTGACCCGTCCAAGCATACAACTGCATCAACTGCCGATGGGCAGGCTCTTGTAATGGATCGAAATTCAACCACCGTCTGGCATAAGCTATGGCAGATTCGTACTGCTCTTGTGAGGTGAGATAATGTACCAGCCTCTCCAATGCGCTGATTATCTCTCGCCGAAACCCCTCGGCTTGGAAGAATTGCCAGTCGTCAAAGATCGGGCAACTCCCTAAGGAGAAGCCCATCAGGAAATCGCCTCGATAGAGGTTGACAGCTTCGATCAAGGGGGTGAGGCAGGCCGAACAAACTTCACTCTCTGTATGGCCATGTTTCCTGCATTCAGTCAATTGATTTTGGAATGTATCCACATCCATTGTGTACCCTGCCTCACAGAAGGTCAGGGTTTCTCTGTCGGCTTTCAGATAGT
>MGNI01000137.1:0-2896 GCA_001795115.1 Chloroflexi bacterium RBG_16_48_8 | reverse complement strand
AAATTGATCACTCTCAGGCCAGAATATGGTCGCCAATGCATCGCGTGTGTGGGTTTCACTGGTAACGGCGAGGTAGAAGAGCAAAGCGCTAGCCTTGCGAGTCTCTACTTTCAGGGGCGCATCGTCCCATTCAATGCGGGGTGCACCCAGGAGTTGAAGGGACAGCTGGCTGGATGGCAATTGTGCCTCCTCAAGAGATCATCTTCATGATTTTTATTATAGTATAAACGTTACAAAATTTGTAACGTTTGTTGTAACGATCTTGTAACGATCTGTTGCTATGCTAAAGTCAGAAAGGAGACGAGACAAAACCCGGAGAATAAAAACCTAAGCCGAGTGAAAGTGGAAAAGTCAGGAAGCTGCTTCAAGAGGAGGATGGATCACCAGGTAGTAGGGGATCGATCCTAAGAAAAAACACAGGATCAAAAGAAAAGGAGTGGAAGATCATGGAAGCGAAAGTGAAGGAATCTGTCAATTGGACTGGAAGGAAGTCCGTCAACTGGACCGGCAGGAAGTCCGTCAACTGGACCGGCAGGAAGTCCGTCAACTGGACTGGATGAGATGGAGGAGGGCAAGCCTGAAGAAAGCATGGACCGTGGGAGGAGGTAGGAGGGGTAGGTCGTGTGAGCCTCCTACCTCTCAGTACCAGCCAAGGTCTTCATTGATACCGATGCTTACGCAGGTTAGCCCAGAGGGATGATCAAGCGATGAGCATGTTGAAAGCCCTGAGATCATACAAAGGTTTTGCCAGATTGTTCTATGCAACCTTGATCTCTGCCATTGGGGACAATATCCACCGCATTGCCCTCATGGTTTTGGTCTACACCATTAAAGAGGAAGCCCTTTGGGTTTCTCTGACCCTTGGCATTCAACTGCTGACGAGTGTGGTTGTGGGTCCTATCATCTCCACTTGGTCCGATGCGCAAGAGCGGCGAAAGCTGCTGGTGGCTACGGATCTACTTCGGGTCCCGCTGGTGCTGTTGATCCCCTTGGTGGGAATGAAATCTCTGGTCGTCCTGTTGATCCTGGTCTTCGTCATGGAGATACTGCGTATCCTGCATAATCCAGTGATCTGGGCAGTCGTTCCTGAGCTTGTCCCGGAAGAAGAGATGGATACCGCCAACAGTATGATGCTCTTTACGGGGCGATTTGCAGAGGTCGTTTTTGTGGGTCTGGCTGGTCTGCTGGTAGCAACCGTCGGCGCAGCACCAGCTTTCTGGATCGATGCCGGGACCTTCCTTGCTTCAGGCCTGATCGTACTCGGATTGCCTTCGATCGAACCCGGTCGGAAAGAGGAAGCGGGTTATTGGTCTCGGGTGCGGGAGGGGATCGACCACTTGTTTAAGAATCCCAGTATCCGACGGACGGTGGGGACGCTATTCTGTGCCGCTATGTTCGGATCGGTGGAGGCTGTCTTGGGGGTTGTCCTGGCCGTTTCCATTTTGAAGGTTGGATCGAGCGGTTTCGGTGTGATGGAGGCGGCCATGGCTCTAGGTGCGATCTTGGGTACCTTGATCGTGCCGCAGATGACTTCCCGCATCGGTCGCGAGAAGCTCTTCTTGATGGGACTTTTGGGATTTGGACTTTTTGAAGCCTCCATTGGCCTTCTGCCCAGGTTCAACTGGGTGTTGGTGGCCTTCTTCATGTCCGGGATTTTGAACATGGCCTTTCTGGTCCCTGCCCGATCGATTCTCCAACTGCACACCCCTCCCGAGCTGCGCACCCGTACCTTTGCAGCTTTTGGTGCAGTGATGAATACGGCAGTATTAGTGGGCACAATGTTGGGAGGCGCGTTGGAAGAACCCCTGGGGATTACACTGATTTTCGTTTTAGCTGGTATGGGGGTCTTTGCTGTGACACTCTCCGTCTTGGTCAAAGGGCAGCTTTCCCAAAGGAGGCCTATCCCATCCCCGCAGGCTCGAGCCGAAATGGGGGCAGATTGAGGGCGGTGAATCCATAACGCTTATGTCATAATCGCTGTTGTCATCATTTGCCGGGTATCGTTTGAGTATGAGTGTTATCAAAACATTCATGTTTCTTTTAACAATAGATGTATCTGATCTGACTTAACTTAATCTCCGCAATAGCTTTGTCCATCTCTTTGGGGTCACAACCCGGCCTCTCTTCTATCTTGAAGGGCTTTTTTCAGTGGACTCATCATTAAAAAACTCCCAGGATAAAGCAAAAGCCATGCGATTATGTTAAAGTAGGAATGGATTCCAAGCGATCTTGTTTCATGTCGACCTATTTGCCAGCCACAGCTATCTCGTCTTGCCGAAAGAGAGAAGAAATTGCAGGAAGCTCCTGATGCAAGAAAGCTGTATTGGATTTTAAGATGGCCGAAGAGGCAGCCAGAGATCCAGTTAAATTCAAAGGCATTTTTACTCATTTCGAGATAGGCAATACAATATTAATCCATTATGAATACCTGCATTGGCGCCAAAATATTAGATCTTGTACCAAAGTTACGTGATTTCATTGTAACCAGACATATTCTGCATGACAAAGAACGAGTTCCAACTTCTGATTTATTTTCAGATATTGATCCCAGAGCTCATCCCAGAGTTCGGGCTTGAAAATTTTCCTAAACGCAAGCATCAACCATGCAAGCAATCCCTGGTCGCTCCAGCGTTTGCCAACGTTCTTAATACGGTTGGCAATACGACTGAAGGCTGATTCGATAACGTTGATGTTGAGAGGCAACCATTGTTGTGTTTCCAGCCAGTAATCCAGAAAGGTCATGGTGTGACGATACAAATTATTGACGTATGTTCTGGCTTTGGGATACTTTTTCTGATCCAGAGTCTCAAGCAGATCTTCAAATCCCTTTCGAGTGTTTTCAACCTTGTCATGGATTGTTTGGATGTCAGCGGGATCGATTTCTTCCAGTCGGTCT
>MGNI01000136.1:1054-5339 GCA_001795115.1 Chloroflexi bacterium RBG_16_48_8 | reverse complement strand
AACTGGAATAATACAGGTGAATCAGCAAGTTGGAGACAGCAAATTGGTCAACATTGAGAAGATCTGCTGTGCGGGACGAACGCTGGCGTACATTATTCGAGCCGATGTCCAACCCGCACAAACTTCGTTCATTACCCCGTCCGAGGAGAAGCAGCAAGTTGGTTTTATCGTTTACCCCAAAGGTGGCCAGATCGCTCGTCATGCGCATCGCCCCCTTGAAAGGAGGATCATCGGCACATCCGAAGTGCTGGTCGTCCGTAAGGGTCATTGCGTGATCGATATTTACAATGACAATCAGGAACTCGCCAAAACGTGTGAGCTTCGTAGCGGTGACACGGTGTTAATCGTCGCTGGGGGCCACAGCTTCCGCATGCTCGAAGATACGATCTTTTTGGAGGTTAAACAAGGTCCCTACACTGGCATGGACGAGAAGGAGTACTTCTGATGTTCCCTCTCCGGAAACCCTAAATCGGCCAACAAAGAACGAAGTATTTAGCTGAGCGCTTTCTTATGGGTTGAATTGGCTCGATGGATGATTTAGTAATGCCTGTAAGTGCGATTTGATTTTCTGCTCATCTAAGCATCATGATATGGATATTTGCGATGGCATAACCAAACTTCAAAGTACTGTTAACTGGTTAAGGTGAACACTTGGCGATGCCATCCAGCCGAGCCTCACCATCATTTCCTA
Organism: Chloroflexi bacterium RBG_16_48_8; assembly: GCA_001795115.1. Lineage (GTDB taxonomy): Bacteria > Chloroflexota > Anaerolineae > Anaerolineales > E44-bin32 > MGNI01. The sequence goes on along the minus strand of MGNI01000136.1, from coordinate 4,648 downwards.
TGACCAAACCAAGCCATCATCCGTAACCATCCTCTTCTGGTCCTGTCACCTTGTTGTTTGCAATTGACATAGCAAATTGTGCATCGTCGAGGATGAATGATACTGCGAAATGGAGTTGCATTTTTTTTTGCTAGAACTAGAATTTAGCTTCATACGATTCGGTTGAAGATGCAGCCGCATCGCGCCTTCCCCAACTTGGAGGGGTTATTGGCTTAGACGAATAGCCTGTAAATGACGGTAATTTCTCCATTGAGCAGGGATTGGTGCAAAAAATGAGAACCTGTTCCATCGGATTGCGATATTTTCGATGGGGGCGGAATCTCTTCAATCTGAAAGAATACGAAGTCAATACGATTATTCGCTTCAAATGGAAAAAAATCACAGGGTACCTTCAGCATGCAAAAGTTAAACCGACAAGAACTTGTTTCGATCGTGTTGCCGACCTACAACGAACACGAAAACATCGTTGACGCCATCCATCATATCATCCGGCAAGTGGGAGATCCTGTAGAAGTGATCGTTGTCGATGACGATTCTCCTGATGAGACCTATCGTATCGTGGCTGAGATGGAGGATGAGAGGGTTAAGGTTATCCGACGTATTTCTACTCGAGGGCTTGCTTCTGCGATTAACAGGGGAATTATTGAAACACGTGGTGAGATCATCGGTTGGATGGACGCTGACCTCTCGATGCCTGCCAGCCTTTTGCCAATCATGATTGAGAAACTTAAGGATCATGACATTGTCATCGGCTCTCGCTATGCTGAGGGAGGGCGCGATGCCAGATCTCGGCTGAGGGTAGCTGCAAGTCGAATGATTAATGGATTGGCCACATTCGTGTTGGGCTATGGAATTAAGGATTATGATAGTGGTTTTCTCGTGATGAGGCGCCAGGTTTTGGATAGGGTTACGCTTATGCCGACTGGTTATGGATCGTACTTTGTGGAGTTCATCTATGCTTGCTGTAAAAAGGGTCTGAAGGTTTTAGAGGTCCCTTACATATTCAATGATCGTGAGAAAGGCGTTTCAAAGTCGGCACCCTCCTTCAGGCAATTTCTTTTGGCGGGCATGGCATATGGCTTTCGAATATTTATTGCCAGACTTCGGAAGGTGGATTAATGGCAGATGTGAAGTTGTTTTGGTTGGGTCTATTGCGGTATAGGATAGGAAAATAGGGGTGGTGTCTTACAAGAAAAATTTATCAGCTGGCGATCATTTTTTAGGGATTAGGAATTGGCGACGCACGGGGCAACAACTGTGTTGCTGGCAGCCATTTCATGCCACAGGGATATTATGCAAACGACGTCCTTCATTGAGGAATGCTATGGAAAAGCGGGAGTATGAAGCCTCCTTTCAACTGGAGGCATCCTATTGGTGGTTTAGAGGGCAGAGAGATATTTTAGTTGATTGCCTGCAAAGGTTGGGATCAAATAGCTCGAGCCGTATATTGGATGCGGGTTGTGGCACAGGGAAGAACCTCGAAACGGTATCCAACGGACTTTCATTTCTTTCAGTCGGCTTCGACATTTCAGAATGGGCAATGCCTTACCTGCGAGAGAGGCAATTAACCAGGCGAGTCTGCCAGGCCTCGATCAATGAAATCCCCTTGCCTGACGAAACCTTTGATCTTGTCTATAGCCTGGGTGTGATTGAATGTGCGGAGGTGCAGGAAGAGAAAGCATTTGCAGAGCTTTGGAGAGTTACAAAGCCGGGAGGGCACATCCTTCTCATTGTCTCTGCCTATCAGTGGCTACTGGCTCCTCACGATAGACCCATCCATGCGATCCGGCGTTACAACCGGTCACAACTTAAGCAGTTAATAAACACAAAGCCTGGAAAAATTCTTTCCATAACGCATCTCTATCCAATCCTATTTCCATGGCTCGCGGGTTATCGGCTTTTCAAACGTTGGACAAGCTCGGGTGAGGATATGCCCCAGGAGTCTGATCTTCGACCTCTGCCAAATTGGCTGAATCAGATTTTCTATCAAACCGTTCAAATCGAGCGGCGTATGCTTAATAAGGTACACTTCCCTTTCGGAACGTCACTTCTGGCAATCGTGAAAAAAGAAAAATGAAAATGGCTACAGTCTTGTGACGTTCGTCTTTGTTTCAACATTCCCATAGGAAGACCTTTGGAGCCGGTATGAAGGTCCTGCGCAGGATATTCAGCTACGCATTTCGGGGACTATTAAGTATTTTGATCAGCGGACTGTTCATTTGGTTGGCATTCCGCAGCATTGACCTTAAGTCTGTAGTTGGCCGTTTGCAGTCTCTGCCGGCAGAGCCCATTATCCTCTGTCTTATTGGCCAACTTGCTTTCCAAATCCTTCATTGGGTTCGATGGGGGTTCCTCCTACGCCAAATGGGGCGGATACATTGGGGGCAAATCTTCATCATGGGAGCCATCGGGAACGCCGCGCTTTACATCCTTCCTGCCAGATCGGGAGAACTTGTCCGGCCTACCTTAGCCGCAAGGCAGGAAGAGATCAACCTGGGTCAAGCTTCTGCGACCTCCGTTGTCGAACGGATCGTGGATGGGTTACTCATTTGTGCAATCTTTTTTTCTTCCTTATTGGCAATGAAAAAGGGGACGACGCCGCGTGCAGCCTACGAAAGCGGTCTTTTGTTTTTGGCATTTCTGCTGGTGGGGAGCGCAATCCTTTTCCTCAGTAGCATGTATAAGGAAAAGGTCATACGCATACTTCGAGGCATTATTGGGCGGTTGTCATCCCATTGGGCAGAGATGTTTGTTGGTTTATACGAAGGGTTCATTCAGGGGATCAAGCTCTTGTCCGTACGGCATGTTCTGGCTGCATACCTTGGTTTGAGTATTGCCTTATGGATGATCGATATTGTTTCCATCTATTGGCTTTTCGGGATTCTGAGTGTGGAGCTGCCATTCATCGCGGCATGTATCGTCATCTCTTTTCTTGCAATAGGTAGTTTAATACCGTCAGGTCCAGCTCAATTGGGGGTTTTTGAATTCTCAATAATCCTCGGTCTGGAAATTTTTGCAATCAGAGCCGAAGAGGCGGTCCTGCTTGCATCCCTTTTTCACATCATGATCATCGGCTTGGTATTAGCTATAGGAATTCTTGGATTTTGGCTTGATCGGATCAAGCTCACACGTGACAGATGACCAACTTGCCCAGTGTTCATTTATTCTTGGTCGGTAATTGCTCAACCTTACCCGCAAACGCAGACCCTAAAGGTCTTTCTGGCAAAACAATTGAATAAACTTGCATCAAATTTGCACTTGAAGAGCGAGCCATAATTGCAAAACAGACCTTTAGGGTCTTTGCCTGAGCAATTATCTTGCTTGTGCTGGCCCTGCCGCTCGTACGCTGCTTCACCCCCCCCCTTACATCTGTCACATCATGGTTAGCTCAGCCTGAATCTGGGCGCGAAACGATTGCGAGACAAGCGGTAGTTGTAACGAGGGGATAGACATAGGACAGGGAAGGAAGAGGCCGGTGCATCGACCGTGATAGCATTCAGCAGATCAAATAATGCATCTCTGCGTGCATGCACTCCGTATTGATCCATCGCTTGAAAAAACTTCATCCGTCTGCAAATGGTCCCCTTATTGGTT
>MGNI01000136.1:0-1036 GCA_001795115.1 Chloroflexi bacterium RBG_16_48_8 | reverse complement strand
GATTCTATGGTGGGGGCGATTTCGCCCATCGACATGACCGTCCAGCCTTTTGTTTAAACGCAATCCAGAATTAAAGCATCAACTATCGCTGGCAGTGGCGTCGTGAACAAGGCGCTTTCTCTTAGAAAATTGGTGTCTCGGCAAAAAGAAAAGACCACCAAGCAGAGCCAACAAAGGTGCGGCCGGCACGCGAAATCGTGAGTCGCCATTGGCCAGAGGGGTTAAAATGAGATAGGAGGCAGATACCAGTAGAATGATGGATGCCCAGCGAAGATCCAAGATGTTGGGATGGTCAAGCCGGAACACTCGCACCACTCCCCATGCAATCAATATATAGAGAGCCAGTGCGTAAGCTACGCCCCAAATAAGTAAGATAAAGCCCAGGATGCCCTCCTCTGCTTGTAATCGCGCCTTGAGTGCCTCGACGACGCCACCCAGATCACCCTGAACCAAAGCGGTGAGAAAACCTGAGCCTTGATAGGGCTGGTCAAGGAGGATTCCCATCCATGTGCCTACTTCTGTGCCCAAAGCCGTTCTGGCAATCCCGCGCATAGTGACGCGGATAAAACTCATTGGATATTGGCGAATAACCTGGTAACTATAGGCCAAGGGGTCGGGGGCATTGAGGATGATGAGCCTGGCTTCATCGCGATCGATGCGGAGAGCCTCTGCCAAGGTATCTGCAGCAATGAAACGACTAATGGTTACCTCTGTCGTAGTCGAAAAAGAAAATTTATTGTGCAATAGGAAATTTCGTGTTTGCCAATACACCACCAGAAGCATAGCCGCTCCGAGGAAGGCGACTGCATATCTTACTGCTCGATTAAAGCCTATCTTTAATCGTAAGACCAGCAGAGCAAAAATCCCCCAAATGGGGATCAGATAGAGGCCTATCGGTCGAGTGAACGTAGCCATTCCAAGAAGCAGACCGCTCAACAGCAGCCAATAACCCTGTGAGCGTTTATAGGCCAGGGTCAGGGTGTAGAAACTGAGGAGCAGGAGCAGCGAGAAGAGGGTCTCCGTTAATACTGTTAAC
>MGNI01000135.1:6108-6419 GCA_001795115.1 Chloroflexi bacterium RBG_16_48_8 | reverse complement strand
GGGTTGCGCTCGTTTTGCTGACGGACATATTCCAGTACGCGCCATTTATCGGCGACCACTGCAAAATAACGCAGACCGTCAGTATTACGCAAGAGGGTGAAAACTTCCTTTCGCACTTCAGGCAAATCGTTTTTGGCATGAAAAGTGCGTGCTGTCTTTTGCCCATTAGCCCGCATGGATGGCACATCCTTGAAATACGGGTCATTCATCAGCCGCGCCCGCAGGTCGTCGAAGGCGCGTTGCAACCTCGCAGGGTCAAGCACGTCCATCAATCCCAGTATGAAAAAGCGCGAACAACCAGGCGTTTCAAT
>MGNI01000135.1:5692-6044 GCA_001795115.1 Chloroflexi bacterium RBG_16_48_8 | reverse complement strand
AGTATCGGCGGATTTCAACGCTGGATTTTAATGCGCGCGTAGATTTAGCCATAAAACGCCCTGTTCAGCGCCTTATCTTCCTCATTGACCTTGAACTGTGCGTCATCAATCTCCGAGACATTCACGTACAACTGGTTCTTATCGAGCAATTCCGCCAACGAATGTTTTTGCTTTTCAAGACCGTTATCGCCCTTGCCGAGTTCTTCAAAATCCTTGATGGCTTCTTCGGGCATTTCGGGGTTGACGTACCAGTTCAGGAAGGAGTCTTCCGCCATATCGCGCCAGATTTTGAGCAGTTCCTTGATGGACTTCGCGGCTTGAATGCGCTCCATGAAGGGTTCGTTGTATTTCA
>MGNI01000135.1:1601-5643 GCA_001795115.1 Chloroflexi bacterium RBG_16_48_8 | reverse complement strand
GTCACTTTTTCAACATAATCCAATTGTTCAACGAGAATAAAATTGCGTGTCCCACCATCTTGCTTGTTCAAATCAAGTACAGCCTGAGCAGTTGTTCCGCTCCCAGCACAAAAATCCAGATCAATAGAATTGCTCTCAGAGCCAAGTTGTAGAATCTTTTTTATCAAGTACGTGGGCTTGGGAAAGTTGAACTCGTTTGCCAAGTCCAACTCCCTTAATTCCATTGTTCCTTTCTCACTTATTACTTCACTTTCGAGCCAAATAGATTTCGCTTTGTAAGTCTCTTTACGGTATTTTTCATAAATGCCAAACTCTGATGTTGTCTTCACTTTTGCTACAACATCACATGTTCTTGTGTTTTCACCACTGTTTGCACGTACTTTATCTTTACCCCATCGCCAGCAACTTTCTTCGCCTGCGCTGTTTAATGGTAAAACTTTAACGCTATATTTCGGGGACTTCTCAAGAGACACAGGTAGCAACCTATCCTTGTCTGCTTTTGTTGGGGCAACGTAAATTGGATAAAAAAGATTTGGTCGGTTAAATCTTCCGAATTTCGGATTGCGATTTCTCAATTCTCGTAATTCATATCCACCCTTATCATCTTCTGCTGAAAATCCCTCGCCTTTTTCCAATTCTTTGATTTCAGCCAATTCACTCTTGGCATATACCAGCAAGTATTCATGAGTCTTTGCAATTTCTTTGTACGTCTGCCCGCGTTTATTCGATTGAACAATAATCTGCGAAACAAAATTCTCGCTTCGGAATATTTCGTCACATAAAATTTTCAGGTATGCTTGTTCATTGTCGTCACAAGAGATGAAAATGAAGCCGTCGTCTCGTAGCAAATCGCGTGAAATCTCCAATCTGTTCTTCATGAACGTCAGCCAGGTGGAATGATTAAAACTATCGTTGTAGCCAAACGAATCATTCCCCGTGTTATATGGCGGGTCAATGTAAATTAGTTTGACCTGTCCGCGAAACACCGTTTTCAGCGTGTGCAGGGCGAGTAGGTTGTTGCCTTTGATGATGAGGTTCTCACGGATGACGCCGTTTTCATCGCGCTTGAAGCCCGTTACCGGTTCTTTACCTTTGGCCGTGTAGCGCGTGAAGTTGGTCAACACCTTGGGGTCAAGCAGGCGGTTGATTTCATCCTGCGCCAGCACTTCGTTGAAGAATATCTCCTTGCGCTTTTCTTCTTCCTTGGTTTGCCCGCCTTCCAGCACGCAATCTTTGTAGGGCCACACCAGCGCCACTTCGCCGCGCTCGCGCAAGTATTTATCGCCAATGGTCAATCCAATGCGATTGCGAAAACGAGTGTAAGAGTTATCCAGAAAGTTCTTCTGTGAGATATAGTCAAGGAAAGAGTTGAGGTTGAAAATCCAATAGCCCTCTATCTCTTCAAAGAAGGTAGTCCTGATTTCATGCTCGGAAAGCAGCAACCTCAAAAAGTCACGATCCGACTTCCAGGCGCGGTCTTGCACAGCTGCGATAACAAGTTCTCCATCATCATCCACGAATCGCGGGTCGGTTTTAAGCTGGTTTATCAGTTTCGTGTTAAAAGACATCCATTACTCCTATGTCCTAAATCCTTCGTAGTATTATGCGACCATTGGCGTAACCTGCGGACTCCCATCCTTCATCAGGGTGGATAAGAGTGCAATTGCCCGTTTCTCCGGGGTAAATAAGTCTTGATGGGTCTCTGGAATTTTCAATTCAAATAGTCCCTGTAAAGATCAAACATCAAATTTCTTCTTGTACCATAACTCATGAGTCCAATCGTGAATATTCGAGAATGCACTTGGCTTTACTATCATTGAAATAGATCTTGTTCTTTGGGGCGTAGGAGATCCTTTAATGATCCTTCACCCAATGGATAGGGAAAACCCCTGATATGGACAATCGGACGGCATTCTGCAGCCTGGCCCATAAGGATAGAAGCTGCTGATGCAAGTTCATCCGAGATCCCCACCTGGGTTGTTTGCAATTGTCTGCCAAAAAGGTCAGGCGTCCCGCGAAGATCGAGCAACGTCGTGAGGCCTGCTGCACCGATCGTGACTCCAACTGCTCCCTCACGCCAGGCTCTACCATGGGAATCGATGATCAAGACTCCCACCTTCGATCCTGTCTCCTGCATAAGTTGAGAAGCCATTTCATTGGCAGAAGCATCCGGATTCTTGGGAAGCAGGAGCACAGAGCCTTCAACTGCATTTGTCTGTGGACCAACATTAGAAGAGTCGATACCAGCATTGGCACAAACAAAGCCCAGACGGTGTTCCACGATGATTAAACCCGGTCGTGATCTTAAAACCCGATTGCTTTCCTGTAGGATCAACTGCACCAGTCGAGGATCTTTATCCGTTTTTTGGGCTAATGCTATTGCTTCCTGGGAGGGTACAACCTCCTTCAGGTGTATGATTTGCCCTTCAACTTTGGATACGATCTTCTGCGCAATTGCCAGAATGTCCCCCGATTGCAGCACAATGCCAGCGCGTGCCAAACCATCGAGGGCTAATTTCACCAGATCATCACCCTGCGAAACGAGAGGAAGACCCGGAAGTGCAGTTAAAATCAACTGTGGGGAGGATGTCACTTCTCTAATCCAGCGATTTTGATGGCACCCTTCTTAGACTTGTACCTTCGATTTAATTCGATCATCACAGCGCTTAAACCCTCAGCAACCACCGCGCAGTCCAAGTCACCCGCATGGTAAGCCCCCATACCTCCCGCTTCAGCAAGCATAATCACCTCGTCAGCAGCCTCATCATCATCCGCAAAGACCAGTACATCCATATTCATAGACTCATTAATGTTCTCGCGTAAAGCATGAGCAGGGATCGTTTGAAAAGCTGCCACAACGCGAACATCAGGGCCAAGCAGATCTTGTGCCATGCGAGCAGCTGAAGGCTGCTTAGGGGGTTTAGGATCCTGGAAATCGACCCGGGCAGTTGTATCCACCAAGATTTTTCCTTTCAATGCTTCCCTAAAGCTATGCAAGGCTTTCTTGTGTGCAGACTGGACCACTGTGAGTACACAGATATTTGCAGCTTTAGCTGCTTCTTCATTCTGCATTCCTTGAATGGATTCAATCCCCAATTGCTCATTGATCTCCTGAGCAATTCTTTGAGCCTTCTCTGCTTGCCTCGAACCGATAATAATCCGATAGCCCGCATTGGCCCATCGTAGAGCCAGACCGGGACCAGCCTTACCAGTCCCACCTAATATTGCAATTGTTAGAATTATCGCCTCGTCCATAATCTCTCCACTTCTTCGGTCGTTGATCAATCCCTCGGGACAAAAGACAGATAGCGTTGCCAGACATCCTTCGCCAGCTTCCGGGAGTGTGCAGTGATTCCTTCTTCGTCCAACGTCAGCAACACACGATCCCGCATAAGCAATCTTCCAGCTACGATTGTAGCTGTAATCATCGACTCGTGAAAGCCAAAGAGGATATGCCAGGGCAAATTGCCTGCTGATAATGGCGTCGTGGGATGGTAGTCAACCAAGATGATATCGGCATAGGCTCCCTGCTCAATTACTCCTAATGGAGCTCCTGGAAAAAATAGATTGGATAAATCTCTGTTATTGTAAACAGCCATCTCTACCAATACATCCCCTGGAAGCCGCCGAGGATCTCGATTGGCGAGTTTGTGCAGTAGATAGGCAGTCTTCCACTCCTCCCACATGGCGTTTGCAAAACCATCGTTCCCCAAACCCAATTTCACTCCCATTCGAACCATCGAATCCACATTGGCTGCACCGACGGCATTGTTCATATTGGAGCGGGGTTGGTGGGTTACCCAGGTTCCTGTATCCTTTAGGATTTCGAGCTCCCTGGCATCAACATGGATCGCATGAGCGACGATCGTCCGCTCCCCAAGTATTCCATGCTTATGAAGGCGGTCAACGACCCGCATGTTGGATTTCCCTAAACTATCATACTCATCCGCTTCATGTTCAGCGACGTGGATGTGAAATCCTACCCCTTCTGGCGCGGCTGCTTTACAGGCCTCCAGCGTCTTATCGGAAAGAGTCAAACTGG
>MGNI01000135.1:1046-1593 GCA_001795115.1 Chloroflexi bacterium RBG_16_48_8 | reverse complement strand
CTAGCCGGCCATCAGCCAGATCCTCCTTCTGCAACCGTTCCAAGAAACGCACATTTTCACGGATCCCTGCCTGAGCTTTCTCCTCTCCTCCACGGTCTGTCACTTCATAGCACAAGACAGCTCGTAGACCCGCCTCTTCGACAGCCTCTCCAATCACATCCAGCGAACCATCAATCGCATTGGGAGAGGCGTGGTGATCAAGTAGCGTCGTAGTCCCATGTTTGATGGCATCCACGAGACATACCATGGAAGAATAACGGACATCTTCTAAGGTAAGGGATTGATCTAACGGCCACCAAAGTTTCCTGAGGATATCTGGAAAATCTTTTGGAGCTTTACCCGGGATCGCCATACCCCGTGCAAACGCTCCATAGAAATGCGTATGCGCACAGATATTACCTGGCATGACATATTGCCCTTTTGCATCCAGCTTCTCCTCATTAGGATACTTTGTTAGGAGATCAGAGGAAGAACCCAGATCAGCGATACGCCCATCCGAAAGGTAAAGCGCTCTATCCTCTAAAATTTCGTTCGGTCTTCCCCAGGT
>MGNI01000135.1:536-1038 GCA_001795115.1 Chloroflexi bacterium RBG_16_48_8 | reverse complement strand
TGGCATGATGAATAAGCATCTTAACCTCCTTCCCTAATCAAAGACCACCTGCCAAGCAGGATCATCTCGCGCTTTCAGTGCATCAGCGATGTGGCGGGGAGTCGTACGGTGATTAGAGTACGGTTGAGGTAATTGGTCTATTAGAAAGAAACCCACCTGTGAAGTCTCAACACTTGGAGTAAGTTTCCCGGATGTCATTTCGCAAGAAAAGAGCAGCTTATAGGCATGGAACACGGAGAGTGCACCTTCGATGCGATTGGCGTCGTAAACCCCTATCAACCGCGTTGCCCTTACTTCAAGACCTGCTTCTTCCAGGACCTCACGCTCGATGGCCGTTCGAGGTGTTTCACCCACATCCGCCCAACCGCCCGGTAGAGTCCATCCACCATCACGGGCTTCTTGCACAAGCAGAAGCCTATCCATATTAAAAACTGCTGCCCTCACATCCACTTTTGGGGTGACATAACCCGGTTGCGCTGTGAAGGCTACCAAAGCCTCCGTT
>MGNI01000135.1:0-468 GCA_001795115.1 Chloroflexi bacterium RBG_16_48_8 | reverse complement strand
TTCGAAGTGGTTTCCTGCATAATAAAGGCCTGTTTGGCCCAAGGCTTGGATTTCCCTGGCCCAGCGAAGCCATTTGTGTTCACTCTCGATCATTTACCATCTCTCTTCTTTTGATGATCTGGCGCGCCATCCAATCCTGATCCACCGGTAATCGCTTAACCCGAATCCCGCATGCGTTGTAGATGGCGTTGGTTATCGCCGGTGTGGTCGGAATGCTGGATAATTCACCTACGCCCTTTGCACCAAAGGGTCCCTCACTGGTTGGGCTTTCTACGGTGATGGAAACAATCTCCGGTGTGTGCACAATGGAGGGCATCCGATAACGAGATAATCTGTCAGTAAAGACTCTCCCCTCCTCCATAATGAACTCCTCTGTCAACGCATTCCCTAATCCCATCATAATTCCGCTCTCGACCTATCCCCAGCAGCCCTAAGGGGTTAAGCGTTCGCCCCACATCGTTGGCTGCA
>MGNI01000134.1:7437-11526 GCA_001795115.1 Chloroflexi bacterium RBG_16_48_8 | reverse complement strand
TGCGCTGTGGTTAAAAATTGATTTGGGTGAGTGGGATTAGCCTCAGATCCATTTCATCCATTTTTACAGCAAGAGAAGGATGCGCGCAAACATAATCCTCAGCATCTTCCCTACGTTGCTGGAAGCGGATCGCGTAACCCCAAGCAAAGGAACCTGGGATAACCATTGGTAATAGCACCTCCTACCACCTTGCACCCCTTCACAAGATAACGAATGAGACATAGAATCAATAACCATTCGTATGGTTTGGGGTTTTGACATTCAAAGCATGATTTGCAATAATGTATGGGTATGTTATTTTCATCAAAAGGTACGGTTTCTTTTGTTTCCCCCAATGAGTGTAGGGACTGATCACGTCGAGTGTGCAATTTAATATTTTGTCCAACCCTATAAGGATCCTGGTGTTGCTACTGGGTTTTACTCATCGTTGATTGTGGTTAGAGCTTGTCAATGACCAGTGAGACTTCTCAATTACGGGTGCAGGATATCCATTTGAGCTTTGGAGGGACGAAAGCTCTTGTTGGTGTTAGTTTTAATGTTAACCAGGGGGAGATCCTGGCGATCATTGGCCCCAATGGCGCTGGAAAGACATCCTTGTTGAATTGCTTCAACCGCTTCTACAGACCTGAGAAGGGATGGATCGTTTTTGAAGGAAATGACCTAACCCAACTGGCCCCCTATCGAATCGCCCAACTAGGGATAGCACGCACATTCCAAAATATTGCGCTTTATACAGGGATGAGTGTATTGGATAACCTGATGGCTGCCCGGCATGTGCATATGAAGTATGGAATGCTTGTAGGAGCACTGTATTTTGGACCTGCCCTGAAGGAAGAAGTCCGGCATCGTCGTGTTGTGGAAGACATCATCGATTTCCTTGAGATCGAGCATATCCGTAAAGCTGTGGTTGGCGCGCTTCCCTACGGTTTACGAAAACGTGTAGAGCTGGGGCGGGCTTTAGCTTTAGAACCAAAACTACTTCTACTCGATGAACCCATGGCTGGCATGAACCTCGAGGAAAAGGAGGATATGGCTCGTTTTGTTTTGGATATTCACGAACTACAGAAGACAACCATCCTTCTCATCGAACATGACATGGGATTGGTGATGGATATCGCTGACAGAGTGGTGGTTTTGGATTTCGGCCTCAAGATTGCCGAAGGTACTCCGGATGAGATCAAGAATGATCCCAAGGTCATTCAGGCATATTTGGGTGAGGATATTGGCGTAGCGCAGACGGAATCAGGTGTCCAATGATGGAGGCAAGATGAGGACAGGTAGGACAGGAGGAAATGAGACCATCCTGGATACACTCCCAAAGAACTTTCTTGACAGAGTGCAGCGCTATGGTGAAAAGAAAATTGCCATGCGCAAGAAAGAGTTTGGCATCTGGCGAGAATATACGTGGGCTGATTCTTTCCAGCATGTCAAATATTTCTGCCTTGGCTTGGTGAGCTTAGGGCTGGAGAGGGGAAATAAAGTTTGTATCATAGGAGATAACGACCCCGAGTTTTATTGGGCTGAACTTGCTGTTCAATCGGCAGGAAGTGTGAGCATTGGTATTTTTACCGATAGTATCCCTATGGAAGTTGAATACATCGTAAACCATAGTGATGCTAATTTTGTGGTAGCCCAAGACCAGGAACAGTGCGACAAACTTTTAGAGATCAAACATCACGTCCCAAAGGTTAAGCATGTGATTTACTGGGATGATCGCGGGCTCTGGAGCTACGATGAACCCTGGCTGATGTCCTTTGCAGAAATAGAGGCCCTGGGTCGAGAATACGAGAAGGATCATCCAGAAGCTTACGAGGCGTTCGTCTCTCAGGGTTCCGGTGATGACATGGCCATCTTCTCCTATACGTCAGGAACTACTGGGCTTCCCAAAGGAGCGATGATCGCTCATCGAAACTTTGTCGGTTATATTCAAAATATGATGGAAGTTGAAACGTGGTACGACAGCGATGATTATCTCTCCTTCTCACCCATGGCCTGGATTACGGAGCAAGACATGGGGTTGACGGGGCACGTTATCAATGATTTCGTTGTCAACTTCATCGAAAGCCCCGAGACGGTACGTGAAAATATTCGAGAGATCGCTCCACACTCCCTCCTCTTCAGTTCGCGGCTATGGGAAAATTTGGTCTCGCAAGTGCAAATGCGCATTAGCGACACTTCTTTGATCAACCGTTTCATTTATCGAATTTTCATGCCTATTGGATATAAGGTTGCGGATATGCGCTTCGAGGAACGCAAGATGAATCTCATTTGGCGGTTCCTTTGCATGCTGGGAGAAGTAGCCCTCTTTCGACCGCTACGGGACCAATTGGGTCTTTCTCGAATCCGTTTTGCCTATACCAGCGGTGCGGCACTCAGTCCGGATGCGGTTCGGTTCTTTCGTGCCATTGGGGTTCGGCTGAAGAACCTGTATGGGTCAACAGAAGGAATAGTCCATACGGTTCACCGAGACAACGACCTTAAATTTACTAGCGTAGGTAAGCCTCCACCCGGGATGGAAATCAAGATCGCTGATAACGGCGAGATTCTAATCAAAGGTCCAAGTGTCTTTGTGGGCTATTACAAAGATCCCAAGAAAACAGCCGAGACCTTGAGGGATGGTTGGTTTCATACGGGCGATGCAGGATACATCGATGAAGATGGGCACTTGATCTACCTTGATAGGGTAAAAGACTTGCTGCAATTGGCTGGCGGTGAGCCATTCTCGCCGCAATATATTGAAGGTCGGTTGAAGTTCAGTCCGTACATCCGGGATGTCATGGCGATTGGTGGAGCGGACAAAGCCTATGTCACCACCATTATCATTATTGATTTTGATAATGTGGGGCGCTGGGCGGAGAAGCACGGTTTGGCTTACACAACCTTCGTTGACCTCTCACAGAAGCCAGAGGTCTATGATCTGATCCTGGCAGATATCGAGCGAGTCAACCAGACACTCCCAACACCAGCCCGAGTACGCAAGTTCGTCTTGCTGCACAAAGAGTTCGACCCCGATGAAGCCGAGTTGACGCGCACGCGTAAGCTGCGACGCGCGTACATGGAGGACCGATTAAAGCAGATGATTGAAACGGTGTACAGTGGCGGTGAGGAGGTTCGTGTACAGGCTGAAGTGAAATACCGGGATGGACGTGAAGGAATCATCGAGACAGCAGTCCAAATAAGGTCCCTGGAGGAGGCATAAATAAGATGAATTGGGTGCTTGTCCCTCAAGCCATTGTTACCGGTATTCTCAATGGAAGCGTAATCGGCCTGATCGCCTTGGGTGTCGTATTGATCTATAAGTCCTCAGAGATCTTTAACTTCTCACAAGGGCACTTGTTGATGCTTGGCGCTTTCCTGACCTGGTGGTTTGCCGGTGCGAATGAGGATGGGAACGAGTTGATTAATTTTCCATTGGGGTTGGCAGTCCCAGCAGCTTTCTTGGTGATGTTGCTCATAGGTTTTCTTATCGAAAGAATCGCCCTACGCCCCATGACGGGACAACCTTTGCTCTCGATCATCTTAATGACTTTAGGGCTTGCACAGCTTATTGAGGGATTGGTGAGCATCTTTTTTGGGATTCAACCAAAAAGCAATTTTCCAGCACCCATCGCACGCACCGAAACCTTCAAAATCCCTTTCGCCCTGGCATTTCAAGAGAATATTTTCGTCAAGAAGTTGCTGGTTATCGCATTTCTAATCGCTATTTTGGGTGTCATTCTTTTTGCAATCTTTTTCAAGTTTTCACGGGTTGGACTTTCCATGCGGGCAACCGCTGAGGACTGTGAATTGGCTCGCAGCGTTGGCATCAATGTCCCGCGTATCTTCGGTCTTTCATGGGCAATTGCTGGTATTGTCGCCACTGCTGGGGGGGTCCTTTTAGCGATGCTGACCGGGGCGAGTCTCAGTCTCTCGACCGTTGTGCTCGTCACCTTTCCGGCCATTCTACTGGGTGGATTGGAGTCTTTGTCTGGTGCAATTGTAGGAGGTATCGTTGTGGGCTTGGCTCAAGAGCTTGTCTCCACAGCCAAGCTGATCGAAATACGTAACTCTTCAGAGATCGCACCCTATATTCTATTGTTAATCGTTCTC
>MGNI01000134.1:4338-7324 GCA_001795115.1 Chloroflexi bacterium RBG_16_48_8 | reverse complement strand
AACCTTGGCAGTGGGGATTACTGGTCGCATCCATTGCCGCTGTCGCAACTTGTCCCTACTGGGGAACACCCTATATTGTCACTACTGCCAACCGTATTGGGTACACGATCATTGCCGTCCAGGGCTTAAATATCCTTACAGGATATACTGGGCAGATTTCACTGGGTCAAGCTGCATTTATGTTGGTGGGAGGATATATCTCTTCCTTAGTCGTGACCCATTTAGGACTCTCGATGTTCCTTGCGTTGCCGATTGCAGCTATTGGAGCGGGAATGATTGGTCTTGTTTTTGGATTGCCCTCCCTCAGGGTTAAAGGTTTTTACCTTGCTATAGCCACATTGGCAGCCCAATTTATTATTCCTTGGCTGACCAAACATACCTTCACCGATTATTTGGGTGGAACTGAAGGACGAATCCCTACACCTGTCCCGCAAATCGGGGACTTCTTATTTAACGAACCCTCCCGATTTATCTATATCACACTTGGAGTTCTCATCCTTACCACCTTTATTGCTACTAACATTTCACGGACGCGATTGGGACGGGCGTTTGTTGCCATACGCGATAATGACCTTGCAGCTGAATTGCTTGGGGTGAACTTGTTTGGTTACAAGCTGCGGGCTTTTTTCATCGCCGCAATGTATGCGGGACTTGCGGGGGCTTTAAAAGCACATTATCAACGAGCTATTGGCACTGAGTTCGGATATGGTCTCACCGAGTCGATTGTCTTATTGGGTATGTTGGTCGTGGGTGGTTTGGGCACCAACTTAGGACCCTTTCTAGGAACTACTTTCATTGTTGTGATGCAGGATGTCTCCAACGTTGTGGGGAGCAGTTTTGCTTCGATTATGCCACCCGAGATGACGGCTCGTTTATTGACTTCTTTCCGCCCGATCTTCTTCGGCTTGATTTTGATGTTCTTCCTGATATTTGAGCCTCGGGGACTTGCCCATCGATGGCAGCTTTTAAAAGCTGCATGGCGTCTACGACCTTTCTCACATTAGGGTGATAGACCGTTCAAGGAGGTGAAAAGACTGAAAGCAACTTTCTGATAAAACAAAAAACAGTTTTAATCGCTATTAGATCTCAAGGAGGAGAAAGAACATGCGAAAGACACTTTATGTTTTGCTGACTGTAATGATGCTTACATCCCTGCTGCTGACGGCATGCAAGCAGGATACAGCAACTCCTGTTGTAGAAGCACCAACCGAAGTGCCTGCTACGAAGGCACCACCGACTGAGGTACCTCCCACTGAAGTTCCCCCCACAGAAGCGCCGTCTGTCCGTTATTGTGATGATGGCTTGGAGGGAGAAACCTTCACCTTCTACTCTCAGGCTGGATTAACAGGCCCGCTCTCGACAATCTTGGGTACAGCATTCGTGAATGCGCTCAACGATTCCATTGCAGACCTCAATGAAGCGGGTGGGATCTGTGGGGCAGAGGTTGTTCTGAAGCTAACAGATACACAATATGATGCAGAACAGGAGATCGCTACCTATCAACAAACCAAGGGAGAAGATCCGAATCTGATGTCCATTGCAACCTATGGGAGTGGTGCGACCATCGCCCTGGCCCCCTTGTTGAGAGAAGATCATGTGGTCAACTTTGCGGCGGGGGTTAATGCTGAAGCGTTTTATATTCCCGCTGATGGATGGACAGTAGGTGTGGCTCCGATCTACTCCGACCAGTTCGCTGGATTTGTCCAATTCCTCACCGAGAATTGGGATGACATCAAACCTGAGGGAGCTGGCGATGAGATCATTGTCGGCGTGATCGGATGGGAAGGCCCATTCGGAGCCGGTGCGATCACAGCCGAATCGCTGGCCTACGCTGAATCGGTTGGCGTTCAGGTCCTCGAGTTAGAGACGTACGCGATCTCAGCCGAAGCGGATGTCATGACACCATTGCAAAACCTTGCCCTACAAGGTGCTAATGTAATCTACATCCAATCCCTTGGTTTTGGCCCAGCCCAGGTGATCGGAACACTTCATGCTCTTGAGATGTGGAACAAGGTCGTCGTGGGTGGCTGTAACTGGGCTATGAACACCGATGTACTCACGATCTTGGGTGAGAGCGCTGGAGCCGCGCTCGGTATGTATGGCGTCTTCCCCTACAACTGGTGGAACGATACCGACATTACAGGTGTGCAGCAGGCATTGGAAACCTTTGAGGCGGGTGGTTACCCTGATGTTGATAAAGGTGTTAGCTACCTGTCCAGCTATGGGGGCACTTTTGCCTGGGCTACGATCATGGAACATGCCATTGACATGGTAGGTTACGAAAACCTGAATGGGGAAGCTTTCTTCGACGCCTTTAAAGATTTAGGGACCGTTAGCGCACTCGGCATCTTCGAGTACGATGTCCGTGATGGAACTCGTGCGCCGCGTGTTTCCCAGATCCGCCAGGTCCAACTGGTTGATGCTGCGTTAGAGTTTGTCATCGTCAAGGATTTCTTCGAACTTCCGGACACTCGCCCATCCGCGGAATAACGTAGTTCAGTTTCGCAGGAGTGAAGGAGGAGCGTTTAAATACGCTCCTCCCATCTTTCGGAACCTCTGATAGGTTGATTGCTAATGCTTAAAGTCAATAACATTGAAGTGATCTACAGTGATGTGATCTTGGTTCTACGCGGTATTTCCATTGAGGTGGGAGAAGGAAAAATCGTGGCTATTCTCGGTGCAAATGGTGCCGGGAAAACCACGACGCTTAAAGCGATCTCAGGCTTATTGCAAGCAGAACAAGGAGAAGTGACACGCGGCACCATTCAGCTGGACGGTCGCAGGATAGACCATCTTTCCGCCCAGACTATTGTGAGAGATTTGGGCATTGTGCAGGTGCTGGAAGGAAGACGACAATTTCGACATTTGACTGTAGAAGAAAATCTCATTGTGGGGGCGATGGCTCGGGGTCATAGTGGGACGATGATTAATCAAGACCTTGAGCGTGTTTATCAGTATTTCCCTGCGCTCAAGGTTTTACGAAAAC
>MGNI01000134.1:2728-4285 GCA_001795115.1 Chloroflexi bacterium RBG_16_48_8 | reverse complement strand
TGATGTCTCGCCCCCAACTCTTGATGCTGGACGAGCCGTCGTTAGGCTTGGCGCCGCTTCTTGTACAGGAGATTTTTAGTGTTATCAGCAAGATCAACCAAGAGGATGGTATTTCCATCCTGCTGGTTGAGCAAAATGCGCATCTGGCATTGGAAGTGGCTCATTATGCCTACGTCATGGAGATTGGTCGTGTCGTCTTGGATGGTCCGGCAGAGCAGTTAGCGGAGAATGAAGATATCAAGGAATTCTATCTGGGTTTGACGCAGCTCGGAGAACGAAAAAGCTACAGGGAAGTCAAACATTATAAACGTCGCAAACGCTGGTTGGGGTGACGTGATTTATTAGACTGAGCAGCTTTGAAAGAACGCTTCCTCGATTTTCTAGCACTCCAAGACATCTGCAATGGTTTGGTGGATTTGTGTGTCCGAATAATCGCGCTACGAGTAAAAGCCCATTAAGACTTGTCGGATATGACTACTCACATGCCGAAGCGTATTTTATTTCATCGAAGTTTGGATTTAACTTCGGACATTGTATCGAGGCTTTTGTACCAAGAACAGGATACATACGGCACACAAAATGTCTCCCTCGGTTGGGCGTGGGAGCCCGACCTGCTTCTTAAAAGAGCAGCCTGGGCTCTCCCATGCCCAGGCGAACATGACGAATGGGTACCCCGCGGCCGTAGGGGCAACAGGCCGATCGCCCTTATGGTCGGTAAGCATGGATGAATCATAGATTGGTTCCTTGAAGTTGTATCCATAATACGAAACATGGAGGGGAAGATGGGGCTTCGTGATATAACGATCTATCACTTGTTAGAGCATAACGCTCGTAGCTTTCCTGCTGAATCCGCATTGATCAGCACAGATAAGACGATTTCTCACGCTGAGTTCCTTCACAAAGTAGATGGATTGGCTGCAGGGCTTAGCAAGCAAGGTGTTGTCAAAGGGGATCGGATTTGTATCCTGGCGCAAAACTCGATGGAATATTTCGATCTCTATGGAGCCTGCGCCAAGATAGGTGCCATCGCCTACCCGATCAATTGGCGTTTATCTGCAGAGGAAGTGAATCATGTTGTCAAGCTGGCCGACCCTAAGATGATCGCAGTGGGTATTGGGCATTTGCCCCAACTAGAAGGCGTTGAACTATCAGGATTGCAGGTGCGCGCCATTATGGGTGAGGGAGAAGCCGAGGGCTTTTTGCCACTCTCCGAACTTTACGATGACTCCGATAGTGAGACTGAGGAAGTTAGCAGTGACGATGCATTTATCATTATCTCAACAGCAGCTATTGCTGGCCTACCGCGCGGAGCAGTACTTACCCATCAGAACATGATCCTTTCGGGCTATCAGCTCATTTCTGCGCTAGGATTGAATGCAAAGGACCGCCACTTGGCAGCCTTGCCGTTATTCCATATCACCGGTCTTGGGCTATCGCTGACTGTAAATCAAGTAGGGGGAGCCAACATTGTTATGGAAACTCTTGATCCCAATATAGCTGCAACGCTTATGGACCAGCACGATGTTACGATCTTGGCGGACTTCCCACCCATCCTCT
>MGNI01000134.1:1086-2697 GCA_001795115.1 Chloroflexi bacterium RBG_16_48_8 | reverse complement strand
GTGGGATTCGCTTAAATATGTACTGGGTTTGGATGCTCCAGATGTCATTCAGCGGTTGTATGCAGAGACGGGTGCCAAGTTCTGGACAGGTTTTGGGCAATCCGAGATCACAGGGGTGGCAACCCTTGGCGAGGTCATGGAAAAGCCGGGGTCAGCCGGTCGACCCGTTCCCTTGACCAGGGTGCGTTGTGTGGATGAATCAGGGGGGGATGTGCCCGTCGGTGACCCTGGGGAGATTGTGGTTCGTGGTCCTACAGTTTTTGCTGGTTACTGGCAGGATCCAGATGCGACTTACTATGCCTTTCGCCAGGGTTGGCATCATACTGGGGATATTGGCAAATTCGACGCAGATGGATATCTCTATTATGTAGGTCGGTTGCCCGAAAAGGATCTGATCAAATCGGGAGGTGAAAACGTATACCCGGCAGAGGTTGAGCACGTCATTCAGGAATTGGCGGAGGTCAATGCTGTGTGTGTCATTGGCGTACCAGATCCGGAGTGGGGAGAGGCTGTCAAAGCCGTTGTCGAGCTTGTCCCAGGGGAGAGTTTAACCAAAGAGGATATCCGCCAAGCTGTCGCAAATCGGATAGCTTCCTTTAAAAAGCCTAGAATAGTGGAATTTACTGATGCGCTTCCCCGAGAACCTGAGGGTCAGATTGATCGCGCTAAAGTAAAATCACTCTATGGGTGAATGATCTTAGCCTCGAAACAACCCGCTTAGTTTTCGAAGTAGGATGCCGATCGGTGCTAAACCATTGGCCAGGATCTTGATTACATTGCTCGAGGTGGCACGAGTGACTCCGAGCAGAGGATCCAAGGATAACCATTCTGGCTTCGATAACCAACTTCGTTTAACCAGCACAGGCGCTACACGCTCACCGATCTTCACGATGGCGGAAGCCCATGTCAGTCCTGAACCGAAAGCCACAAATGCCAAAGTGTCTCCCACTTTTGCGCGTCCCTGCTCAAAGGCTTCACACAGTGCAATGGGGATGGAGGCTGCAGAGGTATTCCCATAACGCTCAATATTCATAAACACCTTTTCTTCAGGGAGCTTTACGTGACGTGCGGCACTCTCGATAATGCGTGCATTGGCTTGATGGGGGATGAACAGGTCGATATCATTGGTTGTTAATCCCGCTTGTTGAATAGCCTGCTCCAGGGCTTTTCCTAAGACTCGCGTGGCAAAACGGAATACTTTATTCCCGTCCATTCTTAGATAATGCAGACCCTTATCCAAGGTCTCCTGGCTGGGGGGTAAAGCTGTCCCGCCCGCTGGGACGATGAGATACTCGGCACCAGAACCATCGGAACCGAGCACGTAGGATAAAACACCGCAGGGCTCATCGCTCACTTGGAGGACCACTGCCCCGGCTCCATCGGCAAACAGAATGCAGGTTGAGCGGTCGCTCCAATCCGTGTAACGGCTGATAAGCTCAGCCCCGATAACCAGCACATTATCGCATCCGCCAGCAGCGATGAATTGTTGCGCAACCACCAAGGCATAAACGAACCCCGGGCATCCAGCTACCAACGTAAAAGCACCCACATCTTTGGCACCTAAGGCATGTTGAATCTGGGAGGAGACAGGGGGGGTGAGGTAATCAGGGC
>MGNI01000134.1:795-973 GCA_001795115.1 Chloroflexi bacterium RBG_16_48_8 | reverse complement strand
TGACGTTCTCGAATCCCGGTCCGAGCCACGATCCACTCATCGCTTGTATCTAACATTTGTTCCAGATCTGCGTTGGTTACAACTTTGGAAGGGATATATTTCCCCCAACCAACAATATTCCCATAACGTTTACTCATCATTATCTCCAGAGTTTCATTTTTTCCACACACAATTCTCA
>MGNI01000134.1:0-700 GCA_001795115.1 Chloroflexi bacterium RBG_16_48_8 | reverse complement strand
TTGTCAAATTACTTCCGGCCAATCACCTAGCATGGTAAATTGGCCATGTACTTATTAGCAGAACACCCAATAGCAATTTAAGATGCGTCTTATACTCAGGATTGTGCATAACCCTTGTGGTTAACGGGATATCCTCTTCAGGTTTTCTTGAGAGAAAGGCTTGGAGCGGTGAGAAGTGATGAATGAATATTTGAGTTCATGGAGTCTTGCCGTTAAGTAAGAAATCTTACTTAAGGAACATTGTATCGGGAAAGCTTGCGTTAACCTAATAAAAAGGGAAATTTCACTGGGTTACAATTGAGCTTGCGAACCTTAGAGATCAGAAGGTCAAAGGCAGCTCTGTTAAAAACATAAATAAAAGAAAAATCATCCAACTCAGAACAGGCTATTCCATTGGGAAGCTTTTTCCGGGTTGGTTCCATGAAGAGGTGAAAAAGTGAACGATCGAAGAACTGGATTAGCCCTTATTTTGGCATTTGGTGCCCTTTGTTTAATCCTTGCGATCAT
Organism: Chloroflexi bacterium RBG_16_48_8; assembly: GCA_001795115.1. Classification (GTDB taxonomy): domain Bacteria; phylum Chloroflexota; class Anaerolineae; order Anaerolineales; family E44-bin32; genus MGNI01. The sequence goes on along the minus strand of MGNI01000134.1, from coordinate 193 downwards.
TGTGGTCCCATTTGCATTAGCACCAACTCTTCTAACAAATCTATTTAATTCTGATGAAGACTCACTTGTCTCGGTCAGTTTGGGGTCAACTGGCGAGCCTGTTCCGACGCTAACCCTACAACCTGAGATACTACAACCTCAGGCGACGCCTTTGCCAGGGCAGGTTGAAAGTTTAGCGGGTTTACAAGAAGTC
>MGNI01000133.1:42532-43288 GCA_001795115.1 Chloroflexi bacterium RBG_16_48_8 | reverse complement strand
TTTCTCTCAATACCTCTGCTGGACCCCTCGTTTTTCAACGGACATATTCTTCCCTTGCTATAGAGACTTACACAGATTCCCTGGGGACCAGGGTGGACACATAATCACGACACACGCCTGATCTTCCCAGACGATCCTGGTGGCGAAGAATATACCGTCTGGTTCAAAGCCCACACAGCCAACTTGTATCGGTTTCAGATTGTTGGCAATGGGACCTATTCCCCTTTCCCCGGCGTCCTTGCTAACCTGACATACCAAAAAGGACCTCCAGCGCGTTTTACCCTGAAAGATCGCGCTCAGCTGACCTACACCTTCGATGAAGAGGGCAAATTGCTCACATGGACCAATGCAGTTGGGAACAACTTTCACTATGTTTAAAACGTGGATGGGAGATTGAGCGACGTGCGGGATGACTTAGGCGACCGCTTCCTTCACTTCAACTATGATGAGGAGGGTCACACCCTTGAGGTTTCCGACCATACCAATCGGCATGTCATATTTTCCTACGATACCAATGGGGACCTCCTATCCATGGAAGATGCCCTAGGAGAAACCTGGTCCTACACCTATGATGAGGCTCATCGCCTCTTGAAAATAACAGACCCTCGCTTAGTGGATTCGACCAGGTTTGTGTACGATGAACAAGGTAGAGCCTTTCAGCAGTTCGATGGAATGAACAACAGAACGGTTGAACTCTCCTATGGGGCGGATGGCATCACCACACTGACGGATGCGCTGGGTAATGCGACACAGCAC
>MGNI01000133.1:40437-42514 GCA_001795115.1 Chloroflexi bacterium RBG_16_48_8 | reverse complement strand
GGTGTGTTGGTCCAGGAGATCGATGCCCAAGGGGGCGTGACAGAGCGGACCTATGATTCCAGCTTCCGTCTCGACTCCCTAACGGACACCTTGGGTCACACATCCTACTTGGAGTGGAGCGACAATGGCCACAACCTGGAGCGAACCATCGATGCAGCCGGGTTCGAGACGACTATGGATTATAACGCCGCCAACCGACTAGAACAGGTCATGGATCCACTACTACGCAAGCCGGTCTTCAATTATGAAGGTCCTCTCCTTCAAAATGTCGTTGACCCCCTTGGATATACCACATCCTTCACCTATACGACGGAAATCGATGCTCCACAACCCCGCGGCCTCTTGAGGCATATCACAGACGCAAGGCTGAATGCTACCGACTTTATCTATAACGAATACGGCGACCGAGTAGAAGTCACTGACGCATTGGGTCACGCTTGGACCTATCAATACAACGCATTGGGTTAGATAACGGAGGCCATCAATCTTCAAGGCGTAGTAACGATCTATATGTACGACGATGCAGGGCGTATTGTGGAGGTTATGGAGAACTACGTCGAAGGGAAGACGATTGCGGAAGACAGCACGTACAACATCTTCACCAAGTTCTGGTACGATGAAGTAGGTAACCTCGAACTCTTGATTGATACCCTTGGGAAAGTTACCTACTTCGAATATGACAATGCCAATCGTCTGGTCCTAGTGACCATAAACTATGTCCCCGCCTACAAACCAGATTCAGAATTTAACGTTACCACCCAATTTCGTTATGACGATATCGGGAACCAAATTGCATTCATCGACCCCCTTGGGACCATTACAAGAACCTATTATGATGCTCTCAACCAACCCATAACGGTGGTCGAAAACCTTTCCGACTGGGAGTTCGATAACCCCAATCCACCGCCCTTTGACCCTACAAGCCCAGATCGGAACGTTCCTACCTGGTACAGCTACGACGCCGTTGGAAATCTAACCTACATCGAAGATGCCTTAGGTACAATGACGTGTACCTGCTACAACGTGCGTAATCTACCTCATAAATCTATCACCAATCCTACCGTCCCCAATCCCTGCCAGCCTTATACCGGAAATGGCCTTTCGGACTTGGACATCATCAACCAGTGGTCCTATGACTCAGTGGGGAACATCCTATCCTGGACTGATCCACGCGCCTCCACAACAGCTTATGGCTATGACGATCTGAACCGATTAGAAACCCTCACCAATCCCCTGGGCTATGTGACCACTTTCGAATACGACGCTCTGGGCAACTTAACCTTCATGAAAGACACGCAGGGAGTTGTCACACATTATGATTATGACGAGCTCTCCCGCCTATCCCATGTCATCCAGAACTTTATCACCGGTGCACCTCAGGATCCTTAGACAAATGTAGAAACGATCTATTCTTACGATGAGGTCGGCAACCTGCTTGTTATCCGTGATGCTAACGATTCGGAATGGTCTCATTTTTTCGATGATCTCAACCGGTTGAAGGCAAAGACAAATCCCCTGGGAAGGATTACAGGCTAGGACTACGATGCCCTGGACAACCTGACTGCGAAGATCGACCCTAACATGTCCGTCACCGATTACAGCTATGACTTGATGGACCGCCTGATTGGGATTGACTACGCTGACCCAGATGCGGATGTCAGCTTCACCTACAACGAGGTTGGGAATCCTCTTTCGATGCTAGATGGCTCGGGGACGACTACTTGGACCTATGATGGACTCTACCGACCGGCCACAATCACAAATCCATTCGGCCAGGTTGTTGGCTATGCGCATGATGCGGCAGGCAACCGCACAGGGACGACCTACCCAGACGGGAAAACGGTCACGTATGCCTATGACAGCGCGCAACGGCTGACCCAGGTCCAGGATTGGGACGATGGAACCACGAGGTATTCCTATGACAAAGCTGGACAACTGAAAAAAGCCCTCTTGCCCAATGGTGTGGTCTCAAGCTACACCTGGGATGCTGCCGGAAATCTTGATACGTTTCCCCCACCTCTGGCATCGGCCAACTCACCCCGGCTGCTTTCGCCCGGCGCATGGCTCTTGGTGGTGT
>MGNI01000133.1:34525-40388 GCA_001795115.1 Chloroflexi bacterium RBG_16_48_8 | reverse complement strand
GTTGGGCGAGGAATGGTGGAAGACTCTACTCCTTTTCGCCCTATTCTCCTCTTTCCACCTTCTGGATTACTTCCATCCATACGAACAATGGGAAATTAAATGAGTGGAAATATTTTTCCAACGAAGGATTCTTATGGTGCCAGATCGACACTGCACCCGATCCCAGGAACTTCCGAAGCGATAAGCCAACCATTCTCCAATTGGAAACCCGGGATCGAAGGGTCATTCACTAGCTCGAGGTGCCCGTCAAGATCAGCGTAGTGCACATTAGGACTGCTTAACGCCAATCCCAACCCTGCCGCGATGAGAAGGGCGGGTTCGATAACGCAACTGACCATCGTGGTTAGCTTGGCAACCCGGGCAATCGTATCAATTTGCTGGGCTTGCCTGATCCCTCCGCAAACCGCTAATTTGACACTCAGCCCATCGACATGATGGTGGGTGGCAAGTTCTAATGCCGAATCCGGGCGTGTAACACTTTGGTCAGCCAGAATAGGTACAGGACTGAATTGGGTAACCTGCCCCAATCCTTCTACATCATCGGCTGGTGTAGGCTGCTCCAGCATTTCAATCTCACCCTCAAGCGCTCGAGCCACTTCAAGAGCTTCTTGGATACTGTAGCCCCCATCTGGATCTAAACGCAGGATGAAGTAAGGTAGAACTCGGCGAATTGCACGGACCCTTTGTATATCCTCCTCCGCATCTAAGCCCCCCTTGATTTTTAAGATACGAAAACCAAGCTTGGCCCATGCTCGTGCCCTATCCACACTTTCATCCACAGAAGCGATTGGGATCGTTACGGAAGTTTGGATACGATTGCGGTAACCACCCAGCATTCGATAGAGGGGGAGTCCGGCCACTAAACCCATAAGATCGTGATAAGCAAGGTCAAAAGCACATAAGGCTGAGGGTGCATCCTCGACTAAACCAACCAGTTCTGCTAAGGAATACTCGATGTTCAAAGGATGCAGATCTGGCACCTTTCTGGCACAATCCTGACAGACGCGGATAAGATCCTCAGGTTCCTCGCCGGTCAGGCATGGATGAGCGACTGTGCAGCCCCAGGCACTTTGCCCCTGTGTGGTTTCAAAGCGGACAAAGACAGCTGTGATTTGATGAATTTCTGGCAGACATGCCATCTGCACCGGCTTCCGCAAATCCAATTCGATTGGGGTAACCTCAACTTTGGTTATCTGCATGTCCATTCCCCTCTATCACAGATTTCGGTAATGATATTTCGGTTGAAAACGTATCATAAACTTTATAGCCATTCTATATGAATAACATATCATTTTCCCACCAAGCTTCCCAAGTCTTAAAAGACGATTTTCCTGTTCTTCATAATTAAAAATAATCCCATACCTATTCGATTAAAAATTGACATTTTCCAACCTCATCCAAAACTAAGATAGCAAGAATCGTTCAACACCTTCGACATACTTTGAACTTCGGGTGACACGGAAAGGAAAGGCATTCGAAATCCGATGAGCCAAGTTTTCATGTTCACGATCATACTTCAACTCAACGATCACCACGCCCTTTTGCACATCCTTCACCTGAAAGCAGTTCACCAACGGATTCACCTTGTAATAGGATAAATCAGTATCAATCGTTACCCGAAACCTGCCATCGTAGTTTGCGAAATAGGAGCGGTTATACCGGCTGACCAACGACATTCGATAACCCGCCAATCGGTATTTAATATCGGAAGGTAATTCGCTGCCTTTGATGAGCATTCGAAATCCACGATCTGTTAAACCCTGATCAAAAGTAAACGCTGGAAAAGAGTAGGCATCCTTCCAGCCCACCAAACCGTGTTTTACTTTAAATTCCAAGATCGGGTTGACAACCCGTCCGAAAAGCTCGTGATACCAGCGGACGCGCACCTTTATCCGCTCAGCTGCACCTATCAGATTGTCGTCAAAGTTGCGCATCATGGGTGTATCGAGGTAGATGTTATTTACATAGCGAGGAGGATACACCTCAAAAAATATGGCTTTGTGACGACCCACAATAGATCTTACCTGGGGTTCGCTAAGTTGCGTAATGAGAAATTTGCGTTCGTAGCGATAAGATCGCTTCTCCTGCATCATCGCGCTCTATCCAATCCCGCGATTGTCGAGAAAAGTCATTTCAAGAGACGGAGAGAGGGCTCGAAGCGCAGCTCGAGCCTCCTGCATTTTTTCGAGTGCCTTGAATTCAACCAGGAAGGAGGCTTCCATCGCTGACCCACTCTCATCATAGCGGAGTAATTTTAATTTGGCGCAGTGCGGATCCAGGGTTTGCAGGATTGCCTTTAGTTCGACATTTTCCGGGTTACCGCTGGCGACAGTAAGATGGAGATTGACATCCGCTTCTCGGGTGTGGAATAGGCGGACAACTCCGATGATCAAGATCCCAACAACCAAGGCTAAAAGTGTGATCAAGCGCTGGTTATCCCCTAAACCTATCCCAATCCCTATAGCGAAAAAAAGATAAGCCAGCTCCTCGGGTTCCTTGATGGCGGCACGAAAACGAACGATGGAGAGCGCGCCTACCAGGCCTAAGGAAAGGGCGATGGAAGACCGCACAATCAGAATAATGAAGGTCGTGGTAATTGTGATGAGCACGAAGTTGGCCGCGAAAACCCGACGATTGGAGAGCGAGGTCCCCCAATGAATATAGACCCTTCCCAAAATGAAAGCGAGAACAGCAGATAATACAAGGTTAATGACGAAGGTTTGCATCTCGAGCGGTTGAGCCTGTCCACTGAGGAAATCCTCCAGCCAGCCTCCGCCATCCATCTCTTGGGAAGATCCTTCTCCAAGAGGCTGAGGCTCCGGACTCACGATCTCTCCCCCTTCAGGTGGAGGTCCCTGCTCCCCTTCAGGAAGTGGACCCTCCTCCGGTGGAATCCCTTCCATACCTTCAAGGGGCGGTTCACCCTCCCTACCTTCAACTTCCCCAACAACGGTTACCTCCACATCATCAAACTCAGCATAACCTTCTCCATGGAAAATGAACCCAATTGCACCTGTTTCAAGTGGTTCCGTGTCTGTAACTTCTAAGATCAACTCCCGCTCGATCGAAATCCAATGCTCTCCCTGAGAAACCTGGATCGTCAAGTCAATCCAATTTCCTGTTTGAATGGCTTCCGTTCCCACAGAACCGATCATCTCACCCCTCTCCCCGACTGCTTTTTCAAGAAGGACTTCTTCCGGGAGGATATGCAAGAGATAACGGCTCTCATCACGCGCGAAATAGTGGACCAGAATTTCTCCAGATCCTTCAGAACGAACTCGAACTTCTAGCGTGAAATCGCTCCACTCTCCCATCTTGAAAGCGAAATTTCCTGGACTGAGTCGCAGCGCGCCTTCGATCAAGATCGCATCTGGGGATAGCTCCCAACCTGTAAGCTGTGAATCTTCAAAATCCTCACTGAAACCACCAGACTGCGCCCAAGCAGGGGAGGTCAAAAGCAGCGCACCAATAAGTATAAAAGCTATTCCACAGAACCATTTTGATGACTTTCTATCCATGATCCACCTCGTCCCTTCGTTTTCACTGATCTTTTTACGATCTCAGCGAGATCGCTGTAATTCGGCTTGGATGGCTGAAAATAAAAAGCTGTTGCGCCGATCCGTGAGTGTGATCAGATCCATCCGATCCTGGTCAAATTTCTCGATAGGGTACATCGCGCTACTTCCAAAGAAGGCTTTGTCGCCAGTTTCCTTTGTCAGATAGGGACGAATGAGATCATGCCAAAGTTCTGCTTGAGAGGTTACATTCTCTTTGTTGAACCAATAACGCAGCAACAGGTCCACATAGGCCATGTAATCCTGACGATATGGATCGACCTCAAAGACCTTGGTGAATAGTGGCGCATACTCGAGCGGACCGATCCTCTCAACCTCTCCGAAAAGTGGAAAATTGGCACCACCAGCGAAATGACCCCAAGAATTATTCATATCCCAAGGGAGAAATTCAAACAGGTCTGTGGTTGGGTTATGATAAAGAAAATAGTTATTCCCAGTGTAGGGATAAGTATCTAGATTGAGGCTGGTGAGGAGCACAGCGATGTAACGCAGGTAGCTATCGACATTGAAGGCTTCTTCCAGTGCAGAAGCAAAGTCCTCTGGGCTATCGTAGGCTACGCCATCGATGACATAACAAAGGTGGATAATATCGCTGTAATCGAGATACTCAAGATTAGTCTGCAATCCATAGGCGACCTCCCCCCGAGGTTTTGGATAATCCGCGATATTCTCACCGTAGTAAGCCAGATCGGCTGCTCCCTGTTCGAACCAGGCATCCGCTTTATAAAGATTTCCATGCTGGCTGTCGCGACCAAAATTATTGGCCAAATACTTCCGGTCTAATCGCTCGACCATAGAATAGATCCCCCAATAAATGGGTGGTTGGTCGTCATCCTCGAAGTCGATGTAGAGCTCCACATAGACGACATGGCTGGATGGTAAACCAGCGAATCGCATCATGTCATAAGCCATCTTCTCACGAAGCATGGAGGGATCCGTGAAATTATTGTGAAAAAGGAGTTGCTTCAAATTTTTGAACTCTTGCCCTTCAACGAACAGGTCGGTATCAATTTTCCAGGATTTTTTCTCACCCGAGGCGTCCAACGACGCATTGCCCTTCAGGCTGAGGCCCACAGATTTAATGCGTTCACCGAAAACCACAACATCCACCTCGACTTTGGTTTTTGACGATGGTTCAAGCCACATGCGATCCCAGTTTGCCTGGCTGACGATCAAATCCACACGCTGCACTTGGGAATCATCGAAGATTGTCCAATAATCGACGCTGCTTGCGGCAGGATGACGTATGTTGACCAACACGCTGTCGGTAGCTGTGCCACCATCTTCATCCGTTACTCGCAGGGTAACTGTATATTCTCCTGGTTTGGCATAGGTGTAGTGGGTGTAGCCATGGGTAGCGGTGGCATCCGTTTCCAAGGACCCATTCCCGTCAAGATCCCATTCGTATCGGCGGATGTTTTTATCAGGAGCGTAAGAACCAAAAGCGCTGAAGTAAACTGTCAGCGGCGCCCAACCCTGGTTAGGCATGTGATAGGCGAAGACCTGAATAGCAGGATCAGGATGGGTTGTGATAGTGTACGGGTGTGAGAATCCTACAACAACCAAACCTGCTGAAGTAGCTGCAAGGAAAAGGAAAATACTCAGGGATTCGATGGTCCTTAATCGACCTAAATCTTTCCAAGTACGGGGCAACGATCTCCCTCACCAACGGATTGAGATAGTATAGTCATTTGTTCTATGGAGGGAAAATGAACTGTATGGGGCATCAAAGCAAGGAAAGATCAGATTTTCAAAACAAACACGATAAAGGAATGCTTAAGAAGTCATACGGTTCGATCTTAACTGCTCAGATTTAATCCTCCATAACCGTTTCTTGAATAAGCTGATGAATCTCCAGTGGGGCTGGCTTGGTTGAATCGATGACGGAGGGACATCGCATCCACAGGACAAGCTGATACGCACACTCCACACCCCATACAGATCTGACCATCAATCGTAAGAGACCCTTCTCGATAGGATAATGCGCCAAACTGGCAATATTTCATACACACATCACAGTCGATGCAAAGCTCTTGGTCCAAATGGCATACGTAGCTGGATGAAATGATCATCGGAGAGCCATTCCTCACAGCCTGCATGGCACCACAACAGCAGGAGCAGCAGTTGCAGATGGCATAGAAACGGCGCAGCATGGCATCCTATCCTTGAAGTAAGCATGATGGACATGCCCGCGCGCATGCTCTGCCTCCAGGATCTCTCGGGCTTCTTCACTTGTGATCCAGCGCGAACGATCAGGATGATGCTCCACAACCAGGCTGGCGAATGGC
>MGNI01000133.1:32121-34515 GCA_001795115.1 Chloroflexi bacterium RBG_16_48_8 | reverse complement strand
TCAGACAAACATCCAAGGGTAAACATGGGTTCGGACGAGAGACACGGCATGGGCAATCGATGAAAGCGATATGATCAGGATGTTGAAGGATAATGTCTCGAGCGGTCTGAAAAGGGATAATCTGCTCTAAATTTTTAAGCTCAATAGGCTCTTGGTGATTGGCCGGAAGTAATTTGACAAACAGCGAACGTAAAACCTGGCCAATCACTTAAGCAAACCGCCATTGAGGCAACTCATTTTATCAAAATACTTTCGGTGGTTTGCCTTGTACGGTGACCAGTTGTTTCGCAGCTTCAAGGGAAACAAATTTCCCATGATAAGTCTCCGCAACTGTCGGCTTTTCTGAAGTATTCCTGTTCGATGGAATGAAGAATCTGCCGATGAGATTGACCAAAGGTCTGATCCAGTTGGAAAGCCTATGCTCGCCGGTTCCTACACCGATGTAAATATCAAGCCAGCGAAGGTAGACATAACCATGGAGGAAATCGAAAAGGGAAAAGCCGGGAGTGCGCTTTGCTTCTTTAAAAAAGGCCAAGGTCGAATCCCTCCAAAATTGCTTGCTGTGCAAAGGCTTTAATCCTGTCTTTAATTCCTTATTGCCCATCTAGCTCCTCCGGGATTTATAATCTTTTTTCAAATGAAATACACATTAATGATCTTTTATCACATTGGGTGCATCCAGAATCCATGCTTATTGAAAGAATTCAGAGCCGAATGCTGTAGCCCTTTAGAAAAATATCCCGGGGGAGTGTTGCGTAGATCCAATTAAAAAGTCTATTACGGTACCATTGTAATCAAAGTGTCTAATTTACAAGACACACCATAATCCGGTAGGTAAATCTCAACAAAGAGTTGGTATTTTCCATCTAGCTCGCCATCAAAATACACATAGATGTCCCCACCATAAAGGCTATGGTCGCACTTTCCAGCAGAATAACAATCATAGAAGTCAAGATCCGTATGGATCGTGACTTCATCCTCCTTCTCACCAAGGGTGATCCTCTTACTATCCATCCCCCAATGTGACCACTCAATATAATTTACAGCCAAAATCTGGGCATTCTGTTGATCTTGTTTGACGCCCACCTTCTTCAAGACGACTTCTGTCTCTTCTCCACCGACACGAATCGTATGGATCACCATTCCAAAGCCACTATCCCGAATATACGGAACATGTTGATGTATATCCTCATAGGATAAGGGCTTGCCCCTATCATCACAAATCTTGTATGGGATAGATGTCAGTGTAGGCGTAAACGCTTGAGTGGGGGATTCTGCAGTGATTGGACTAGGCGTGGACGTCGGGTCCGATTGTGGGATTGACGTAGGTGAAGCGCGTTTGGTTGGGGTCGGTGTAGCTGAGGGAGTAATGCTTGTTGTGTTTGTAGGACTTGGGATTATCGTGGAATCGCTTATGTTGGTATCTGATGATGCCGATGTTTCCAAGGCTGCTAATTCGGAATCGCTTGAAGTGGGGTCTCCCCCCGTTAATGGTATTTGCGGTTTCCCTGCTGCCATGACCTCTAATTCCATTTCCAATGCACTCACGGTCCCTGCAACAATGGTCTCAATGTAAACTGGGTGCCACTGGGTGCCTTCCTTAGGGGCAGATTCAGTATAGATCGCTGCAATGGTTGCGCTCATGGGTTTTTCCGAGGATCTCGATTCTGATCCAAATATGGCATAAAGAAAGAATGGAACATTAAATAAAAGCAATAACCCAGCAAGAAGAGCGTACCTTCTATTAAGTATCACCCTAGAAAACCAAGCTTTCGCAGTGAATCGTATCCGATTAAATCCTTGTGTGATCTCATAGTACTTCGCCGTCCAACTCCCCTTTTGTTTAGTGGTTACTAATGCGATCTTCAGCGCCCTTTGAAAGGCGTGATTGAACGCCATGATCGAAGGATAACGCTGACCAGGATCCTTCGAAAGCGCTTTAACCAGGACTGCTTCGATCGCTTCCGGAAGATCGGGGGTAAGGTCACGAGGCCTGGGCAATGGTTCATTGATTTGTTGGACAGCAATAGCGATTGGTGTTTCTGCATAAAAAGGTAAATGGCCGGTTGTAAGTTGATAGAGGACAATCGCAAACGAGTACTGATCCGAACGGGCATCGATTGGCCCTCCGCTGCACTGTTCCGGGGACATATAAGCGGGTGTACCGATCACGGCAGAGCCCGTTAAATTCTGAGAGGTATCTGAGATATATACCAGATCGAAATCTGAAAGGTAAGCTTTTCCGTTTTTATCAAGCAAAATGTTCGAGGGCTTGATGTCTCGATGGATAATTCCTTGTTTATGTTCATAGACGAGAGCTGATGAGATTTCGTTTATTACGCGACCGCATTCCTCCGGAGACAAGGGATGTGAGCGAAGCCGTTCAGTGAGGGT
>MGNI01000133.1:27400-32114 GCA_001795115.1 Chloroflexi bacterium RBG_16_48_8 | reverse complement strand
GGGAAAAAGGGCATCACAAGGAAGGGAGCACCCTGATATTCGCCGGCATCTAATATCGGGACAATATTTGGATGATTAAATTGCTCGAGTATTTTGATTTCGCGCATGAAACGAGCCTTGAAAGTTGGATCCGGGACAAGATGAGGCGCAAGGACTTTGATGGCAACCTGACGTTTCTCTTGAATATCAAACGCCTTGTAGACCGTCGTCAGACCGCCTCGTCCGATCGTCCTGATAATATAGTATCGTTCATTGATTCTGCCACTGAGGTTAGTCATCATTCAAAAATATATTCTCAAATACATTCTGTAATTTGCAGGATAAGCTCCGATACCTTAAAATTATGCTGATTCATTCAGCTACGATTCATTCATTTAACTTTTTTTTCACCTGTAACCCATTCAATAAGGATGAGGAGAGGATAATCCTTTGTTCAAAGCCTTGTTAATCAAAGTATATACCGAAAATTGCATTTTGAGCGGGATTGGACTGACTTACATTCGTAATCTCTAAATTTAAGATTTGAGTTTCTTCAACTGCTTACTGCAGGTTGAACAACTCTTGGCAGCATCCTTGATCCAATTATTCTTCAGTCCAGCGTGAATCATGATAGATAAAGCTCCCAATCCTAAACCTTCTTTAAAAAGGGGTTGTACCTACCCGAGTGAAGCGCCGCATGTTGACCGGTCTATTGAGATTTTGTACAACCGTTGGAGAGTGTAACGGTTTGCGAATAACCACTAGATGCTGCTGCTCTTTTGAATGTGAATTTGATTTGAGTTGAAGCTCCTGCAGCTACACCTTTCCCAACACCAGTTACCTGGGTTGGAGGTTCATCGTCTCCGGTACTCCATACATTATCGCCCCCAACTTGTACTTGCTTCAGACTTTGATTTTCAATTGGCCAGTTGAGATCGATTGTACTGATCGTGATCGAATTAGAGCTGCTATTGGTTAAGGTATAACTCACTTCAACACCTTTAACATTGAAACCCCCGAGCGTGACATTAGCACACACATTCTCCGTTGGAGCAGGAATCGAAGTGGCTGAGGGGGTTATAGTTGGAGATGCCGTAGCTGAAGCAGTTGGGGTTTTCGTCAAAGTTGGCGTAGTAGATGGAGTCGAAGTGCTTATCGGAGAGCTCACCCAACTCGGAGTTTGTGTCATGGACAAGGTAACCCTCGGGGTCGGGGAAGGCGTTAACCTATCGGTTTGTGTTTGGGTCGCTGTTTCTGTCGGAGAAGAATGGGGAGTGGCTGTACGGGATGGATCACCATCCGGGAGTGAAGATGGGGTAAGTCGTTTTTCTGAAAGCTTCATCGTTTCAAGGGTTGCTGCATCTGCAACCGCGATTTCATCTGGAGATTCGGCACCATTGAAAACCTCACCGCCTGTAACCGGTATGGGGGAACCAGAATATGCCATTTGAGTCGCTTCTAAGTTTAACGCTTCTAAAGTCCCTGCAACGACCATCTCTAAGAAACCATTGTCCAGTGGAATGCTTCCCTGCTGAACAACATCGGTATAGATGGCACTGATTGTGGCTTTCAAAGCTTTATCCGAGGTTTTTTTTGCGGTTCCTAGCATTGAAAAAAATCCGGCGGGAAGGATAAATAATAAGATCAGCGCTGCAAGAAGGGCGTATCTCTTTGTGAGTACTGACTGCGAGAACCAGCCTTTGGCTTTGGTCTGGATCCTGCTGAGAACCTGTGTTATCTCATAATATCTTGCGGTCCAGCTTCCACTTGCTTCATGGATAATGATAGATATCCGTAACGCTTTTTGAAATGCTTGATTGAAAGCCAGGATGGTCGGATAGCGTTTGGCTGGATCCTTAGATAGAGCTTTGAGAAGAACACTCTCAATAGGACCTGGAATACTTGGATTAAACCAGCGAGGGGAGGGTAAAGATTCATTAATCTGTTGAAGGGCGATGGCAATAGGTGTATCCGCGTAGAAGGGCAAATGCCCCGTTGTAAGCTGGTAAAGGACAATGGCAAGCGAATATTGATCAGAGCGGGCGTCAATCGGTCCTGAGCTGCATTGTTCAGGAGACATGTATGCAGGTGTCCCGATCACTGCTGAACCCGTGAGGTTCTGGGAAGCATCTTGTACATATACCAGATCGAAATCGGAGAGATAAGCCCTCCCATCCTTATCAAGAAGGATGTTGGAGGGCTTGATGTCACGGTGGATGATACCCCGCTCGTGCTCATACTCAAGTGCATACGAAATATCGTTAATGATGGTTCCGCACTCTTGTATGGTTAGCGCGCCAGATCGAAGTCGATCAGCCAGGGTACCTTCAGGAAAATAGGGCATTACCAGGTAAGGAGTCCCTTCATGCTTTCCATGATCTATGATTGGAACAATGTGTGGATGATCAAATTCCTTAAGGACCTTAATCTCACGCTCAAAACGTGTCTTGAAGATGGGATCCATAACGAGGTAAGGTGCGAGGACTTTAACAGCGACTTCTTGCTCTCGTTTAACATCGAGAGCTTTATAAACCGTTGTCATCCCACCATGCCCGATGGTTTCGATGATGTAATATCGCTTATCGATAATTCCGGTAAGATTAGACATTGTCATAAGATCGTTTTCTAGAAAATTCCGCGAGAAGTGAGGAGGGTTAACCCACCTCTCAAGCTTGCAGACCGGTGTTGCTATGGTTGAGATCCACAAATACCTCGATTATCCACATAAGAAAGAACAAGAAGGAAGAAAATAAATTGTAAAGCCTTTATTCTTAAGTATATAACAAGAAATTCATGTTCAAGTTGCTTAAAATAATCCATTTCAAGGAGTGTGCATCCTCTCATCTCACAGGGTGAGTTGGCGTACTGTTGGGCGACATTGCCACCCCACAACAATCTCTCGATCACCATCAGCAGAATGCTGCCACAGAAAATAGTCTCCTTTCAAGTCCAAGAATATAATGAAGAATGGCTCCTCTATTAAAGATGAATACCAGATGGTTTCATCCTGTAAACCCAAATTCCAAGGATTTAAAGCGCATAAACCATAAAACAGTTATACTATCGGAGTTTAACGAAGATATCAGCTAGAAGAACGATGCGCTTTCTTTGTCCGGCTTATTGGATGAGAAGACTTTTTCTAACTCCCTTTCTCTTTTCGGATTTATGCCAAAGGCTCCGGGTGAGGAGATAGTCGGTTATGCCGGTAGCAACTGCCTCCATGGCAAAAACCATCACATTTTCTGGAAGTAAACAGACTTATTACACAGCTCGTTTCATGGTGGATAAGGATTTAGTTAACGACTTTTTCCGGGCTTATGCCTACTTTCGCTGGGCGGATGACATCATCGATGTTTCCTCCATAACTCAAGAGAACCGAATCACCTTTATCACAAGGCAGCGTGAGATCATCGAAGGACTTTACCAGAAAAAACCGATGAAGCTTCTGACAGTTGAAGAAGAGATCCTTGAAGAGCTCATCCGCAATGATCGGCAGAAGAACAGTGGGCTGCAATCCTTTATCCGTAATATGTTTGCCATTATTGAATTCGACGCGAACCGCAAAGGGCGCTTGATCAGTCAGGATGAACTTATTTGGTATTCTGACCGACTTAGCAGATCTGTCACAGATGGCCTTCAATACTTCATCGGAAATGGTTATCCTTACCCCACATCTGCAAATCACTATTTGGCTGCCATCGCTGCGCACATCGCTCACCTTCTCCGTGATATGCTGCCTGACATTGCCGATGGATTCATCAATATCCCCCGCGAATACCTAGAAGCTCATAGCATCACCCCTGAAGATATCACTCACCCGGCATTTATGGCCTGGGTGAAGCAACGGGTGGAACAAGCACGTCACTACTTCGATGAAGGTCAGAAATACTTCAACAAGTTGAACGTCTTACGTTGTAAGATTGTTGGCTACTGGTACAGCGCTCGCTTTATGTGCGTTTTGGATGCTATTGAGCGCGATGACTATGTTCTCAGAGAAACCTATAACGAGCGGCGCAGGCTTTCTTCCTGGCTCAAGATCGCTTGGTTGGGTATTTCTCTCACCATGAAACACGCGACGTTGCGCAATCACTGTGATCTCGAAAAGTAGCCATTTTTTGCCCGTTGCATTTATTTAAGATCGTTTAATTTTCCCCCTACTCCCATGCATTGTCCCAATATCCCATTTTAGCTATACTCCACCAACAAGATCATAGGTAGACACCCTGTTGTCATCGCTTGGTATGCTTACTTCTCATTAGATAACCTTTCTAAAGAAGAAGGTTTGCCATGCTTGATAAAAGGTCAAATAGATGTTGGTTTCCATCAACTTTTTTGCTGTTCTGGAGGTATGTTATGTCCCACCAAAGTCATTTAACGAAACAGTTTCTCCCCCCAATCGTGATGCTTTTCATCTTAGCATGCGCTTGCCCTTTCAGCAGTTTGGGTTCTTCCGACCTTCGTAAAGGGATTGAAGCGTATGAAGCTTGTGATCCGATGACCGCGAAGGATTTTCTCGATACTGTTCTTGAGAACGATGAGAAAGATGCTGAAGCTTATTTCTACCGAGGGTTAGTCAACTATACCATAGGCAACTTCCAAGAGGCTATTGAGGATTTAACGGTGGTAATCAACCTCGAATCAGACAACCCTGAGGCTTTCTTCTACTGAGGTCTATGCTATCAAAAGTATCGAAACAATGATCAAGCCCTAGAAGATTTCCAAGCTGCTTTGGATG
>MGNI01000133.1:26062-27381 GCA_001795115.1 Chloroflexi bacterium RBG_16_48_8 | reverse complement strand
AGATAAACCTCGAGAGCCGTAATGGTATGTATGGCGCGGTGATGTCTACGCTTATGGCCTCGAGGAAGGGGATGCAGCCTTGGATGACTACGAAAAAGCCATCGAATTGGATCCAGAATTGGCGGAAGTATATAACCGCCGAGGGAATGTCATGAATAGTATCATGGAAGATTGGCAATCCGCCCTCGATGACTATAATTCCGCCCTTGAGCTTGAGGCCAACTGCGCTGAGATCGCCTATGCGCTAAATTATCGAGGTCATATCAAGTCTGTCGAACTCGATGATGAAGATGCAGCCATAGCTGATTTCAAAGGCGCGATCGAAGCCAATGCCTACCTTCGCGATCCGCATTATAATCTTGGCTTAATTTATATAAATAAAAACGAATACGAGAAAGCCATCGGTTATTTTAATAAGGCTATTGAAATCGATCCAACATACGCATTTGCTTATAATGATCGCGGAGTTGCATACGTTCGCAGTGGGGACCAGGAGGCAGCAATCGAAGACTACTCCAAAGCTATTGAAGCTGACCCAGAATACTCCCTGCCACATAAAAACTGTGGACTACTCTACTACGATATGGGGGAATATGAATTGGCCAGGGCGGATCTAAGTCAATTCCTTGTGTTCGAACCAGAAAATGCTTCCATCATAAATGACCTTGGCCGTGCTTATTTGAAGCTGAACAATCTAGAATCCGCTAATGCAGAGTTCAGTCGAGGCATTCAGATTGACCCTAATTACCATTGGCCTTACTATAACCGCGGCTTGGTCGACAAGGATTTGGGGGATACGGCAGCAGCTATTGCAGATTTCACCCAATTCCTCAGGCTATATCAAGAAAAGGATGAATTCAGCGCTTATGCCGAGGAAAACATTCAGGCCAACACCATCACCGGTCCAACCATTACCCATGTCTTCTTCGCAACAGAACTCGATGAGAATAGTGGCCCCGTCAATATCTCTGACACTTTCTCCTCAGATACCACATCAGTCTACGCATTCGTCACCTACACCGGAATGACAGATGGAGTCCCATATGAGTCTGTTTGGAAATTTAACAACGAAGAATACGTCCGCAGCCCATTTGATTGGGCACTGGGAGAGAGTGGAACGAGATGGATCGCTAATACATACAATTCTTGTGGAAGTCCTTTGAATGCGGGGATCTATCGGTGGGAGCTCTATTTCAATTCAACACTCATTGCTTCAGGAGAGTTCACAAAAGAATAAGGTTGGTTGCCACTGAGCGTCACAGCGGGAGTGAATAAGAAATACCGTATCAGGTTCTCCCTAAATGCGAGTAGGGAGTCGT
>MGNI01000133.1:21915-26044 GCA_001795115.1 Chloroflexi bacterium RBG_16_48_8 | reverse complement strand
CTCAACACCAATAGGATGTTGCTCTAGAAAATGGGATGTACCTTCACAGTCTCCCGCTGAATTCTCAATTCAGGTCTGCACAGCTTGAACCATTTTTCTATTTGACAAAAGTCTTGCAGGATAGCGTTTGTTGGGCACCGAAAAAGTACAGATGATTGACGTTATCGAAGAGACCTCATTGAAAATACTTGAGCAAACTACAGGGGTTGTTGTTCGCTATTGCCTGCTTCGCTATGTACTCAAAAAAGCCCCCGACTGCCCTGAAGTACAACAGGCGAAAGACAACCTCAAGCATAGCCGATGTATTCAGGAATTAGAGAAAGAGCAATGGGCAGATGGTGGGTGGGGCGCTTTCCACTCAAGAAGCACCCTCCTCAAGCAAAAGATACCGTCTACTGAAGTTGGTGTGGAACGAGCGTTGGCTTTGGGATTGGACGCATCTCATCCAATTCTGCAAAAGGCTTCTGCCTACATTTTGGACATAATGCGAGGGAAAATTGCATTTCCTGACTACTACGAGAAGAATGACCGATGGCAAACAGGTATGCGACTTTTCCTCACATCAGCATTGTCTCTCATCTCTCCCGATCATCCAGATTTGAATAGTGATAGAGAACTATGGCACGAGATTGCCAGAAGGACTTTCCAGTCAGGGAGATATCGCCAAGAAGATGAAATAAAGGCACACAATGACTTGACAGGGGCTACCATAAAAGATAGTTACCTTGTGCTCAGTAGCAGGTATCAACTCAACATTCTCGGCTCAATACCTGGAATGTTATCGGAAGAACTTGAGGCAGCATTGCTTCAGTGGCTTTGGGAAAAGCCTGATGGAATTGGGTATCTGGAAATCCCGCTGAATCAACCACCTCCAACAAAACCTGGACCGTTCGACCGTTGGTTAACATCGTTGGAAATGCTATCTCGTCTCTTTCCCACCTGGGTTCGTTTTGCTCGGTCGTCAATTGAATGGCTTTGGAAACAGAGAGACGAGCAAGGATACTGGGACTTTGGCTCGAGACCAAGTTCAATAGCGTTCATGCCTTTGTCAGATCATTGGCGCGAGAGACAAAACCGCCTATACGATTGGACAATCAGGATTCTCATTCTATTGAGAAAATTTGATGAAGGTAGCCATTTGGTTTGAATTCGAAACACGCCGCCCAACAAGCGATTGCAGGCTGTTATTTATTCTCATGCGTATCCCATACTCGTTTGAGTATCTCACCTTCGTTACCAGCGTAAAAAAGAGTCTGTAGATCAGCCATCTTTAGCGATAGACACTCTTCAGAAGCCTCACCCGCCTCTTCCCGATAAAGAACCTCCAGAGCCAGGGATGCAAAGGGATCCTTAGTATGCGCTTTCAGCCAATTTGCAGCTTTGAGTACCGTTCGTTGGCGTATCCCTTTCCGTCTTGTATGACCCAAAAGAACAAGAGCGATCAACGCCGCGGCAGTCTGCTGTAAATCACCGTTATAACTACCATCTGCATTTTGCATTCGAGCTAATTGGCCTTCCAATGATACGCTCTCTGGCTTGGTTGGAAGATGCTTTTTGCCTTCTTGCTTTGATTTCCTCCTCAAACGGCCAAGTGTACCCGAAGACTCAGCTGCAGCCATGAATTCCACATCACGAAACTTCAGAGGGGCAGCCATGGCGTATTGAATCGGAGACCTATGTTCAAATCCCCTCACCTGATCCGCTCCCGGCATGCCCAGAAAAGCCTTGTCCCAATCTTTGGGCAGCTCAACCGGTTGGACGATCTCAACCCGCTCACCGGTTACCTTTGTGGATCTTTCAACCGCCACAAAGGCCGTGAAACGAGAGGCGATAGTATGTTCGAGAGCTATTTGGATGATCTCCGGTCGGAGAGCTTCCTCTTCATCAGGTCGAAGGATGATTCGATCTTCCAGCGCCGATATTCGCTCTCGTGCCCAGAGTGCACCCAGAGGAAAATCTGTTTTCAACGGCTCAGCATCCAGTTGTAGGTCCCCTTCGGCTGTTTTTCCCACAACCCTCACCCTCTCGGGTGCTCCCTCCAGCAACCAACTGGCAGGTCGACCCGTGAAAAGGGATTTTGGACGTTCATCGGCAGGTGTACATCCTTCAAGAAGAACGTCTTCAGCAATGGGACTGCCAAAGCGAGATTCCATACGGGCGACAGCTGCTTCGATATCCTCCGAAGGCGTGAGCAGTTCACAGGTCCCACCCCCCGCTCTTGCTAACCTTTTCAGGAGGGCAGCGCTGACGGCTGTGTCAATTCCTATCGTGAAGAAGCGTGCCTCCCCACGTCGATTTGCTACTGCCGCAACCAATTCGGCCTCG
The DNA here is from genome assembly GCA_001795115.1 of Chloroflexi bacterium RBG_16_48_8. Lineage (GTDB taxonomy): Bacteria > Chloroflexota > Anaerolineae > Anaerolineales > E44-bin32 > MGNI01. The sequence goes on along the minus strand of MGNI01000133.1, from coordinate 23,719 downwards.
TTCCATACCTGTCCATCTGTGATGAGCAGAACGGTGCAAGATCGGACCTCTTTTCGATCCTCAGCCAAGGCTTCCTTTATCGCCAGTAACATCTCTGTCCCACCCCCGGCCTGAATCTGATCAATCCATCGATCAGCCTCTTCCAAAGCACTCTGGGAGTAATCCATTAATTTTTTAGAGTGTACTGCAGTCTCATTGCTAAACGTGACTAGCTTAAAACGATCCCCGGATTGCAGCCCATGAAGGACGCTCTTCAAAGCGAGCTTAGCCGCATCCATCTTGGGTCCATTCATGGAACCGGAACGATCGATCACGAAGATGGCATCTCGCGGCAATGCTTGTGGGATCTCCACAGAGGGCGGTTCAACTATCACGAGTGTATGAGCACCATCCGTGTAGGCACGAACGGCGGGTTCCCTTTCATTCGCAGTTGAGAAGGCTATTACAAAGTCACGGTCTAAAGTTGCTTTCTCTGATGGGGCAACACGAACCCCATCCATTCCGCCATCACCCATATCGAAGCGGACAACATGCAGGGAAGACTCAAGCTCTCGAACAGGACCATGAATCTTAAGCTCTAAGTCTAGCCTGGTACCACCCTCCAAACGTAAGGGTGGCTGCAGATGGGAAGCATCCGGCACATGGTCCGTGTCGGGTAGAACACCTGGACCTTCGTGCCCTAGCGGCGTCCCAGGTAAGTAGCGCGGGGCGATCACCGTTGGGAATCGCCAACGCCATAGTCCATCGATGCTTTCAAGCCTTTCCACAACCACGATCCTTACCAGGACATCCGAATTGGGTGGCAGATTGGTGACGCGTAAGGTATGAACATCCGCACGCTCCTGGGTGAGCAATCCAGCTCGATGCCCGGTTGTTCGAGCATCTTCAAAGATTTTATTCGCCTCTTCTCGCTCACGACATTCCGCTTTTACTTCAACATCCCCCGCTTCCAACACCATCTCCACAACCGCCCCGTCTTCTGGTAAGGGAAAGATATGGACAGCTTCCATGACATTATTTAGCCTATTGCTAAAATGCTGCTCAATCTCCGTACGGCAGCAATCTCCTGTTATATGGGCACGGACCTTCACGCTCTTGAGAGGCATCGGTTGTTCTTTACCTTCTGCCCATGCGATAAGTCCCCCCAGGCCTCTTGGATCCCGGTCCATTTCAAGCGGCAAAGTAGGCTCCAAATGCTTAACTTCTGAATTCATTGCCATCATTCCTTGTCTCCATTTTGTGCATTGAGCAGCTTCATGATACTGGCTAATACCCCCTGCGGATCCTGGACTTTCGTAGGATCGATCAGCACGGATATGCCCGGTGATACCTCCTCTGCAATCAAGTTCTTACCCTCTTTTTTTCTTGGTCTTTGATAGGTTGGTACCTCTTGGGATTTCCTTTGCTGGGCTTCACCGTATGGCACCTTCTCTTCGATTTTCCCCATAAAGAGAGGCGGACTTGCCATGGTAATGATGGATTGTTCCTCCGCTTTTTGCGGTTCTGCCGTCATCATCTCGAATGTCGCTTCTAAATTTTTCTCCAGGTCAGATAACGTGGCCTGGATCAACATGTTCTGAATCTGGGCTAAGGACAATCCCTGTCGTTGTAGCCATTTGATGGCGAGTAACTGCAAAAGATGATGATATCCATAAACTGCATTGCGCCCCTCGTAGCGCAGGGGTTTTTTCATGATCCCCACTGTCTGATAATGACGCACGGTGCGGGCATCCGGCACAGGAGCAATTCGTCCATCCGCAGGAGGGATGATCGCGCCCCCAATCAGCTGCTTTACCGTATTTAC
>MGNI01000133.1:21577-21787 GCA_001795115.1 Chloroflexi bacterium RBG_16_48_8 | reverse complement strand
TCACTGCCAACTTGCTCTTTCCACAAGCCCCAACACCCTCTGGTCCCCAATGGCCTCCTATGAAGAATTAACGCACGAAAACGCGGGTTAGTGGTAGAAATGCATTAGCTGCATGCTCATAACACGCGGAGGCTAGGGACTTTCAAGCAGCAGAAGGAAGCCTTGTGTGACAAATAGACCCTTTCGGGTGCTTACCCTAGCTGATGATCC
>MGNI01000133.1:21021-21557 GCA_001795115.1 Chloroflexi bacterium RBG_16_48_8 | reverse complement strand
CTTCGATATTGGAAAATCATGTAGAGTGTGTTGTTGTGGCATCCCTCCCGCCTGGTGACCTTTCTGAGGAGATCTTGGATGTCTATCAGCCAGACATCCTCATATGGGATACCGGTTGGGAGCGAGGCATCTCATACCCGAACGAATCCGGATTGGGGACTGACTTCCTACATTCAATAAACGAAGTGGGGTTATCTGTCGTTGCCCTCCTTGCCGATGAAACTCAAGTCTTTGATGTTTGGAAAAGAGGCGTTCGAGGGCTTTTGGAACGGGAGGTGAGTGAAACCGAATTAGTGGTAGCATTACGGGCTGTTGTCGACGGTCTCATAGCCATTAAACCTGAGCTGGGATCCCGTCTTTTCCCCTCCACTGGAGAAGTAACCCTCTTCCCCATTGAAACCTTAACATCTAGAGAAATGGAGGTCATCCAGCTTGTGGTAGAAGGCCTTCCCAATAAAACCATTGCCCAGCGCCTGGCTGTAAGCGAGCACACGGTCAAGTTCCTTGGGAATACGATCCTGCATAAACTAGGAGCA
>MGNI01000133.1:20881-21005 GCA_001795115.1 Chloroflexi bacterium RBG_16_48_8 | reverse complement strand
TCGAGCTTAATGGCTTGGTATCATCCTGATTTAACTCCCACCCCAAGCATAGAGTTGCCTAACCCAAATCGTCCGGTTTATAGGTCCTCACCCATCCTTCTTTCCCTGCAAATCCGAACCTGCA
>MGNI01000133.1:19946-20854 GCA_001795115.1 Chloroflexi bacterium RBG_16_48_8 | reverse complement strand
CGAAAATCAACCTGACCAAAAGTTTAGTTCATACCCCATCCATTTTGGGATATAAAATCGCCTCTACCCGATTATGCTTACTTCATCAAAACCAATGTATCTACTCAGGCAAAGACTTACAAGGTCTGACACGCGACTCGAACTTGCCTTTCATGCACCAATTTGGTGTAAATCCAGCCACTCATAACCCGAAAGACCTATAGGGTTTGTCTTTACAGGCAAGACTGAGGAGTTACAAACCGATAAAGAACAAAGCTGATCGATAGTGATGCGGCGTTGCGAGTATTACGTGGTGGTGCATTATCCCAGCTTATCATCAAGGTTGGGGAGAGATGCTAGGAGGCATATCCATTGTCCAAGATCTTAGAACGTCTTAATGATGAGTTCGCAGAGCTCTCTGAACGCGTTCAAGGGTGCCTGGTCCGAGTAGTTACTGGCAGAAGAGGCACCCCTCTATTTTTGCCCGGCGGACATACCGGCATCCCTGGAGCGCGAACTGAAACAACTCATCATTGCGGCCTTTGAAGCCATCAGCGCCTTGGATTTGAGTCGCGTCGACTTCCGCCTGGGAAGCGATGGTCGACCATACCTGATGGAGATCAACACTTTGCTGGGTTTGAAACCCGGCTTCAGTGATCTGTGTATCATGGCCGATATAGAGGGTATCGAAAATAATCACCTTATCAATGAGATCCTAATCCTGGCTGCCAACCGATACGCACAGTAGGGAAAAATCCTGAAAGGAATCCATGGAATAGGCCAGGAATTGTACGACTTTCAAGGGGTGTCACTGGAAGCCCTGGCGCCAGTTCGGATGGGAGGCAAGTGATGAGAACGAAGCAGGAGCCGCCCGGGGTCGTCGTCCTATACAATGAGAGCGAGGACATGATCAAAGGTGAGGCGGCGCG
>MGNI01000133.1:19703-19861 GCA_001795115.1 Chloroflexi bacterium RBG_16_48_8 | reverse complement strand
GTGTCATTTCAAAGCGATGTGGAGTTGGCTCTAAGCCCCTGTTCAGCCAATCGGTGGACTGTCTTCAATCTGGGTGAAGGCCTATCCGGTTGGTTGTTCGAAGAGGCGCGCATCGCGTATGCGTTGGAAGCCATGGGCTATTGCTTTACCGGCTCAAA
>MGNI01000133.1:15994-19581 GCA_001795115.1 Chloroflexi bacterium RBG_16_48_8 | reverse complement strand
GGGGTCTGTGGCCGCTCCAAACATTAAGGACAAATTTATATTATGGAGAGTGAAGGTATGTTCAAGACCTCAGTATAGGTCTTTGGGGTATATTTGTAGCCTTGCCGATGTTTTGGTTATCGCGAGGGGATGTCGATATGTTAATGTTAAGTGGGGCGTTTATCACTCCGCATTTGATACCGTATAACCTTCTCACCATCGTCCCTGCTATAGCGCGCCTCAAACCTGCAGCAGCTATCGTTGCGTGTTTGTTATCCTGGTTACCTTTCTCAGTTAACTGGCTGGGAAAGCAGGGATGGTGGCTTGGTTGGCTGTTTATTATTCGGCTATGGGGTAGTCTAGCGCTTAGGCGCTATCCAAGTTTCGGCAGACAGACTAAGAATAAGCCTGCTGACCAAAAAAGGGGAACTATGCCATAATTATTGCCGTGCTTGACATCATTTTCGGCATATGAATCTTAATATCGGATAAATCTGACTTGAGGCTGAAATGAGACCTATCGATCCGTTTTTTGCACACTTTCTCACTGACGCCGATTTGTCGGGCTGGGACGAATTTGAGCTTGGGCAGCGAGAAAACACTTGCGACATCATGAAACAAATCGTTTAGCTTGAGGTCGCTGGCATACTTATTAAAGAAAAGGGAAGGTTGTTAATAGGGACATGTGCATGCTAGTCAGAAAAAAACACCTTCGATTGATATTTTGGGCTCTGATTTTACTATTTCTTCTGGTTGGTAGCATCTTCTTCCTCCGCTGGTCAAAGAACGTCAACATCGGCTCGAGTGATTTCAATGCCTACTGGGCAGCATCACGCCTTTTCTTAGAAGGACGCAACCCCTGTGACCCGAAAAGCATGTTGGAGATAGAACGGGCTCACATGAATCCTGACCAAGAATTCGTTATGATGACATGGAACCCACCAACACTTTGGGTTCTTCTATTGCCCTTAGCATTGATGCCCTTCCAGACCGCACGTGTTGTCTGGCTTCTCATCAATCTTCTTATCGTTCCGATCTCATGTATTTTATTATGGGGAGTCTTCATCCCCTCCAAACGTATTGGAATACTGACTATCTATTTCCTGATCGCGATCTTTTTTTCACCGATCCTGGTGAGCATTTTAACGGGACAAATAACCTTATTAGTCTTGCTTGGACTTTCTTCTTGCCTATTTCTGATGAAGCGAGAAAAGTGGTTTTGGGCCGGGGTCGCTCTCATCCTAATCAGCGTAAAGCCACACTTGGTCATACTTACAGGACCATATCTCATTTTTTATATGGCAGTTCAACGCAAATGGAGTGGGTTGCTGGGGATAGGCACAGCAGTGGCAATCTGCTTGGCGTTTCTTTTCGTTCTTCGTCCCAGTTGGATTGTGGATTACATCACGCCATTAAGCTCTCCCCCCACATTTTGGGAGACACCAACTTTCGGAGGTGTGTTGAAGTCTTATGGCGCGGGATCATGGTCTCAATATATTGGCTTTGGTTTTTTGGGGCTATTACCTTTTTTGCTTAGAAAGTTGTCACCCCTCACTCTTGAATCCACCACCAGCCTGCTGACGCTTGTGACTGTTCCGATTACCTTCTTCGGGTGGAGCTATGATCAAAACATATTGCTGCTACCCATTGCTGAGATTATCTGCTGGACAGCCGCCCCATCAAGCTCGCGAAGAGCACGATGGGTGGTAGCCCTATTGGTGGTCTGTGTACTGGTCGTCAGTATGATACAGCGCGTCAAGGCAATGAATGAAGTCGAATACTTCTGGGTGCCGGTGGCATGGTGGGCGATCTACGCATTGGCTGCCTGGATGACAGGCAGAGGGCATCCATCAAAGTTGGATACATCCTAACCACATCAGATTACTGATTGTGGCGATTCTGAGGATAGAATTCTCGGAAGGGATCTGCTGCGGCTCAGGCACAACAGCTACTCTCATTGGCAAGGCCTCCGGGCCAAGGTGCCATCCGGGAAATGATGGGCATTTCTCGGGTTCTGCAGGAGTGCGTATAATTTGCTATTACAACCGACCCAATGATCAAGCATCGCTTTCTTGGCGATCTAGGTTGTAAACCATGACTTAAGTTGCCAGGATGATCGTCTCACTTGCGGTTCGATGAGCTCCGATATATTAGGTCGACTGAAACGGAAGGTGGGATGCTTCATAAAATATCGATATATTCAGTATCAACGATTATGATGGTTGCAGGCATCGTCATCATCGCTGCGATGACGGTTTTCATGCATGGGTCATTGGAACTCTATCCGACCGAAGAACAACAAGGAAAAATTCAAATCGTGCTTGCGTTGGTCTTATGCACTTCAGGTTTCTTGGAGACACTTTTATGGATATTCTACAAGCGGTTGCGATCGAAGTGACCGATTTAACCCCCTCCCTCGATACGATCATCCACGCCATCGATCGGTGTGAAGCGCGAACAGATGAACACAGCAAAATCGATGCATGATCGTTTCCCGCGATACTTCATATGACTGTTGGACAAGCAGAAAAAACCAGACTTTACATTGAGACATCATCGAGAACTTGAAATGGCCAGGCATGACTACAAAATCTTTTCTCAAGGCAAGATCGGTACTTTGGCGTTGTCTAATCGTTTGGTTCGGTCGGCGACCTGGGACCCATCCATCTTGAAAAGTCGCAAGTTGACGGATGAAATCCTCCTGTTTTATCAGGAACTCGCCGCTGGGGGCGTGGGGATGATCATCACGGGGGGCTTGCCTGTGATCGAGAAAGAGATGCTTGTGGGTGGGGACCCAGAAGGAAAGGCTTGCTCATATGAAGATGTCCATGTAGAGGGAATCAATCGAATCGCATAAGCGGTACACCATTCAGGAAAGGGCTGCAGGATTATCGCTCAACTCGAAGCTGGATACTTGGGTGCAGGTCCTTCGGAAATGCTTTCCCCGTTTCAGGGGGAAGCAATTAGGTCTCTCTCAAGGGAAGAAATATATAAAGTCGTGAAGTATTTCATTGAGGCCATCCTCAAGATGAAACAATGTGGTTTTGATGGTGTCCAGCTTCATGCAGCCCATGGAGGGCTCTTGAGTTGTTTCCTCTCGCCATACACCAACCGCCGTATAGATGAGTATGGAGATTCGGTTGAGAACAGGGTCAGGATTGTGAGGGAGATCATCTCTGAATCGAGGGAAGAAGTCAGCAACTTTCCTATTCTTATTAAAATGAACTGCACGGACTATGTCGAGGGAGGGTTAGACATGGACACCTTCCCCGCGTTGGCCAAGGAGATTGAGAACTCAGGGGTCGATGCTCTCGAAATCAGCGGTGGCATGTGGGACTGTTTGGTCAGGAGCGAAGAGGAGCTTGGCTTTCGCCCTGTGCCTGCCCCGAATCCCATACCCGCATCCATCGCCCGTACAAGCAGAGTTATTTCCGGAAATTCGCTGAAAAACTAGAGCTCGACAACCCAGTGATCCTTGTAGGTGGCAACAGAGACATTGAACGGATAGAAGAGGTTGTGCAGCAGGGAAAGGTGGACTTTATTGCATTGTGTCGCCCATTGATCTGCGAGCCGGATCTACCCAAACGCTGGCTCGAAGGGCACGGTTC
>MGNI01000133.1:14029-15933 GCA_001795115.1 Chloroflexi bacterium RBG_16_48_8 | reverse complement strand
AGGCAGGAACCGGGCATCGTCGCCTGCATCCTCAAAAAGGACAAAAGTCAATATGCAATGGCGCAAGAATGGCTGTCTTCTTGGGTGAGGAACAATCAAGCCACATCGCTTTATGGGTGATATTCTTTCTCTCTCGCGGGTTTTCAATCTTTTTTCCTGAAAAGGCTATTTGCAGATGGAATGAGGGATGCGATGGATCATAGTGGATCATCCCATGAAGGATTATTTAAATCGCATCCTATGGTTCATTGAGCGTAAACCCTGGGCTCTCTGCATTGTAACCAGGCCCTAATCCAATTGCCTCACCGCCGATGATCGTGGTCCAATTCCCTTCTTCAAGCTGTCTGGTTAGATCCTTTGGTGAAGCCAGGCGGATGACCATCCCCTCCTCAAGATGGATGTTCGAAAAGATCCAATAACGTCCCTCTTCTTGGCTGTAATACCCGGAAGCTACGCCACCGCTGCCAGCACTCAAAAATCCCATCGGGGGAACATCCAATCTCTGGTAGCTCCCATGAAGCTCACTAGAAGTCCAAACAGAAATCCAACTTCCATGCGATAGCAAAAGATAGAAATCACGACCATCTGTGAAGATATCCGGATCAGAGAGGGACATAAAGATCTTCCCTTCCCCAATCTCGGAATTAATGCGATCACCCGAGTTGACCATGAAAGCTCCCCCGTCGCTGCCTTCTACTTCCGTAGCTGAACCTATGCTTTTCGTACAGGTTGCCTCCCCTGGATCACACATGGCTGGATCGCTTCCCATTTTCCCGAATAAGAAAAACATAACCATTTGGTCTTGATCGTCCAAGATCAATGAAACATCAGTAGGCATAACAGGTTCTGTTGAAGGTGTTCCCTCTCCACGTGATATCTGCACCTGAACAGGCTCATCCAGGACACCCGAATCAAAATGATACTTCACTAACCAAGAACCGGTATAAACGTAGAGCGTGTCGCCTCTCCGGATGACATCCGGCACCGATCCCTGGATGGGCACCCACCCTGGGATAAGGCTCCATGTTTTAATATCATCCGCCCCAGCCAGATAAACTTTATGATTTCGTGGATCATTGCAATTGAAGTTAAAGAAGTCACAAGCGTGAAACGCCATGAGATAAGATGAGGTCATTTCTAAAATGGTGGCTGAAGGGGATTGAAATGTGGCGGTCGCTTCAGGTAGTTTAGTCTGAGTTGCTGTTGAAGCAGGATTTTTTGTTTGGTTCGGAGCTTGTGGAGTTTGGATATCTTCAGTGACTTGTGTAGGGATTATTTCCTGTGGAGCTTCATCTTCACAACCAGATAGCATCACCAACAGTATCACCAAGGCAATAAATAACCGACGCATTTTCTTAACCCTCCAAACAGACACATCATGTACAGGTCAATCTCTCCTATGTATTAAATGGAAAATCAACATTTCCGCAACTTCTGCTTGAGCCCATTCTTAACATGTTGTCGATGAGATGCATGTGTGTCCTGGAATGTCAATCACAGATTGAGGGATACGAAGTGGCTACACGAAATCCGGAGGTGTAAACCAGGATCATCCACCAGTTTCAAAGGTACCCTCCGGCGTAGGCGTGTTATACGGCGGCCAGTAGATGGGAACCCAGTTGGTATACCCATGTTTTTCAGCCGTATAGAGGCGGGCGCTGGAGGGCTCGGTGCAACCGGGTTCGTCGGGGATGATGGCTGGCGGTTCCCAGACATGGATCGGAGTGAAACGTAATTGGCCATCCTGGCAGACCCAGGCTTCGATCAGATAGCCGCGGTCGTCGTCATAGCTCATGGGCACCAGATCCCAAGTGATGATCACCTCGCCTGTATCTAGCCGTCCATACTGCACATTCTTGGGGGGATAATAAAACTCGGTATGTGGGAGCAGTGTGCGGATCTGG
>MGNI01000133.1:13149-14019 GCA_001795115.1 Chloroflexi bacterium RBG_16_48_8 | reverse complement strand
GGATATCCCCATCCAGTTCTAAAACCTTGATGCTCACCCAGCAGTAGTCCTTATAAGTCCAAGGATCCACATAGACCCAGGTCCCTTCCTGGTTGCGACCGAGGAGTGTGACATGGTCTCCCTCATAAAGCCCCCATTCGAAGAGGTAGGCGATCCCAGGACCATATCGACAGTTGGCTTGCTCCAGGACACGAGCACGGACCTTTGGTGTGGGAGTGATGGTGGGCGTAGTGCTGGGGGTGGGTGTGATGCTGGGCGTGAGCGTGATGGTCGCTGTGAGCGTGATGGTAGGAGTGTTTGACGGAGTTGGCGTAGAGGTTGCCGTGGGTGTATGGGTGGATGTTGGTGGTTCTGTTGGAACAGGGGTATCCGTAGAAGTCGGAGAGGCTGTCCACGTGGGCGTAATGGTAGCTGTGGGTGCGGGTGTTGACCTATGAGCCCAAGCATAGCCACCACCGAAACCAATCGCAACGAATAACAAACCTAAGGGTAGGAAAACCAATAAACCACGACGCATAAAATCGATTCTTAACCGAAATGCCTTTCAACGCAAGTTACCCACGGAGTTGGATATATCACAAGAAATGTTATATCACGCACTCTCCAGGTGAGAATTAACTGGTCTAACGCAACTCCAAAGGGGGATACCCATGATGTCTATACAGAGCATAAAAAAGGTTCTCTCATCCCTGAGAGAGTATTTCCGTGATTTGATTTGCGTAAGCCCTGCTCTCAGAGTCACCCGTGATAAGTTCGATCTCCGCCGGACTTTCTACACCTAACCCTAGCTCAACCGCCCTGGCAATCTGCTCCTGCTCGAAAATAGGACCCGTACTGACCTCAGCTGTTGTCCCAAAGTGCCTCAAAATG
>MGNI01000133.1:11601-13125 GCA_001795115.1 Chloroflexi bacterium RBG_16_48_8 | reverse complement strand
ACCCTATCTGTACCAGCCAGCATAACCTGGGAATCTACATGCTTACCCTGGTCCGGCCCGGCGTTGATGAAGGCTTCTACTCCGTCTAACACAACCAAATCCGGTTTGTAGACTGCATTAATCTCAGCAATCATATGACGTTGGTGCGGTGAACTGTGGAGTTCATTCATATAGTTATACCCCTCACCCGGAACAACCTTTGCCACCAGCCCCACGGAGTTTTTCAAGGAGAGGGTAAAATGCCCTCCGAAGCGATGGGTTTTCAAGCAGCAGGTTTGGATAACACCATCCGCACCCAAGACAGGACGAGCCACAGCGAACCCCCGGCTCCAATGTCCCCCATTTGTAGGGAAAGGTATCCACTCTTCAGCATCCAGTTGATCGAAGACAACCGTATCGAATCCAAGCTCCTCCGCCATGCGGAAGATGTCCTTCTCCCGCATAACATCCTCGGTATCCCCCATTCCACTGCGATCGCCTACAAGAATGCGCTCTGCACCCATGCTCTGAAGATGGAGAATTATTTCGCGCAGGGTGTCATTATGCGTAGAACCTGGTGCAGGATCAGCACTGTTGAAGTTGGGTTTAAGGAAAAGGTTTTTTCCACGAACCAGATTTTTCTCCAACAAATCAAGTGCTCGACGGACGCCTTCGGTGCGATCATTGGTTTTAACAAAAGCAATTTGTGCCATTCTCTGCTCTCCTGTAGATGGTGCAGTAGTTGAAGAGGGAACTTCTGGGCAGGGTCTAGATATGACCATTTCGGTTGCACTTGACGGTTCAGTCAAAACCATTTCGGGGGTGACTTGAGGAATTTGTTTGGATAGATCTGGGTCAAGCTCAGCACCAAAACATGCACCAAGAACCTGCGATACCAGCAGCAGCTCTCCGAATTGGGCTATTCGTTTGAGAAATCTCCTACGATCTATGGCGGTTTTCTTGTTCATATTAAAATTCTAACCGATTTGATCTGCAATCCTCACTCAACTTGTCTCAAAGATGGACCTGGTTGAGGCATTGCGAGCAGAATTACACCCAAAATGCTTGAGATCACCATCCAACCAGACCCGATTAAATACACTGATCGTGGTCCCAAATGCTCAAAATTCAGCAGAGGCGGCTCCCACGCCGCCGTTCGACCGGGCGTGGGAGCCCGGTCTGCTCTCTTATTATGCTCAATCTCGGGATAGTGCTTACCCCGATCTATATAGATTGAAACGTATAAATAATTGCTTGATTTAGATAAAGTCCATCTATTCCATATTGACTGGGTACTAGGCCCCGTTCTCCCAGACGTTGCCCCAAAGGCCTCAGGAACCCCACCTGGGTGATCACAGTCATCAATCCATAAAGAGTCAGCATAAGACCAATGGCAAACTGAATCTGGTCCGGTGGCACAGATTGAGTAAAGAGCACTCGTTCCGCGTACAGAGCGAAGGTTGCCGGCATTGCTGAAAATGCCAGCGTCGAGAAGAAGGTCACACTCAGGATATTAAGAACCGAGGCCTACTTCATTAAGCTTCT
>MGNI01000133.1:11150-11526 GCA_001795115.1 Chloroflexi bacterium RBG_16_48_8 | reverse complement strand
AGCAAGAAGGTAATACTTGTGATGATCGTTGCGCCGATAAATGGGGCAGTAGGACCATAATTCGCCAGCACGCCCCCAAAAGCCGGTCCGAAGATGAAGCCGACCCCGAAGGCACCCTGCAGCAGTCCCAATCCATGGGCGCGATGCTCCTCTTCTGTGATGTCGCTGACATATGCCTGAGCTGTCGTGATGTTCCCGCCTGTGATCCCATCCAATATGCGGGTAACATACAGCATGGTCACGCCCCCAGTAATGGGCAGCCCTACCAACCATCCATCCAACCATCGCCCGAGAGGACCACAAGGATGAAGAGCACAAAGGCCAAGATAGTACCAAATTGACTGATTAATAGGACGGGTCGCCGTCCAACCCGATC
>MGNI01000133.1:10939-11122 GCA_001795115.1 Chloroflexi bacterium RBG_16_48_8 | reverse complement strand
GGCGCTGCGAAAAACTGAGCAGCGAAAAATGCTGTTGAGAGCAGGGTAACCTGCAGCACTGTACCGGGGAACTCCCCTTCGGCGTAGAGAGGCAGGATAGGCATGATGAACCCTGCGCCCAGAATGTTCGTGAAGGTGATCAGCAGTATGGGAAATAAACGCTTCAGATCCATGAAGTACTCC
>MGNI01000133.1:7702-10923 GCA_001795115.1 Chloroflexi bacterium RBG_16_48_8 | reverse complement strand
GCGGGATTCATGATATCACAAGCGGGGTGAAATAGATCGATAGAGTGTAGATAGGACAGTCGATCGGGTTTGTGGTATTAAAACGATACCTTGCTATTGTCCTGTAAAGCCGCTCTTTCAGACATTGAAACGGAAGTAAATGATGTCTCCATCCTGGACTTCGTACTCTTTTCCTTCGATGCGCAGTTCTCCCGCGTTACGAATGGCGCTCATACTTCCAAGCTCCATAAATCTCTCATAGGGGACGACCTCAGCCCGGATGAAACCGCGTTCGAAATCCGTATGAATTTTACCGGCAGCCGTGGGAGCCTTCCCACCTTTTTGCACCGTCCATGCTCGTACCTCGTTCTCATTCATGGTGAAAAAGCTGATGAGTCCAAGCCTACGATAACTTAATCGGATGACCTTCTCCAGACCGCTCTCCTCTACGCCCACCAACTCAAGTAACTCCTGGCGTTCGATCTCCTCCAAGTCAATCATTTCCTCCTCGAGCTTGGCGCAGAGCTTAACTGAATCCGCTCCGCTATCCTTCGCCATGGAATGGGCCATCCGCTCACAAGGACTCTCTCCTTCCAAGCCAGTTTCATCCACATTGATCACGAAGAGGACCGGCTTAGCTGTTAAAAAACGCAGCTCTTGATTCAGGATTTGCATTAATGCCTGATCCTGACTGGCAGCTTGAGAGATGGGTTTCCCTGAATCGAGATGATCACGCAGTTCCTCAGCCACTTTCAACTGAGGTTCATAGGTCTTCCGATCCCCCTTCACCTGGCCTATCAAACGCTCGATCTTCCTCTCGAGCTGCTCTAGATCCGCCAGGATAAGCTCCGTTTCCACCACCTCGATATCGTAGCGTGGATCAATGTTTTCCGACACATGGGCGACATTGGGATCCTCGAAGCAACGAACAATGTGCACGATGAGATCTACATCACGGATATTGGCTAAAAATTGATTCCCCAACCCTTCGCCGCGACTAGCCCCTTTCACGAGACCAGCGATGTCGACGAACTCAATGGTGGTATGGATGGCGTTGGGGCGCCCTGCGCGCTCTTTTAATCGTTCGACTCGTTCATCCGGAATGGGTACTATCGCCCGGTTGGGCTTGATGGTGCAGAAGGGGTAACTGGCTACTTCAGCGTTCTGCGCCTTTGTAAGTGCGTTGAAGGTCGTGCTCTTGCCCACATTGGGAAGACCGACGATTCCTATTCGTAAGCTCATGATGGTAATCCTATCTTACGATCATGGATTATTGTACTCCGGTTGTCTGATTGCATGGAATAAAAGAAGTCTACAAGAGCTTCTTTGCTAATTGGATCACTCGGCTTTGCACATACTTTATAAAGGCACCTAAATCACCTGGACTTCCTACTTCGACCAACCCACCGTGCAACTGCGAGGGTAGCACCCACCACTAAGAGCATCAAAGCCACAGCGATGAAGACCCATTTTAATAGCGTAAAAACGGAAGCCAGAGAATCGATGCCCGTTGTTTGTACTGGGTAACGTCCCATCACCAGAGATGTGGAGCTGTTCTCCAGGTAATCAAATACCATACCCAAGATCGGGACAAGGTTCGTCATTCGTAACCAACTGTAGGGTGATATGGCTCGGACAAACAACCAACTGATGGCAATGGTTAGAAACAGGGTGTATAGGATGGGCCAGACCAAGTCGAAGGTGAAGCGGGCTTGTATATAGGCTTCACGCCCCTCATCGCTATAAGCATCGGCTATGGCATAAAGTTCCTTCGCGGAATAAAAGAAGGATAAATCGGGTGATCCCGCACCCTCACTATAGGTATCCGCTCCTGCTGATTGCCCGGGCAGTACAAAAACTGAGAAGAACAGAAAGATTAAGAAGCAAGATAAGGCTATCCTGCTGGTTGTGATCCTGTAGAGCCAAAGCGAAAACCTTCTTATCATCAACAACTCCATAGCCTGGAGTAATTTCACTTCTTTCTGACTTCAAATCGATGGGTATAAAGTGTAGATACCGATGGTTTTATCGTAACTCAGTTTTTCGGCCTGGGTCAATGATCCGGATGCAACTTTGAGCAATACCCTCCAGATTTGATCACCAATCTCCTCCAGGGAAGAAGTGCCATCAAAAATCCCCGTGGCATCCACGTCAATGTGTTCTCTCATTTTACGAACTTTTAGGGGGTTACTGGCGACCTTTATCACAGGCACAATGGGGAATCCCTGTGGCGCACCACCCCCGGTTGTAAAAACGATGAGATTGGCTCCAGAAGCTGCCAGCCCGGTCATGATCTCATTTTCCTTTCCGGGCGAATCCATTACGAACAATCCCTGATCCTTTGCAGATTGGCCGTACTCAAGAACACCTGCAATAGGAGCTGACCCGGCTTTACAGATCGCGCCTAAGGATTTTTCTTCGATCGTTGTCAACCCGCCCCGAATATTGCCCGGCGTGGGTTGAGATCCTCTCATATCAACACCCACTCGTTTCACCCTTTCTTCGACTCTCATCACCATTTCAAGCAAGGCTCGCTCCACGACGGCATCGATACAGCGTTTTACAAGGAGTTGTTCTGCCCCGATGATTTCTGTTGTTTCGCCAAAAATCACTCGCCCACCCTGTTCGACCAACCGATCCGTTACCTTCCCAACCGCTGGATTGGCGGCTAATCCACTGGTCGTATCGGATGAACCGCACTTGATTCCCATCACGATCTTAGAAGCTGGAAACTCCCTTCGTTCAATTGCATTCATCTCCTCCAGTAGAGCCTGGATCTTCGACATGCAGCTCTCAATACATTTCGTCATTCCGCCCTCCTCTTGTAACTCAGCATGAAGAGCGGGTTTTCCCTCCTCCTGGGCTACTGCTAATAGTTCTTTATAATTGACCCCCTCACAACCCAAGGAGACAATGACACACCCCCCGACGTTGGGATTGGCAATCAATCCGCACAGAACATGCCTTACTCGATCCAAGTCGGGTTTGAGTTCACAGCATCCATGGTCATGAAGGAGGGGTTTCGACCCTTTAATACGATCCCCTAAAGCTGAAGCACCTTCATTGACACAAAACACGGTGGGAATTATGGCAAGGAGATTTCTCATACCTACCTCACCGCCTCTACGAGGGTAACCTGTAAATGACATCTCGCCCATGTTCATACCCCCTTCGTCACTCGCGCACTTGCCAGGTTATGGATGTGGACATGCTCTCCACACTCAATACGTTTCGTCGCTATC